>NZ_QURH01001007.1 GCF_003428695.1 Actinomadura logoneensis
CGCGCTCCACGCGCCTCCGGAGGCGGTCGCCGCGGCGCTCGGCCGCGTCCAGCTCGGCGCGCAGCCGCCGGGCCTCGGCCTCCGCCGCGTCCAGCTCCCGCCGGGCCTCGTCGGCCTCGGCCTCCCGCGTCTCCAGGACCCGCTCCGCCTTGGCGGCGCGCTCCTCGGCCTCGTCCGCCAGCCGGGCGCGCTCGGCCCGCCGCCGCCCCTTCTCCGCCTGGCGGGCCGTCCGCTCGGCTCCAGCGTCCCTCTCCGGGGGCTCGTCCGCCTCCTGGGGCTCGACCTCCACGGGGCGCTCGTCGGCGTCCCGTGGTTCGGTGCGGGTTTTCCGCCGCGCGGCGGACGGGTTCCGGTGCGGGGTCGTCCTCGGCTCCGCCGGACGCTTCCGGGCGGGCCGGGGGACCGTTTCCTCGGTGGCCGGGGCGGGCGCGAACCCGGCGGGGACGAACCCGGTGTGGCTCAGCGGATGGGCCAGCGCACCCGCGCGGACCTGCTCCGCCGCGTCCGGATCGACGGTCGCGGCGAGCAGGGTGTCCTCGACCTCCCGCCCGGCCGGGTCGCGCAGCGGCCTGCCGGCGTCCGCGGCCAGGCGGCGCGCGGCCCGCACCAGCAGGTCGACCAGCTCGCCGCGGCGCTGCTCCAGCCCGCTGATCGGACGGCCCTGCGACCACGCCGCGCGCAGGTCGGACCCGGTGTCCAGGAGCATCTCCAGCTCCGGGGCCGCCTCCCGGGACAGCAGGTTCACCGCCCACGCCGACACGGTCGGACGACGCAGCGCGCCGACCCGCTTGGCCAGCACGGCGTCGCCGTCCCGCTTGGCCTGCTTGGCCAGTTCCTGGCGCGCGGCGGTGAACTCCTCGGGAGCCACCCCGTAGAGCCGCCGCGCGGCGCTGGTGAGGTCCACTCCTGGTCGATACCCCGTCTCCGGGGCCACGCGTCACTCCCGCCCGCGCTGGACGGCGGCGCTCGCGTCAGCGGACTCGGTTGAGCGGGCGCGGCTCGGCGGGCGCGGGTCAGCGGGTGTCGAGGAAGCGGTCCAGGACGCGGGTGCCGAACTCCAGGGCGGCGACCGGGACGCGCTCGTCCACGCCGTGGAACATGGCCTGGTAGTCCAGGTCGGGCGGCAGCAGCAGCGGCGCGAAGCCGAAGCTGCGGATGCCCAGGCGGGCGAACGACTTGCCGTCCGTCCCGCCCGCCATGACGTACGGGACCGGCCGGGCCGCCTCGTCCTCCGCGCGCAGGGCGTCGGCCAGGGCGGTGAAGGTCGGCCCGGACGGGTCGCCGGGCAGCGCCTCCTCGTGGTTGACGAACTCGCGGGTCACCCGGGGGCCGAGCAGCCGGTCCACGGTGGCGAGGAACTCCTCGCCGAGCCCGGGCAGGTAGCGGCCGTCCACCTGCGCGGACGCCGAGCCGGGGATCACGTTGACCTTGTAGCCCGCGTCCAGCCGCGTCGGGTTGGCCGAGTTCCGGACCGTCCCGGCGAACAGCTTGCCGATCTGGCCGAGCCGTTCGGCCTCCTCCTCCGGCCGGTCCTGGTCGACCGGCTCGCCCAGGATGTCGCCCAGCTCGGTGACCAGCGCCCGGACGGCCGGCGTCAGCCGGACGGGCCAGCGGTAGGACGCGAGCCGGGAGACCGCGTGGCACAGCTCGGCGACGGCGTTGTCCGGGGCGGGCTTGGAGCCGTGCCCGGCGGTGCCGTGCGCGGTGAGCCGCATCCACGCCGTGGACCGCTCGCCGACCGCGACCGGGTAGACGCGGGCGCCTCCGGGGGCGGTGACGCTGAACCCGCCGGACTCGCTGACCGCCTCGGTGACGCCCTCGAACCATCCGGCGTGCTCGGTCACCACGTACCGGGAGCCGAACTCGCCGGTGCACTCCTCGTCGGCGAGGAACGCCAGCACCAGGTCGCCGCGCGTCCGGCGGCCCTCGCGGAGCCGCTGCCGGACGACCGCCAGCGTCATGGCGAGCGAGCCCTTCATGTCCACCGCGCCCCGGCCCCACACGCAACCGTCCTCGACCGCGCCGGAGAACGGGGGGACGGTCCAGTCGGACGCCTCGGCCGGCACCACGTCGAGGTGGCCGTGGACCAGGAACGGGGGGTGCGAAGGGTCGGTCCCGGCGATCCGGACGAGGGTGCTGGCGCGGCCCGGCGCGGACTCGACCACGACCGGATCGGCGCCCGCGTCCGACAGCAGCCCGGCGACGTACTCGGCGGCGGCGCGCTCACCCTCGGAGTCGCCCTCGCCCCGGTTGGTGGTGTCGAGCCGGATCAGCTCGGAGCAGATGCCGCCCACCTCGGCGGACGCGGCGGCGGGCCGGCGCCCCGGTGACGTGGTGGGGGCTGCTGCGGATCCTGGCACGGGGGATTCCTTCCGGTGAAGTGATCTCGAATAGGTGACGAATCTCGCATGACGGGGATCTGAAGATCGTTTCAGCGCTAAGAAGGCTTCCGCAACGCGACGCGCGAGGGAGGGCACTATGACGGGCCTGGGACGAACGGCGGCGCTCGCGGCGGTGCTGCTCGCCGTGACGACGGGCGCCGCGGCCTGCGGCGGAGGCGGCAAGTCGGGCGACGGGACCTTCACCATGGGGCACACCGAACCCGACCACCTGACGCCGGGGAACACCACCAGCAGCTACTCCTTCGACGTCATCACGAACCTGTTCGACAACATCGAGGGACTCACCAAGGACGGCAAGCCGTACCCGCTGGCCGCCCAGTCGGTCGACACCACCGACCAGAAGACCTGGACGGTCAAGCTCCAGCCGGGGCGCAAGTTCCACAACGGCGAGCCGGTGACCGCTTCCAGCTTCGCCGACGCCTGGAACTGGGCGGCCTACGGTCCGAACGGCACGCAGGCCAACGAGTACTTCCAGCACATCCAGGGCTACGCGGACCTGAACCCGGCCGACACCAAGGCCAAGCCGAAGACCGACAAGCTGTCCGGTCTCCAGGTCGTGGACGACACCACGCTCAAGATCACGCTGGACGCGCCGTTCAGCCAGTTCCCGTTCCTGCTGACCTACCCGGCGTACGCGCCGTTGCCGAAGGCCGCCTTCAAGGACATGAAGGCGTTCGACGACCATCCGATCGGCAACGGCCCGTACGAGATGGACGGCAACTGGCAGCACAACGTCCAGATCAAGGCGAAGGCGTTCGCGGACTACCAGGGCCCGCGCAAGCCGCACAACAAGGGCATCACCTGGAAGAGCTACGCCAGCGCCGACACCGCCTACACCGACCTGCGCGCGGGGCGCATCGACGTCCTGCAGACGATCCCGGCGGCGAAGGTCCCCGAGGCGAAGCGGCTGCTCGGCGACCGGTTCATCGCGCACAAGAAGAGCACGATCGACTACCTGGCGTTCCCGCTCTTCGACTCCCGCTTCGCCAACCCCAAGCTGCGCCAGGCCATCTCCATGGCGATCGACCGGCAGGGCATCAACAAGGCCGTCTACAACGGCGACTACATCGTGGCCGACTCGGTCCTGCCGCCCGCGATCCAGGGGCACCGCGACAACGCCTGCGGTGAGATGTGCACCTTCAACCCGACCAAGGCCAAGCAGCTGTTCCAGGAGGCCGGCGGGTTCAAGGGGACGCTGGAGCTGTACTTCTCCAACGCGCAGCCGACGTACTACCAGTGGATGCAGATCGTCGCGAACTCGCTGAAGCAGAACCTCGGCATCACCGACGTGCAGTTCCGGCAGATCCCGGCGTCCGACTACTTCGGGATGCTGCGCAAGCGCCAGGAGAAGGGCCCCTACCGGCAGAACTGGGAGGCCGACTACCCGAGCCCCCAGAACTACCTGGAGAACATGTACGGGCCGGGCAACCGGATGGGCTGGAACAACGCCGAGTTCAACTCGCTCATCGCCAAGGCCAACGGCGCCGCCAACCAGGACGAGGCCCTCAAGGACTACAACGCGGCCGAGGACGTCGCGCTCCGCGAGATGCCGCAGATCCCGCTGTGGACCTGGGCGGGCCAGGCCGGCCGGTCCAGCAGGGTCGACAACGTGACGGTCACGCCCTACGCGCTCGGCCTGCTGGTGGACGAAGTCACGGTGAAGAAGTAGATGTGGCGGTACGCCCTGCGGCGGCTGCTCCAGGCGGTACCGGTCTTCGTCGGCACGACCCTGCTGATCTACCTGCTGGTGTTCGCCCTGCCGGGCGACCCCATCCAGGCGATGGCCGGGGACAAGCCGATCCCCGACACCGTCCTGCACACGCTGCGTGAACGCTACAACCTGAACGACCCGCTGCTCGAGCAGTACGGCAAGTACATGTGGCGGCTGCTCGCGCACGGCGACCTGGGCGAGAACTACGACGGCCAGAAGGTCGGCGAGATGCTGACCGGGCGCTGGCAGGTGACCGCGAAGCTCGCGGTCACCGCCTGGGCCTTCGAGCTGGTCGTCGGGATCGCGCTCGGCGTGTGGGCGGGACTGCGCCGCGGCAGGCTCGCCGACACGCTCGTGCTCGGCGGGACGACGCTGCTCATCGCCGTCCCGGTGTTCGTCGTCGGGTACACCGCGCAGATCCTGTTCGGGGTGCACTGGAGGATCTTTCCGTCGGCGGGCGCCGACGACGGCTGGCCCTACAGCTACCTGCTGCCCGGCATGGTGCTCGGCTCGTTCGGCCTGTCCTACGTCGCGCGCCTCACCCGGACGAGCCTGGCCGAGAACCTGCGCGCCGACTACGTCCGGACGGCCCGCGCCAAGGGGCTCAGCCGCACCCGCGTGGTCGTCCGGCACGGCCTGCGCAACTCGCTGATCCCCGTCGTGACCTACCTCGGCGTCGACTTCGGGTCGCTGATGGGCGGCGCGATCGTCACCGAGGGGATCTTCAACCTGCCCGGCGTCGGCCAGCAGGTGTTCCAGTCCATCCAGCTCAAGGAGGGGCCCGTCGTCGTCGGCGCGGTCACCCTGCTCGTGCTCATCTTCATCCTGGTGAACCTCGCCGTGGACCTGCTCTACGGCCTGCTCGACCCGAGGATCCGCTATGACTGACGTGCAGTCCGGGGAGACCGGCGCGGCCGTCGCCGAGGCGGGCGGGCTGGTCGAGGGCCGCGCCGCGTCGCTGTGGCGGGACGCCTGGTACGACCTGCGCCGCCGCCCGCTGTTCTGGGCCGCGACGGCGGTGCTCGCGCTGGTCGCGCTCATGGCGGCCGTCCCGCGGCTGTTCACGAGCCGCGGCGTGAACCAGGACTGCGACCCGAACCTGGCGAAGGCCGGGCCGTCCGGGGCGCACTGGTTCGGCACCGACCTGGCCGGCTGCGACTACTACGCGCACGTCGTGCACGGCGCCCGGCCGACCCTGCTCATCGGGCTGGTCGTGACGCTGTTCGCGCTGCTCATCGCCCTGGTGTTCGGCCTGCTGTCCGGCTACTACGGCGGCCTGGTGGACGCGGTGATCGCGCGGCTGACCGACGTGTTCTTCGGGCTGCCGTTCGTGCTCGGCGCGACCGTCGTGCTGGTCGCCTTCCCCGGGCACGGCGTCGGCGCGATGACGCTGGTGCTGGTCCTGCTCGGCTGGACGACCATGGTCCGGATCATGCGCGGGCAGGTGATCGCCGTCCGGGACGCCGACTACGTGCGCGCGGCCCGGCTGCTCGGCGCGTCCGACCTGCGGATCATGGCCCGGCACGTGCTGCCGAACGCGATCGCGCCGGTGATCGTGGTCGCGACCCTGAACGTCGGGAACGTCATCGCCGGCGAGGCGACGCTCGACTTCCTCGGCGTCGGGCTCCAGTACCCGAAGGTGTCCTGGGGGCTCCAGCTCAACCTGGCGCAGTCCTACGTCGTGGACCACCCGCACCTGCTGGTCTTCCCGGCGCTGTTCCTGTCCGCCACGGTGCTGTCGTTCCTGATGCTCGGCGACGCGGTGCGCGACGCCCTGGACCCGAAACTGCGGTGACAATGACTTCGAGTGCGCCGGAGGGCGGCGGCACGCCCCTGCTGGAGGTGAGCGACCTGCGGGTCGCGTTCACCGTGCGCGGTCGGGAGGTGCGCGCGGTCAACGGCCTGAGCTACACGCTGGCGGCGGGGGAGACCCTGGCGGTCCTCGGCGAGTCCGGGTCGGGCAAGAGCGTCGCGGCGCAGGCTGTGATGGGCATCCTCGACACCCCGCCCGCCCGGATCACCGGCGGGTCGGTGAAACTGGACGGCGCCGAACTGCTCGGCCTGCCCGACCGCGAGCGCCGCCGGATCCGCGGCGACCGCATCGCCATGGTGTTCCAGGACGCGCTGACCGCGCTCAACCCGGTGATCCCGGTGGGCGCGCAGCTCGCCGAGATGTACCGGGCGCACCGCGGCACCGGCCGCAAGGAGGCCCGCGCGAAGGCCGTCGAGCTGCTGGAGCGGGTGGCGATCCCGTCCGCGGCGACCCGGCTCGGCGACTACCCGCACCAGTTCTCCGGCGGCCAGCGGCAGCGCGTGATGATCGCCATGGCGCTGGCCCTCGAACCGGACGTGCTGATCGCCGACGAACCGACGACCGCCCTGGACGTGACCGTCCAGGCGCAGATCATGCGGCTGCTCGCGCGGCTGCGCGACGAGCTCGGCATGGGCCTGGTCCTGATCACCCACGACCTGGGCGTCGTGGCGGGCATCGCCGACCGGACCGTCGTCATGTACGCCGGGACGGTCGCCGAGCGCGCGTCGGCCCGCGAGCTGTACGCGCGTCCCGCGCATCCGTACACCGTCGGGCTGCTCGCCTCGGTGCCGCGGCTCGACCAGGACTCCGGGCGGCTCGAGCCGGTGCGCGGCGCGCCCCCGGACCCGGCGGCCCTGCCGTCCGGATGCCCGTTCCGGCCGCGCTGCCCGCGCGCCGAGGCGGTGTGCGCCGAGCAGGAGCCGCCGCTCGTCGCCGTGGCGCCCGGGCACGAGGCGGCCTGTCACTTCGCGGCCGAGGTCTACGCCGGCGAGGCGGAGGTGGAAAGTGGCGGATGAGCCGATCCTGCGGGTGGACGGGCTGGTCAAGCACTACCCGATCACCCGGGGCGTGGTCGTCAGGCGGGCCGTGGGGACGGTCAAGGCCGTGGACGGCGTGGACCTGGAGCTGCGCCGCGGCGAGACGCTCGGCGTGGTGGGGGAGTCAGGCTGCGGCAAGTCGACCCTCGCCCGGCTGCTGCTCGCCGACGAGAAGCCCACGGCCGGGACGGTCCGGTTCGACGGCCGGGAGATCTTCGGCCTGCCCCGGCGCGAGCTGCGCGCGCTGCGCCGCCGCGTCCAGATGGTGCTGCAGGACCCCTACTCCTCGCTCGACCCGCGCATGACGGTCGGCGACATCGTCGCCGAGCCGTTCGCGATCCACCCGGACGTCGCGCCGAAGGGCGAGCGGCGGACGCGCGTGCGCGAGCTGCTGGAGCTGGTCGGCCTCGACCCGAGCCACGCCGACCGGTACCCGCACCAGTTCTCCGGCGGGCAGCGGCAGCGCGTCGGGATCGCCCGCGCGCTCGCGCTGCGCCCGGAGGTGGTGGTCTGCGACGAGCCGGTCTCGGCGCTGGACGTGTCGGTGCGCGCGCAGGTGATGAACCTGCTCGCCGACCTGCAGCGCGAGCTCGGCCTGTCGTACGTGTTCATCGCGCACGACCTGGCCGCCGTCCGGTACGTGTCGGACCGGGTCGCCGTGATGTACCTGGGCCGGATCGTCGAGACGGGCACCGCGGCCGAGATCTACCGGAACCCGACCCACCCGTACACGCAGGCGCTGCTGTCGGCCGTCCCGGTGCCCGACCCGGAGGCGCCGCCCGCGACGATCGAGCTGGAGGGCGAGCCGCCGTCGCCGATCGACCCGCCGTCGGGGTGCCGGTTCCGGACCCGCTGCTGGAAGGCCGCCGACGTGTGCGCCGAGAAGGTCCCCGAGCTGGTGGTCCGGGACGGCTCGGCGCACCCGAGCGCCTGCCACTTCGCCGCCGCCCCGGCCACTCCGGCCGTCCCGGAGTCGTCGGGAACGCCCTAGACGCCGGGGAGGCCCCGCGACGCCGGGGAGGCCCCGGACCGGCTGCCGGGCGATGGTGCGGCTGGTCCGGGCGGCCTTGCGCCTGTCTGCGGCGCTGTGCGCCTCTCAGCGGCGCTTTGGGCTGGTCGGAGGCGCTCGCGCTGCCGGGGACGCCCTAGGCTGAGGCGCATGGCGCGCAAGGGCAGCAGGAGCGGGGACGGCCCCCGCGCGGACCGCTACGAGATCGACGGCGGCGAGGCCGAGCTGCTGCGCGACGCCGACCGCGACGGCGGCTGGGTGCTGCTGGTCGGCGGGGTCCCGCAGTCGTACGTGGACCTGGCCGACCCCACCCACCTCGACTTCGAGTACATGCGGCTGATGGGCGACGTGGTGGACTGCCTCGGCGCGCCCGGCGAGCCGTTCGACGCGGTGCACATCGGCGGCGCGGGCTGCACCCTGCCCCGCTACGTCGCCGCGACCCGGCCGGGGTCCCGGCAGGTGGTCCTGGAGCCGGACGGCCGGCTGGTGCAGCTCGTCCGGGAGCAGCTGCCGGTCAAGAACGTGCCCGGTTTGAAGATCCGCGTCACCGACGGGCGGTCCGGGCTCGCCGCGGTCCCCGACGGCGCCGACGACCTGGTGGTCCTGGACGCGTTCAGCGAGGCGTCCATCCCGCTGGAGCTGACCACGGTCGAGTTCACCCGCGAGGCCGCCCGGGTGCTGAGGCCCGGCGGGACCTACCTGATGAACGTCGCCGACGGGTTCCGGCTGCCCTTCGCGCGCCGCGTCGCCGCCACCGTCCGGGAGGTGTTCCCGCACGCGCTGCTGCTCGGCGACCCCGGCGTGCTGCGCGGACGCCGGTTCGGCAACCTGATCCTCGTGGCGTCCCGGACGCCGCTGCCGGTCGGCGAGCTGTCCCGGCGCGCGGCGGGCGGGATCTTCCGCGCGCGGCTGCTGGAGGGCGAGGACCTGGGCGCCTTCGCGGCCGGCGCGGCGGTGCTGCGCGACGGCGAGGACGTCGCCGCGCCCGTCCCGCCGCCGCAGGTGTTCGGCAAGTCCTGACGCCGGGCCGCGGGCGCGGGTCCCGGCGGCACCCGGTGCGCGAGCGGGGGAGGGGGTTCGCAGGTCGGGACGGTCCGGGCGGACCGTGCCGGAAATGACCGGGTGGCCATTATCGGAGAATGGCCGTTCGGACGATTTTCAGGAAACTCCAAGGTCATATCGCCGCGCCGGGAACCGCCAATGTTCCATAATCGTGCGATGGAGTCGTCCACCCGCATTCTTCTGCTCGGCCTGGATTCCGCGGGCAGCGTGATCCAGTCCGACCGGAACGCCGAGGCGCTGCTCGCGGGCCGCCCCGGCGGGCTGCGCGGCGCGTCCCTGGAGGACGTCGTGCCCGGCGGAGCGGCGCCGCTCGCCGAGGCGCTGCGGTCCGGCCGCGAGCGCACGGTCATGCTGCCGGTCGGCTCGGCCGCCGAGCGGGAGTCGGGCGTGGCGCGCGAGGCCGTGGTGACCGTCCACCCGATGAGCCCGGTCGCCCCCGGGGCGTCCGCATGCCCGGCCGCGCTCGCGGTGATCCGGATGCCGGCGCCGCTTACCGACCGGTTCGTGGACCCGGCCGTCACCCGGCGCGCGCTGCTGGAGGACGGCCTGCCGCGCGTCGGCGCGACCCTCGACCTGGACCTGCTCGCGCGCGGGCTGATGGACGTGCTCGTCCCGCACTTCTGCAACTCCGGCGCGCTGCTGCTGGTGGAGAGCCTGGTGGACGCCGAGGAGCCGCCCGCGTCCGGCACCCCGCCGCTGCGCCGCATGGCGCTCGCCTCCGACGACGGCGACTCGGCCTGGCACGCGGCCTTCCCGATCGGCGAGGTGCTGGTCTACCCGGCCGGAACGCCGCACGAGCGGTGCGTGCTGACCGGCGAGCCCGTCCTGACGGTCTTCGGCGGCGAGGACGCGGCCCAGCTCGCCGAGAAGTGGGGCCGCCCGCCGGTCGCCGACCTGCTCAAGGGCACCTCGATGCTGCTGCTCCCGGTGCGCCTGGACGACTCGGACCGGCCCGGCGCGGCCGGTTTCTTCGTCTGCACCCGCGACACCGCGCACCGGCCGTTCGACGCCTACGACATCGAGATCGGGATGGAGTTCGCCGCGCGCGCCGCCCGGTCGGTCGACGGCGCCCGCCGGTACGGGCGGGAGCGGGCCACGGCGCTCACCCTGCAGCGCAGCCTGCTGCCGACCGGGCTGTCCGCGCCGTCCTCGGTCCAGGTGCACCACCGCTACCTGCCGGGATCGCGGCTGGTGGAGGTCGGCGGCGACTGGTACGAGTCGATCGCGCTGCCCGGCGGACGCGTCGCGCTCGTCGTCGGCGACGTCGCCGGGCACGGCGTGCGCGCCGCGGTGACGATGGGGCGGCTGCGCACCGCCATCCACACCCTGGCCGGGCTCGACCTGCCGCCCGCCGAGGCGCTGGAGCGGCTCGACCTGCTGATGTCCACCCTCGGCGAGCGCGAACCGCACTTCGCCACGTGCGCGTACGTGGTGTACGACGCGGTCAGCGGACGCTGCGAGGTGGCGAGCGCCGGGCACCTGCCGCCGCTGCTGGCCGCGCCCGGAGCGCCCGCGACCTACCTGGACGTGCCACCGTCGCCGCCGCTCGGCGTCGGCGACGGCCCGGTCGCCAGCCGCGAGTTCGCCGTCGAGGACGGCACGCTGCTGTTCCTCTACACCGACGGCCTGGTGGAGAACCGGGGCCGCGACATCGACGACGGGCTCGCCCGGCTGCGCCGCGTCTTCGACCGCCGCGCCGAGGCGGCCGGGCGGGAGGACGGGCCGGCGTACGTCCGCGCCCACGGCGGGGGCGGCGCGTCCCTCCAGGACCTCTGCGACGGCGCGCTCGGCGGCGTCTACGACGACCGGCACCGCGACGACATCGCGATGCTCGTGGCGCGGCTGCGCCGCATCCCGGAGTCCCACCACGTGAGCTGGGAGCTGCCCGCCGAGGCCGCGGCGGTGCGCCGCGCCCGCGGCCTGGTCCGCGACCGGCTGGCCCGCTGGGAGCTGCCGGAGCTGGCCGACTCGACCGCCCTGCTGGCGTCCGAGCTGGTCACCAACGCGATCCGGCACGCGGGCGGGCGCGTCACGCTGCGGCTGGTCCGCGAGGGCGGCCTGCTGTGCGAGGTGCAGGACTCCTCCGACGGCCGTCCGCGGGTGCGCGGGACGTTCGAGTCGGACGACGCCGTGCTCACCGAGACCGGGCGCGGCCTGCACGTCGTGGGACGGCTCGCGCGCCGCTGGGGCGTCCGCCGCACCGCCACCGGCAAGGCCGTGTGGTGCGAGCAGGCGCTTCCCTGACGTCCGACGCCCCGGCGGCGGGGTTCCGGCCGCCAGGCGCGGGCTGCGGCGCGGGTCAGCGCAGGACCGAGATGTGCACGTGGTCGTAGTGGTTGGCGGTGATGCCGCCGCGGTCGGCCATCGGCCGCCAGCCCTCCGACGCGCGCCTGATGTTCCAGATGTGCTGCTTCCAGATCACGTAGGAGATGCCGAGGCGGGAGGCGTTCGCGACGGCGTAGGCGGCGACCTGGTCGCCGTGCCGCTGCGCGGACGCGCTCGGCATGGCCCCGCCGCCGCTCTCCATGAAGTCGCAGGCGCGGCCGTCGGCGTGGTCCTGGGCGTCCGCGCCGCCGCGGTAGCAGCCGATCGTGGGGAACGGGCCGAACATGCGGTCGATCTCCAGCACGGCGTCCCGCATCGTCGGCGTGACGGTGTTGCCGGTGATCAGGGACCGGGCGGTGGACGCGCCGTCGGGCCGTCCGGACACCTGCGGCTGCGACTTGGGCGCGCTGTCCCGGACGGGCTTGGCCGGGGCGTTCAGCACCGCGACCTTGGTGCCCTTCGGCAGGATCCGCTTGAGCTGCTTCTCCAGCTTGTCCGGGTCGAGCTCGGGCGCGCTGAGCACCAGCGCGTTCCCGTCGGGCATGCCCAGCGCGCGGGCCTGGCCGCGCGACACGACCGCGTCCACGTCGTCGATGCCGAGCGCGGCGTACGCCGAGACCCGCAGCCGTCCGGGGTGCGAGGCGCTGCCCGCCGGGACGACCTGCCCGAGCGGCACCGAGCCGTCCTGGGAGAGGGAGAACGAGACGGCCAGTCCGCCGGTCGCGACCGTCTGCCACAGCTGGTCGGACGCGCCGCTCTGCTTCGGCACGTAGGCCCGGAAGTCGGACGGGTCCACGCCGAGCAGGCCGACCTGGCGCCCGGCGACCTGGGCGCGCGCGGCGTCCACGACGGTCGCGCCGGCGACGCCCTTGAGGCGGCGGACCTTCGCCACCGCGTCGGGCGGCAGGGTGCCGGGGCCGGCGACGAGCAGGTGCGGCGTCAGGGTGCGGGTGAGCGGCGCGATCGCGGGCGG
>NZ_QURH01001010.1 GCF_003428695.1 Actinomadura logoneensis
GCACGGGCGGGGCGGCGGGGCGGCGGACCCCCTCGGACGCGCGCCCCCGGCGGAACGGGGGCGAGGGCATCGGCGCGTGGAGGAGGCTGGTGCCGTTGGGGAGCACAGCCGGTGGCTGACCTGAGCCGCGTGCTCCGGGCGGACGCGCGGCGGGCCCGGCCTCTGGCCGGCGCCGCCGTGCTGGCCGCCTCGGGAGTGGCCGCGGCCTGGCCGACGCTCCTCCCCGGCGTCGCCTACTGGGACAACTCCATCGTCGCGCTGGTGAACGCCGTCCGGGTGATGGGCCCGGTCGCCGCCGGGTTCGCCGCCCTCGCGGGCGCGCGCGAGCGGCGCCTCGACTACCTGCGGGTCGTCACGGCCCGGTCGCCGATCACCGGGGTGCTGCTCGACCTGGCGCTGCTGATCATGGTCGCGCTCGCCTCGTACGCGGTCGTGGCCGCGGTGATCGTCGTCCGGACGCTCATGCGCGAGGAGGCCGGCCACCCGGACCTGCTGGGCCTGACGGCGGGGTCGGCCGCGCTGGCGCTGCACGTCACGGCGGGCTACCTGGCCGGACGCCGCGTCCCGCGGCCCGCGACCGCGCTGGCCGTCCCGGCCGTCGCGGCCCTGTGGGCGGCGGCGCGGCTGCCCGGGACGTCCTGGTGGAGCCTGCTCCCGCCCGCCGCGCTGCACCGGGTCGAGCTGTTCACGACCCTGAACCCCGGCGTGCTGGCGGACCAGACCGTGTGGGCGACCTCCCTGGCCGTCGGGCTCGCGCTCGCGTACTGCTGGTGGGCGACGCGGCGGAACGTCCTGCTCCTGGGGGTCGCGGCGGCGCTCGTGCTCGCGGGGGCGGTCACCGTCCGGCTGCACGGGACGCACGGCACGGCCGTCCAGGCGGACCCGGCGGAGGACGTGTGCCACGAGTGGCCGCTGCGGGTGTGCGTGCACCCGGCGCTCGCGCCCGCGCTGCCCGCGCTGGAGGAGACGCTGACGCCGCTCGCCGCGCGCCTGGCGGACACTCCGGCGGCGTTCACCCGCGTGGAGCAGCGTCCGCGGCCCGGACCGGCTCAGGTGCGGAACGGGCTGGTGCGCGTGTACCTGCCCGGCGAACTGGGGCGGGGCTTCATGGGCGGGGTGCTGCGGGACGTCCGGGACGGCCTGCTCCGTCCGGACGCGTGCGCCGGGCGGGCGCGTCCGCCCGTGGAGTACGAGTCGCTCGTGGACGCGTGGCTGCTCGGCGACGCCGCCCCGGCGATCTCCGACCGGGGCGCGGCGCGCCGCTTCGGCCTCTGGGACGAGGAGGACCGCCGCGCCTGGCTGCGCGCCCACTTCGACCGGTACCGGCGGTGCTCGCTCGACGCGTCCGACTTCACGGCACGGGCGCTCGCCGCGACCGCGGACGGGAACGGTCCGGACGACACCGCGGTTCCGGGCACGTCACCGGCGGACGGGCCGCTCTCGCGCTCGTCCACGTCGGCCGGATCGCCGTTCGGCCCGCTGGGCGTCGGAGCCGCACCCGGGCCTGGGACCGGAGCGGGGACTGGAACCGGGGCCGGGGCTGGAACCGGACGCGGGACCGGAGGCGGATCGGATGCGGAATCGAGAACTGGCGGTGGTGCGGCTTCGTCGTCCTCGGGCGGGGCGTCCACACAGCGCTCGTCGGCGTCCGAAAGGGGGCGTTCGGTTCGCCTGCCGTCCGCCAGGCGGTTCGCGGGACGGTCATCGCCCCGCCGGACGGCATCACGCCCGTCCGTGGCAGCCGAGAAGTCGCCGCGTGCGGCGCGGTCGGGCGGCAAGGGTTCGACGGCGCGGACATCGTCCGCCGGACCAGCCGCTCACGGACGCCACACCAAGGCGGCCAAGCCGCGATGGAGCGCCGGGACAAGGGGTCCGCGCGGCGCGGGCGGGTCGGGTGGCTCAGGCCCGCCGCCGTTCGGAAAGTGGGCGGGCAAAGGAACGCGCCCCGCGCCGGACGACCTGGATCAGGAGGCCCGGCGGGGGCGCTAGGACCCTCTGCGCGGCCACGACAGGACCCCCCAGACCCGCCGCGACCACGCAGAAGCTTTTGTGTTGTGCTGCGCTCAGGCCACCTGCCGCTCGGCGGCCCCGTCCGTCCGCCCCGAGGCGTCGGGAGCCGGCCGGAGCCAGTTCCGCTCGACGAAGAACGGCGCGACGGGGAGCACCGAGGCGATGAGCGCCAGCAGCGTCCGCTTGTTGTCCCAGCCCACGGCCCCGCGTCCGGCGAGGACGAGGATGACGTAGGCGATGAACAGGACACCGTGGATCGGCCCCATGATCTGGACCACCACCGGCTCGCCACCGGCGTACTTGACCGGCATGGCCACGAGCAGCAGCACCAGGAACGAGACGGCCTCGGCCACGGAGACGATCCGCAGGCTCTTCACGATGTCCACGTGCACCTAACGTACCGCCCCCTTCGCAGTGTTTCGGACGGCCCTATGACGCTGCTCACATCCGCGCTCCGGCACCGCTCCCTTCCGGGCCTCGGCCCGCGGCCCCGCGCACCTCTAGGGTGACCGCGTGGACTGGAGTTTGCTCACCTGCGCGCGCCGCGGACACATCACCTACGCGCCCGACGAACCGCAGCTGCGGCTGCGGCTGCACACCGAGACACCCGTGGGCGAGGCGTGGCGGTGCCTGCGCTGCGGCGCCTACATCCACGGCGAGCCGCACGGCTCGGGCCCGGCCGACCACGCGCCGCTGGTCAAGCGCGGCAAGGAACTGCGCGACGCGTTCATCATGCGGTTCTTCGCGGTCGAGCGGCTCATCCGCGGCCTGGTGGTGCTCGCCGCCGCCTACGGGGTGTGGCGGTTCTCCGAGCACCGCGGCTCGATCCAGCGGATCTTCGAGAAGGAGATCCCGCTGCTGCGCCCGCTGGCCGACCAGGTCGGCTGGGACCTGGACCACTCCAAGATCGTGGAGTCGTTCCGCAAGGTGTTCGACCTGACGCCCGGCACGCTGCGCTGGCTGGCGGTGGGGCTGCTGGTGTACGCGGCCGTCGAGATCATCGAGGCGGTCGGGCTCTGGCTGCTGCAGCGCTGGGGCGAGTACTTCGCCGTGGTCGCGACGTCGTTCGGGCTGCCGATCGAGATCTACGAGCTGACCGAGCGGATCACCGTCGTCCGGATCGGGGCGCTGCTGATCAACATCGGACTGATCGTCTACATCGTGGCCACCAAGCGGCTGTTCGGCGTGCGCGGCGGCAAGGCCGCCCACGAGGCGCACCTGCGCAGCGCGTCCCTCCTCGAGGTCGAGGAGGCGGGGGTGGCCGACTGACGACCGGCCTGTGCGTCCCCGGGCGACCGCCGGACTCGCCCCTGGGCGGCCACCGGACCGCCCGTGGCGGCAAGGTTTGCCAAGAATTGGGCATGTTGGGGGCATGAAGCCAGCACCGCCTCAAGAGACACCGGCCCCGGCCAGGCGGGAGCGCCGGTGGGGACGGCTCGGGGTCCCGCTCCTGCTGGTGGCGGCGACCGTGGCCATCGTGCTCGTCGTCCAGAACGGGCTGCACATGCTCCCCCACTGGCTGAACCCCTTCGCCGAGGACACCAAGGACCGCAGCGGCCCGGCGCTGCTGCGGTCCGTCCGCGACATGCACCGCTACCAGGCGGCCAGCGGCGACTTCCAGGTCGTCGTGGACCTGGACAAGGAGGCCAAGTACCTGCCGGGCTCGCTGCGCGGCCGGCGGACGCTGTTCATCGGGCAGGGCTCGGTGAACGCGTACGTGGACTTCTCCCGGCTGGGTTCGGGCGCGATCACCGTCAACTCCGACCGGACGGCCGCGACCGTCCGGCTCCCCCACGCCCAGCTCGACTCGACCAACCTCGATCCGAAGCGCAGCTACGTGTTCTCCACGCAGCGCGGCCTGTTCGACCGCTTCGGGGACTTCTTCAGCTCGAACCCGAACGACCAGCAGCAGCTGTACGTGCTGGCGTCCCAGAAGATCCAGACGGCCGCGCAGCAGAGCGGGCTGCAGACCCGCGCCGACCAGAACACCAGGACGATGCTGGAGAACATGCTCCGCGCCCTGGGGTTCAAGACCGTCACGATCCAGCAGGCGTCCCAGTGACCGCGCGAGCCCCCGTCCGGCGGTGACCGGACGGGGGCTCGGCACGACCCGCGAAGCGCCCGAGGGCGCCGCGCGGGTCAGCGTTCAGCGGGTCGGCGTTCAGTCGGCCGGAGCCGCGGGCCTCAGGCGGACGGGACGCGCAGGATCAGCGCGTCGCCCTGGCCGCCGCCGCCGCACAGGGCCGCCGCGCCGACACCGCCGCCGCGGCGCTTCAGCTCGTAGGCCAGGTGCAGGACGAGACGCGCGCCGGACATGCCGACCGGGTGGCCGACCGCGATGGCGCCGCCGTCCACGTTGACCTTCTCCGGGCCGACGCCGAGGTCGCGCATCGACTGGATGCCGACGGACGCGAACGCCTCGTTGATCTCGATGAGGTCGAGGTCGTCCACGGTCAGCCCGGCCTTGCCGAGCGCGTGCTTGATCGCGTTGGACGGCTGGGAGTGCAGCGAGCTGTCCGGACCGGCGACGTTGCCGTGCGCGCCGATCTCGGCGATCCAGGTGAGCCCCAGCTCCTCGGCCTTCGCCTTGGACATCACCACGACGGCGGCGGCGCCGTCGGAGATCTGCGAGGCGGAGCCGGCGGTGATCGTGCCGTCCTTGGCGAAGGACGGGCGCAGCCGGGCCAGGGTCTCGACCGTGGTGTCGCCGCGGACGCCCTCGTCCGTCGCGAACACGATCGGGTCGCCCTTGCGCTGCGGGATCTCGACGGGCGCGATCTCGGCGTCGAACCGGCCGTTCTTGATCGCGTCGGCGGCGCGCTGGTGCGAGCGGGCGCTGAACTCGTCCTGCTCCTCGCGGGAGATGCCCAGCTTGGCGTTGCCGCGCTCGGTGGACTCGCCCATGGAGATGCCCTCGAACGAGTCGGTGAGCGCGTCGTAGGCCATGTGGTCGAGCACCTCGACCGAGCCGTACTTGTAGCCGCCGCGCGACCTGGGCAGCAGGTGCGGGGCCTGGGTCATGGACTCCATGCCGCCCGCGACGACGATGTCGAACTCGCCGGCGCGGATGAGCTGGTCGGCGAGCGCGATGGCGTCCAGGCCGGACAGGCAGACCTTGTTGATGTTGATGGACGGCACGCCCATCGGGATGCCGGCCTTGACGGCGGCCTGGCGGGCGGGGATCTGGCCGGCGCCCGCCTGGAGCACCTGGCCGAGGATGACGTACTCGACCTGGTCCCCGGTGATCCCGGCACGCTCCAGCGCGGCCTTGATCGCGTGCGCGCCGAGGTCGGCGGCGGTGAAGTCCTTCAGCGAGCCCAGCAGCCGGCCGATGGGGGTGCGGGCACCGGCGACGATGACGGAACCGACGGACAAAGGGGGCCTCCACGAGAACGTACGGCGGGACGTTTGCCACGATACTCAGCAGGACCGAACGTTCTCCGCCCCGGGGAGGAAGCATGCTCACCCGCATCGACCACATCGGCATCGCCTGCCACGACCTGGAGGCCACGGTCGCGTTCTACCGGGAGACCTACGGGTTCACCGACGTGCACTACGAGACCAACGAGGAGCAGGGCGTCCGGGAGGCCATGCTCAGGATCAACGAGACCGGCGACGGCGCGGCCAGCTTCATCCAGCTGATCACTCCGATCCGGGAGGACTCGACGGTCGCGAAGTGGCTGGCCAAGAACGGCGAAGGCGTCCACCACATTGCTTTCGGGACGGACGGGGACGTCCAGGACGAGGCGGACGGAATCGCCGACAAGGGCGTCCGGGTGCTCTACGACAGCCCCCGGCGCGGGTCGCTCGGATCCCGGATCACCTTCCTGCACCCGAAGGACTGCCACGGCGTCCTGACCGAGCTGGTGCAGAAGAGCTCCTGACCCCGCGACCCCGGACGCGCCCGCGAACCCCGCGCGGACGACCCCGCGTGGACGACCCCCCGGCCGTCCGTCCGGAACCGGCGAGATCGTGACGTGATCGATATCACAGGCACTCGCGGGGACGTCCCGGGCGGTGCGCTGTAACCGTTCGGACACTTCTGGTGCATTTCACGGCGGAAACCCCGGCGGGACCGAGCGTCCGGGACTCAACGGACAAACGGGACAAACCTCCCAGTCCGTTCGGTTGAGCCCCCAACAGCACAGCACCCGGAGTACGCTGCATTCGCCGGAAGAGGTCTGGGGCGGCGCGCCCCTCAGGCAGGCGATCGTCCGGTCCCCGGAACCTTGGCCCGTAGCCCCGTCACACCAGGATTGAGCCACATGCAGTCCGACATCGACGCCCAGCTCAGCAACTTCTTTGAAGACACGCCCCCGCGCGAGTTCGACGTGGTGCTTCGCGGCTACGACCGGCACCAGGTCGACGAGCACATCAAGCAGCTCGACAACGAGGTCCGCACCACCCGCGAGCAGACCTCGCAGCTCCAACGCGAGCTGTCGGACGCGCACCGCCAGCTGCAGGAGCAGGAGCGGCCGACCTACTCCGGCCTCGGCGCCCGCATCGAGCAACTCCTCCGGCTCGCCGAGGAGCAGGCGACCGAGCTCGTCCAGGCGGCCCGCAGCGAGGCCAACGAGATCAAGGCCGCCGCCAAGGTGGAGGCCGCCGAGCTGCGCGCCACCGCCGAGAACGACGCGTCCGAGCTGCGCGCCACCGCCCAGCGCGAGTGCGACGACATGCGGGGCGCCGCCGAGCGCGAGGCCGAGGAGGTGCGCACCGCCGCCCGCCGCGAGGCCGACGAGCTGACCTCCACCACCGAGCGCGAGGTCGCCAAGCTGCGCGCCACCGCCGACCACGAGGTCGCCGAGAAGCGCGCCGCCGCCGAGCGCGAGATCGCCAAGCTGCGCACCACGACCGAGCGCGAGGTCGCCCAGCTGCGCGCGTCCACCAAGCGCGAGCGGGACGAGATCCTCACCACCGCCAAGCGGCAGGCCGACGAGATGCGCGCGCAGGCGCAGCGCATCCTGGAGGAGTCCGAGGCGCAGCGGGCGCAGGCCGAGGCGGAGTTCGAGATCCAGCTCGCCGCCCGTCGCGAGGAGGCCGACCGGCAGGACGCCGAGCGGCACGCCGCCGCGCAGCAGGCCACCCAGAAGCTGGTCGCCGAGGCCGAGCAGCGCGCCGCGTCCGCCGAGCAGCGCGCGGCCAAGGCCACCCAGCAGGCCGAGCAGACGCGCCGCGAGGCCGACTCGCACGCCAAGCAGCTGATGGCCAACGCGCGCAAGAGCTCCGACCAGATCATCAGCGAGGCCAAGGGCCAGGCCGAGCAGCTGCTCAGCGAGACCAAGGCCGAGGCCGAGCGCATCCGCACCGCCGCGCAGCGGCAGGTGGACGAGCTCACCCGCCAGCGCGACAGCATCACCAGCCACCTCAACCAGCTGCGCCAGCTCATCGGCGGCGTCGGCCCGGCGCTCGGCGGCGTCGAGGAGGCCCCGGCGATCGAGAAGGCGGCCCCGCCCGCTCCGGCCCCCGAGCCCAAGCCCAAGCCGGTCCCGGCGCAGGGCCAGTCCGGGCCGTCCGGCCAGGGCAACGGCCAGGCCAAGCCGCAGTCCGCCGCCAAGCCCGCCCCGAAGGGCGCGCAGGGCAAGAAGTCCGACGAGGACGACGAGGACTGGTGGCAGGAGTGACGACCTGACGGCCGTCCCGGCGTGACGTCCCGGAGGCCCAGCGGCATCTGCCGCTGGGCCTCCGGCTTTTCGCCTGTTCGGCGCTGCCCGCATGGGGCCGCGCGTCTCGCGTTCCCGCCCGGTCTCCGTCTGCGCGTCGTCGCGGCTGCTCGGGGACGCGCCGACGGTGGTTCGAGGACGGTTAACACGGCTTTACCCGATGTATGGTTTTCGTCCTGAACGTCCGCCCGGACGAGGACCTGAGGAGAGCCGGAGTGCCCCACGACACCCCGCCGTCCCCCGGGGCGGAATCCCCCCGCGCCACGGGAGCCGCCACCGCGTCCGACGAGGCCGCCCGCGCCGACGGGAAGGCCGCGCCGGGCACCGAGGACACGACCACCGGCGACGCCGCGAAGGCCGTGAACGGAACGACGGCGAAGGCCGCGTCCGCCGACCGCTCCGACGCTGACGACACGGTTACGGACGCGTCCGAGAGCGCGTCCGAGGGCGCGTCCCAGGGCGCGTCCGACAGAACCGACGCGACCAGCGAATCCGGCGGGGGCGACACGACGGACGAGGCCGTGGCCGCCGGGGCCGTGCCGGTCGCCGTCGTCTCGGTGGTCAACGAGGCGGACGCCGTCGAGCAGGTGGAGCAGCTCAAGCAGGAGGCGAAGGCCGACCACCGGTTCCCGTTCGGACGGCCCGGCGAGCCCTTCGGGCGCCACCACCCGTTCGTGTTCGGATTCACCGCCGCGCTCGGCGTGATGACCGCCTACCTGCTGCTGAAGGCCGCGACGGGGGCCCGGTCCACGCTGGTGACGATCGTGGTGGCGATGTTCCTCGCCGTCGGGCTGAACCCGGCGGTGGAGCGGCTGAAGCGCCTCGGGCTGTCCCGCGGCTGGGCGGTCGCCGTGGTGTTCCTCGGCGTCGTGCTGTTCTTCGCCGGGGTCGTCGCCTCGCTCGTCCCGCCGATCGTGGACCAGGTGAGCGGGCTGACCCAGGACCTCCCGCACTACATCGAGCAGCTCCAGGGCAACCGGCGCATCGCGGACTGGGACCGCCGCTACCACCTGCTGCAGCAGGCGCAGGACAAGCTCAACGACTCCAAGTTCCAGCAGGACATGGCCAACTGGGCCGTGGACGTCGGCAAGCAGGCGCTCAGCGGCACCTTCAAGACGCTGACCGTGCTGATCCTGACCCTGTACTTCCTGGGCTCGCTGCCGCAGATCAAGGCGTTCTTCTACCAGCTCGTCCCCCGGACGCGCCGGCCCCGCGTCGCGCTGCTCGGCGACGAGATCCTGGACCGCATCGGCGGGTACGTCGCGGGCCAGTTCACGATCGCGTTCATCGCGGGCCTGACGTCCTACATCTTCCTGGAGATCCTCGGCGTCCCGTACGCGCTCGCGCTGGCGTTGATCGTCGCGGTGACCGACCTGATCCCGCTGGTCGGCGCGACGATCGGCGCGGTGATCGTGTGCCTGGTCGCGTTCCTCACCGGCGTCTACGAGGGCGTCGCGGCCGTGATCTTCTACGTGGTCTACCAGCAGATCGAGAACTACCTGGTCTACCCGCGCGTGATGAAGAAGACCGTGGACGTCCAGCCCGCGGTGACGATCGTCGCGGCGCTCATCGGCGCGGCGCTGCTCGGCGTGGTCGGCGCGCTGATCGCGATCCCGGCGGCCGCCGCGATCTCGCTGCTCATCCGGGAGATCGTGCTGCCCCGGCAGGAGTCCGCCTGACCCACCGCCCGACCCACCGCCTGCTCCCCGGCGACGGCCTCCCGGCCGGGACGCCGCCGCCGGCGGAGGCGGTCAGCGGGCGGAGCCGGAGAGGGCGGCGGCGAACTCGGTGACGGCCTGGTTGAACAGGTCCGGCTGCTCGACCGGGACCAGGTGCCCGGCGCGCGGGACGACCAGCAGCTCGGCGTTCGGCAGCGCCTCGGCCATGGCGCGGGCGTCCGCCTCGGACGACAGGGCGTCCTCCCCTCCCACCATGACCAGCGCCGGGACCTTCACGCCACGGAGCGTGTCGAACGAGTCGGGGCGTCCGGCCATCGCGCGCTGCGCCCACGCCGCCGCGTGCGGCGGGGTGGACTGGACGAGCCCGCGCACCCGGCCGTAGACCAGGGCGCGCTGCCGCATCGTGGTCGGCCCGACCAGGTGCGGCAGGAGCTCGTCCACCAGGACCGACACGTCGTCGTCCCGCTCCAGCCGGTCCGCCTGCGCCAGCCGCGCCGCGCTCGTCCCGGCGTCGTCGGCGGAGCCGCGCGTCGCGCACAGGACCAGGCCGAGGACGACGTCGGGATGGCGGCGGCACAGCGCCATCGCGACGTACCCGCCCATGGACACGCCGCCGACCACCGCGCGCTGGACGCCGAGGGTCCGGAACATCCGGGCGACGTCGTCGGCCATGGCGTCCACGGACGGCACGTCCGAGCCGAGCACCGACCCGCCGAAGCCGCGCAGGTCGGGGGTGACGACGCGGAACCGGCCCGCCAGCGCCTCCCGCTGCGCCAGCCACATGGCCGAGGACAGCGGGAACGCGTGCAGCAGCACGAGCGGCATCCCGGCCCCGACGTCCCTGGCGTACAGCTGCACGACGGCCATGACAGCGCTGCCCCTCCCCGTTGACGACCTCGACCCTCACCAGCCACTCGGTGGTCAGCCAATCGTCACCCGGCGGGCGCATCCGGCCGACACCTCTGGCCGCGATCGGCCGTCCGGGTTTGTCCGCACGGCGCCGGGCGCGCCCCGGCGCCCGGGCGGGGCGTCTCAGTACCTGGGGGCGTTGCGGGACCGGACGATGTTGGGCGTGCGCCGCAGCCGCGCCTGCCAGCAGGGGCGGTGCCAGTGCCGCCGGTCGTCGGCGCCGCCGCGGTCGGCGGGCCAGGCCACGACGTGGCCGACGCCGGGGGGAATGAGCTGGTCGCAGCCGGGGCAGCGGTAGGACTTGGCCGCGTTCGCGCCCGCGACCGTCCGGACGTGCCACTCGCCGTCCGGGCCCTCCTCGGTGTCGTCCACCCAGGAGGCGCCGCCGCCGGAACCGCGCCGGTCCGGCGTGCTGCGGCGGTTCTTCCGCGGGCTCATGCGATCAAGGATAGAGGCGCGGGCGGGGTGCTCCCCGCCCGCGCCCGGGGGGTCAGCGGAAGGTCAGGCCGAGGTCCCACTGCTCGCGCAGCCGGTCGCTGACGCCCGGGTTCGCCTCGTCCGGGTCGTACTCGAGCTGGTCGAGGGCGCGGCCGATGCCGAGCCGGTCGATCTCCGCGATCGGGCCCGCCGGGTAGCCGCAGCCGAGGGCCATCGCGGCGTCGATCGCGTCGGCGTCGGCGTAGCCCGCGTCCAGCATGGCGACGGCGTCGTTGAGGTACGGGAAGCGCAGCGCGTCCACGATGAACCCGCGGCGGGCGCGGCAGCGGACCGGGGTGAGGCCGAGGCGGGCGACGAGCGCGACCGCGCGGTCGGCGGCCTCCGGCGGGGTCACCGGGGTGACGCCGATCTCGACCAGCGGGCGGTCGGCCTCGGGCTTGTGCGCGGCGAGGGCCCCGCCGCCGGTCAGGCCGCCCTCGCCGAGGACGACCGCGCCGTCCTTCGCGCGGCCCTCGACGGCGGCCAGGTCGATGTCCTCGCCGGACGCCACGACCAGATCGGCCTCCTCGACCTTGGCGGCCGGGGCGCCGGCGGCGTTCACGGCGGCGGCGAACGCGCGCGACAGCTCGCCGTCCCCGACGATCGCGACGGACGGCGGCGGGCCGTCCTGCGCCGGGCCGGCGTCCGCGGCGGCGTCGCCGTAGGAGTAGAAGCCGCGGCCGGTCTTGCGGCCGAGCAGCCCGGCGGTGACCAGCTCGCGCAGCACCGGGGCCGGCGCGTGCCGGCGGTCGCGGGTCTCGGCGTAGATCGCCTCCAGGACCTCCAGGCAGGTGTCCAGGCCGATCAGGTCCATGAGCGTGAACGGGCCCATCGGGAGCCCGCCGCCGGCGGTCATGGCGGTGTCGATGTCGTCGCGCGTCGCGTGCCGGGTCTCCAGCATGGACGCGGCGTCGTTGAGGTAGCCGAACAGCAGCCGGTTCGCGACGAACCCGGCCCGGTCGCCGATCACCACCGGGGTCTTGCCGAGGCCCCTGACCAGGGCGGCGACGCGGTCCACCGCGCCGTCCTCGGTCAGCACCGTCCCGATGACCTCGACCAGCTTCATGACCGGCGCGGGGTTGAAGAAGTGGACGCCCACGACCTTCGCCGGACGGCCCGTGGCGGCGGCGATCGCGGTCACCGACAGCGAGGAGGTGTTGGTCGCGAGGATCGCGTCGTCCCGGACGACCTTGTCCAGCTCGGCGAACACCTTGTGCTTGAGGTCCAGCCGCTCCGGCACGGCCTCCACGACCAGGTCGCAGTCCGCCAGGTCGCCGAACGCGGTGGTCAGCCGGATCCGGTCCAGGATCTCGCGCTGCCCGTCCTCGGTCAGCCTGCCGCGCTTCACCGCCCGTCCGGTGGACTTCTCCAGGTGGCCCCGGCCGCGCTCCAGCGCCTCCTGGTTGATCTCGACGCCGACGACGGCGAGTCCGCCGCGCGCCAGCACCTCCGCGATGCCCGCACCCATGGTGCCGAGGCCGACGACTCCGACCTTGCTGAACGAACCCTCACTCATGGAGGGCAGTGTCCCAGAAGCCGCGACGCCGGGCGGACGGGGGCTTGCGCTTCGGGGCATCCCCGGCTCCCGCGCCGCCCCGGCCGTCCCGGCCGTCCACCCGCGATCCCGGACCGCCCGCCGCGCGTCCCCGGGGCGCACCCGGCGCGGCTCACCGGGCGTGCGCGGTGTGCCGGTGCCGCGGACGCCACGGCGCGGCCGTCAC
>NZ_QURH01001009.1 GCF_003428695.1 Actinomadura logoneensis
CGCGGGGGTCCGCGCCTCGTCCAGCCGGCGGCGCGCCGACACGGCCAGCCGGCGGCACGCCGCCGGAGTCCGGCCGACGACGGCGGCGACCTCGGCGAACGGGTAGCGGAACACGTCGTGCAGGACGAACGCCACCCGCTCGGCCGGGGCCATCGACTCCAGGACGACCAGGAACGCCATGGTGATCGACTCGTCCAGCGCGACGCGGTCGGCCGGGTCACCGGCGGCGGCCCGGACGGCGCCGCGACGGCCCCCGGAACGACCACCGTCGACTCCCGCGAACGGGGCGTGAAGACCGCGCTGACGAGGGCGTTCGTGAGCGCGAAGGTGCGGCTCGACATCGAGGTCGCGGCACTTCCCGCCAAGGACCGCCCAACTTGCCCATAACCCGACATATAGGGTGACCTCATGAGCAGCACGCCGTCGCTGGACGGACGCCGGTTCCGGGCCGTGGCCGACACGGTCGGCGGCGAGGTCGGAACCCTGACGGAGTTCGCCTACCGCGAGCGCGACGGCGAGATCTGGGCCGAGTACGCGGGCGGGACCGTCCGCCGCGGCTTCCTGGTGGGCGTGCGCGACGGCGACGAGATCGAGTTCCGGTACACGCAGCTCAACACGGCGGGCGAGACGTCCACCGGGCACTGCTTCTCGGTGCTGCGGACGCTGCCGGACGGACGGCTCCGGCTCGAGGAGACCTGGGAGTGGGAGTCGCGCCCGGGGTCGGGCACCAGCGCGGTCGAAGAGGTCCGCTGACCCCGCCCCGCGGCGGAACCGGGGAACCGGCCGGCCCGGCGACGGGACCGGCCGGGCCTCAGTCGGCCCCGTCCCGCAGTTCCTGCGTCGCGTCGCGGTACGCCGCGGCGACGCGGGTGAACATCTCCAGCATCACCGCCGCCTGCTCCGGGCCGAAGTGCTCCGCCACCGCGCCCAGATGGCGCTCCGACAGCGCCGCGGCGGCGTAGTACCTGCGCATCCCCTCGGGGACCGGCTCGACGATGACCGCGCGCCGGTCGTGGGCGCTGCGCGTCCGCCGGACGTAGCCGCCGCGCTCCAGCCGGTCCACCAGGCGGGTCGCCGACGCCGACGGCAGGTCGAGCTCGGCGGAGAGCGCGCCGACCGGGAGCGGGCCCCGCATCTCCATGAGGACGAGCGCGGCCACGTCCGCCATCTGCAGTCCGAGCCGGTCGGCGACCGCGTGGTTGTGCAGCATGAACGAGATCACGAACTCGCGGTACAGGTCCGCCGGCGAAGAACCCTGGGGCACCCGCACAGCCTACTCCCGAGCGATGTATCTTCGAATCGGAGATACTCCGATGGGAGAAGAACTATGGACGTCATCGTGATCGGCGCCGGGGTGGGCGGGCTGGCCGCCGCCCGGCGGCTGCTGGCGGACGGGCACACCGTGCGGGTGTTCGAGAAGGCCGCCGGGCGCCGGACGGGCGGCGCGGCGCTCACCGTCTTCGGCAACGGCGCGGCCGTGCTGAGCGACCTCGGCGTCGACCTGGAGGGGGTCGGCGGACGCATCGACCGGATCGACGCCCGCACGGCCGACGGCAGGCTGCGCACCACCATGGACCTCGCCCACGCGGCGGACGCCTACGGCTTCCCCACCCGGTCGATCTCCCGGCGGCAGATCGTGGACCTGCTCTCCGAGGGGCTTCCGGACGGCCTGGTCCGCTACGGCGCCGGCTGCGCGCGGGTGACGCAGGACGCCGGGTCGGCCACCGCCGTCTTCGAGGACGGCACGACCGCGACCGGCGACCTGGTCGTCGGCGCGGACGGCGTCAACTCGGTCGTCCGGCGGCAGCTCTGGGGCGAGGGCAGCGTCCGCCCCGCGTCGTTCGGCACCTGGCAGGGGCTCAGCCCGATCGACATCGACATCACCGACACGACCCTGCACTACATGATCACCGGAAAAGAGGGCGCGTGCGGCCTCATCCCGGCCGGGCCCGGCCTGCTGCAGTGGTGGTTCGACGTGCGCTGGAAGCCCGCCGACCCGCGTCCGGAGGATCCGGTGGCGATGCTGCGCGACCGGTTCGGCCACTGGGCCTACCCGGTGCCCGACGTCCTCGCCGCCGCCACCGCGGAGGACCTGGACTTCTTCGGGCACCGCTGGAACAAGGTCCGGCGCGTCTGGGGCGAGGGCCGCGTCACGCTGCTCGGCGACGCCGCGCACACCATGCCGCCCACCCTCGGCCAGGGGGCGAACCAGACCTTCGAGGACGCCTGGGTCCTCGGCCGCGAACTGGCGGGCGCGGACGGCACCGACAAAGCGGACGGCACCGGCAACGCCGGCGGCAGGAGCGTCCCCGAGCGGCTGCGCGCGTACGAGCGGGCGCGGTACCCGCACGTGAACCTGGTCTCGCAGATGGCCAAGCGGAACCCGGCGAACTGGCGGATCCCGCCGTTCATCGGCAGGCGGATCAAGGAGACGGCCCAGACCGGGCTGCTCGCCCGGTTCAGCAACCGGCTGACCGACGGCCCGCTGCCGCCCCGGGAGCCCGCCCCGGCCGCCGCTGCGGAGGCCTGAGCGCGGTCGCACCTTCTGTCCCGTCCGTGCGCACGCGGCGGAGGCCCCTCCTGATCGCGAGGGGCCTCCGTGGCGTGCTGGGCCTCCGTGGCGTGCTGGGACGGCAGCCCGATCAGCCGGCGTCGGCGGCGGCCTCGTCCAGGACCTTGGCGATCCAGTCGGGGAGGGGCATCCGGGCGGCCTCGGCGGCCTGGGACCATGCCTCGCCGCGTCCCTCGGCGAGACTCACGACGACCTTCGTCGGCGGCTTTCGGGGAACGGCCCCGGTGAGTTCACGGAATTGCCGTAGTTCCGCGCGCAGGCGGCGCGTGGACCATTTCTCCTTTTCCGCTCTGCTCAGCCATCGGTCTTGTTCCGCTTCGGGCAGGGCGGCTGTTTCCGCATGGTGCTGGAGGCTCAGGGCGTCGCGGCGGCGCCAGGCCGGGAAACGGCGGGCGACCCAGGCGTAGTTTCGAAGGGTCTGGTAGTCGAGTGCGGTCTCCTCCAGGACGAGGCGGTAGCGGTCGGGAAAGCGGCTCTCGCCGTATACGAGCCAGTCCCCCAGCCACCAGGCGGACGAGTTGGTGATCAGCTTCAGGTTGCGGCCGATGTGCAGCCAGGACTCGAAGGTGAGCCCGGCCGGGATGTGCAGTTCGGCCCGCCGCGCCTGAACGCCGACGTCGGCGCCGAGTCCGGCCTGGACCGAGCGCCTGTCCCGGCCGCCGGGGGTTCCGGCGGCCCGGACCGCGGACGGTGCGGGCGGACGGGTTCCGGCCGTCAGGTTGTTCCGTGCCGTGTTCACGGGTCCTCTCCTCGGGCAGGATTCGGAGCGGTCTTCTGAACAGGGATCGAAATGTGTGCACGACGTACCCCGGGTGGGATTCGAACCCACACTGAAACGGATTTTAAGTCCGCCGCCTAGCTACCGTGTTGGGCCACCGGGGCAGGCTCTGCGATGGAAAATGCCGGGGCGGGCGGCCGGGATTCCGAATGAGGCGGTCCAGCCTTCTGTGGGGAGCGCTCGAGCCAACCGACATTCCTTCCTTGATCTGCATTGGCCACAGCATGCAATGGAAGGTCCGGTGGGGCCATTGAGCGGTTCACGTGTTGGACGTGAACTTTTCATACGTCACGGCCGGTGTACGCACCGTCCCCACGCCCGGAAGCCGCGGCCGCGGAGTCGCGACTTCACCCGTGTGACCAGCGCGGGCGTCGGCCCAGGCGGTCCGGCGACGGCCGGCTCGGGGCCCGCGCGCAGGCTCCGACCCAGTTAAGCAACCGGGGTTGACAACCCTCCTCTAAGCAACCTAGGTTGCTCGCATGTCTGGAGCCGAAGTGCCCGCCTCGCGGGATCCGGGCGAGGAACTGGCGGCGGTGGTGGCCACGCGCAGGCTGGCCGACCGCATGGAGGACGTGGCGGTCGAGAAGGCCATGCGGGCGGGCTGGAGCTGGTCCGAGGTCGCCGAGGCCCTGGGCGTCACCCGCCAGGCCGTGCACAAGAAGCACGCGAGGAAGCTGATCGAGGCGGGGGTCCGGTTGCGGAGGAGGACGTGATGCTCCAGGTCTTCGGCCGGTACGTGCGCTCGGTGATCGAGCGCGCGGCGGAGGAGGCGCAGGAGGCGGGTTCGCGGACCATCGAGGCCGAGCACCTGCTGCTGGCGATCGCGGCGGCGGACGAGGACACCACGCGCGAGCTGCTGGCCTGGGCGGGACTGGACCACCGGGCGGTCGGGGACGCGCTGCAGCGCGAGTTCGAGCACAGCCTCGGCACCGCCGGCGTCACCGCCGCCGACCAGGAGGTGCTGAGGCCGCGCAGGGGCGAGCGCAGGCCGTCCGACGCGGGCACCTCCGCCAAGCTCGCGCTGGAGCGCGGGATGGCCGCCGCCGGCGACAAGAAGGACCTGCGGCCCGCACACATCCTGCTCGGGATCCTCGAGCTCCGGGCGGGCACCGTGCCGCGCGCGCTGGCCCTCGCCGGGGTGGACCGGCGGGAGCTGAGGGCGCGGACGCAGGCGGCGATATCCGACGACGGCCGGCAGGGGCCGCCCGAGAAACCAGGAAAGGCGAGCCGATGAGTCCGAGCGGCGAGACGGTCATCGAGGTCGAGGGGCTGCGCATGCGCTACGGCGCCAACGACGTCCTTCGCGGGGTGACCTTCCGGGCGCACCAGGGGGAGGTGCTGGCCATGCTGGGCCCCAACGGGGCCGGCAAGACCACCACGATCGAGATCCTGGAGGGGTTCCGGATGCGGTCGGCCGGGCACGTCAGCGTGCTCGGCCAGGACCCCGCCCACGGCGACGAGAACTGGAGGTCCCGGATCGGGATCGTCCTGCAGTCGTGGCGCGACCACGGCAAGTGGCGGGTCCGCGAGCTGCTGGCGCACCTCGGCACGTACTACGCGGGCCACTCGACCGAGCGGGTCACCCGGCCGTGGGACGCGGCGGAGCTGATCGCGCTGGTCGGGCTGGGCGAGCACGCCGACAAGCAGATCCGGATGCTGTCGGGCGGCCAGCGCCGGCGCCTGGACGTCGCGATCGGCATGGTCGGCCGTCCCGAGCTGCTGTTCCTGGACGAGCCGACCGCCGGGTTCGACCCGGAGGCGCGGCACGAGTTCCACGACCTGATCCTCGGGCTGGCCGCGGCGGGCGACACCACGATCATGCTGACCACGCACGACCTGGCCGAGGCGGACAAGCTCGCGGACCGGATCGTGATCCTCAACCACGGCCGGATCGTCGCGGACGGCACGGCGGCCGAGCTCGCCGAGCAGATCGTCGGCGAGGACGAGGTGCGCTGGACCCTCGACGGCCAGCGGTACGTGCGCTCGGTCAAGGACTCCACGGGGTTCGTCCGGGGCCTGTTCGAGGAACACGGCACGGCCGTCTCCGGGCTGGCGGTGCGGCCGTCCTCGCTGGAGGACACCTACCTGGCGCTGGTGCACCGCGCCGAGTCCGGCGAGGGGGGACCGCCCCCCGAGGACGAGGACGAGGCGGAGGACGGCGGGACCGGCGAGAACGGCGACGGGGCCGGCGACCAGGCGAAGGAGTCGGTGCGGTGAAGGCGCGGACGGGCACGACGGCGATCACCTCGGGGGTCTCCCGGGGGTGGATCGAGCTGCGCCAGGCGTTCAGCGGGTCGGAGCTGGTCAACCAGGTGCTCTGGCCGCTGCTGACCCTGGTGGCGATCTTCTTCTACCGGAACCGGGAGTTCCGGCACACCGGGTTCAAGCTGGGCGCGCTGGTGCTGCCGAGCGTGCTGGGCATGTTCATCGCGCTCGGCATGATCCTGGTGATCCAGTACCTGACCGTGGAGCGCGAGGACGGCACGCTGCTGCGGGCGCGTTCGACGCCGCACGGCATCCGCGCGTACTTCATCGGCAAGCTGTTCATGACGTCCGGTTGCGTGGTGGCCTATCTCGCGATCCTGCTCGTCCCCGGCGCGTTCATGGTGAAGGGGCTGAAGCTCGACTCCTTCGGGCACTGGGCCACGCTGGTCTGGGTGCTGCTGCTCGGGCTGGTGGCGACGCAGTCGATCGGCGCGGCGGTCGGGGCGCTGGTGGCCAGCCCGCGCGCGGCCGGGGCGATCACGCTGCCGGTGATGGCGGTGATCTCGATCTCCGGGATCTTCTACCCGATCACCGCGCTGCCGGACTGGATCCAGACGACCGCGCAGATCTTCCCGGTCTACTGGCTGGGCCTCGGGATGCGGTCGGCGCTGCTGCCGGGCGACATGGCGGCGGTCGAGCTGCACCACTCGTGGCGGCACCTGGAGACGTTCGGGGTGCTCGGCGCATGGGCGCTGGTCGGGCTGCTGCTCGCGCCGCTGGTGCTGCGCCGGATGGCGCGGCGCGAGTCCGGCGCCCGGGTCGCCGCGTACCGGGAGAAGGCATTGCAACGCGTCGGATAGTGGTGATCACGAGCAGATAACGGAATTCGGTTCGGCTGCCGCCTCGCCGCCGGGGAGCCCCCGGCGGCGAAGTGGTGCTTTCTTCAATTAGTCCGCTCTTGCCAGGAAGACGGCCGGGCCGTAAAGATCCCGTTAATTTCGACGCCCAGAGTGGCCGCATACGGCCATGAATCGGCATGGTACGAGAAGCACGTGGTAGCACGATAATTGTCAAACGCACGGAGCACCGACAGAGCACCACCCCCACGATTACCGCGGGTACCGACACGGCACACAGCGTATGGCAGCGGGGAACGAAATGGCGAAGGGGAGCACCGTGGTGGGACCGGCCATGTCCCGACCACCCCCGGCGGCGGCGACGCCCTGACACCGGATCGGCCGTCCCGAAGATCCTTTCCCGACCCCGTCCCTGGCGCCGCGCGGCGCCGTTCGCGATTCCGAAGGTGTGCAATGCGGGCGTTGAAGGTGCTCCTCGCCGAGGACCAGGACCTGATACGCGGGGCGCTCGCCGCCCTGCTGGAGATCGAGCACGACCTGAACGTGGTGGCCAGCGTGGACCGCGGCGACCTGGTCGTCCCGGCGGCGCGGGAGTGCCGCCCGGACGTGGCCATCATCGACCTGGAGATCTCCAACATCGACGGGCTGACCGTGGCCCGGATGCTGCACGACACGCTGCCGTCCTGCCGGACGATGATCCTGACCGGGATGGCCCGGCCGGGGGTGATCCGGCGCGCGCTGTCGGCCCGGGTGGGCGGCTTCCTTCTGAAGACAACGCCCCCGGCCCGCCTGCCCGAGGCGGTGCGGGAGGTGGCCTCCGGCCGGCGGATCATCGACCCGCAGCTCGCGCTGAGCGCCTGGGACGTCGGCGAGAACCCGCTCTCCAAACGCGAGGAGCAGGTGCTCAAACATGTCGCGCAGGGCGCCGAGCCGATCGAGATCGCCGCCGCACTGCAACTCTCGGTCGGCACCGTACGCAATTATCTCACCTCCATGGTGGTGAAACTCAACGCCCGCAACAAGGTGGACGCGGTGCGCATCGCCACCGAGGCCGGCTGGATTCCGTGACGGATTTTCGAACGCGATTCCGGAGCGGCCGTCCCAACGGCCGCTTTCGCGTTCCGAGCGGGACCGTTGGAACGCAACACCCCTGACCGCATGTGGACGACCCGGTTCCCGGCCGGTGCGGCGGCGACATTTCATGGGTCGCGATCACGCCGTCCGGAAAGGAATCCGCTTTGGGCGTCATAGCGAACGGAATTTATGCGATCACCCGGCTCACCGGGCCCGGGGAGCGGTCCCTGATGCTGCCCGCCGGGGACGCCTCTCCCGGCCGCGAGGTGCGGTTGCGCCCGGACACCGAGATCCCTGGCGAGGCGCAGTGGGAGATCCGCGCGTTCGGCAGGAAGACGGTCGTGATCTGCAATGTGGAGAGCGGGATCTTCCTCGGTTTCCCGCCCGGCGACCCGGCGGCCGGCGCGACCATCGGCGGCTGGCCGAAGCCGCGTGAGTGGCGGCTCGTCCCGGCGGGACCGCCGTCGGAGTTCCTGGTCGTGGCGTCCGGCAAGCGCAGCGGCGACTTCGCGCTCGACCTCGCTCCCGGCGACGATCCCGAACGCCCCACGCTCCGCCCGCTCCCGGCCGAGCCCCAGGGCGCGGCCTGGACGTTCACCCGCCTCAAGTAGCGCCCGACCGCGCGGGCCGCCGCTCGTCGGCGGCCCGGCCGCGCAGACCGCCCTGTCCCGGCGACGGGACACCCGCCGCCGCACCCAGGAGAAGGAGCACCGCGTGTACGTCCCGTCCGTCTACCGCGCCCCCGACTCGTCGTGGACGGTCGAGCTCGTCCGCCGGTACCCGCTGGCCCAGCTGGTCAGCAACGGGACGGGGACGGCGCCGCCGTTCGTCACGCACCTGCCGATCATCCTGGACCCGCACCTGGCGGAGCCGCCGGACGACCTGACCGGCGGCGTCCTGTGGGGGCACATGAACCGGGCGAACCCGCACTGGGCCGCGCTCACCGACGGCCAGCCGGTCGTCGCGACGTTCACCGGCCCGCACGGGTACGTGTCGCCGACCGTCTACGGCATCACGCCCGCCGCGCCGACGTGGAACTTCACCGCCGTCCACGTGCACGGGACGCTGCGGCTGGCCGACACCCCCGAGGACACGCTCGCGACCGTCCAGGCCACCGTGCGCGCGTACGAGAGCGAGTTCGGAGCGGGCTGGTCGATGGACGGGTCGGTCGGCTACTTCCGCCGGATCATGTCCGCGGTCGGGGCGTTCCGGATCGCCGTCACCCGCGTGGACGGCATGTTCAAGCTCAGCCAGGAGCAGGAGCCGCAGGTCCGGGAGCGGGTCCGGGACGCGTTCGGCGACCACCCCTGCACCCGGCACCGCGAGGTCGCCGAGCTGATGGCGAAGCTCTAGGGAGGATCGGATGTCCGCCACACCGTCGCAGCGCGGCGAACCGTCACAGGCCGGCGAACCGTCACGGGCCGGCGAACGGTCACAGCCGGGCGAGCCGTCGCGGACCGGAGCGCCGCCGCCCGTGGTCTGCCTGCCGTTCGCGGGGAGCGGCGCCGGGTTCTACCGGGCGTGGAGGAACCGGCCCGGGAACAGGGTGACCGTGCTGCCCGTCCAGCTCCCCGGCCGCGAGGAGCTGTTCGGCGAGGAGCCGTTCACCGACGTCATCGAGGCCGCGGCGCGGCTCGCCCCGCGGGTCGCGGAGCTGACCGCGGGGGCGCCCGGGTTCGCGCTGTTCGGGCACAGCCTCGGCGCGGTGCTGGCCTACGAGATCGTCCGCGAGCTGGTGCGGCTCGGCGGCCCGGTCCCGGCGCGGCTGTGCGTCAGCGGCTCGCCCGGCCCGAACACCGGCCGCGACGACCGCGCGACGGGCCTGGACGACGACGAGTTCCTCTCCCGCGTGCAGGAGTTCGCCGGGTACCGGCACGCCGCGTTCGACAATCCGGACCTGCGGGAGCTGCTGCTTCCGTCGCTGCGCGCGGACGTGGCGATGCACGAGAACTACAAGCCGTCCTCGAACGTGCCCGTGGCCGTCCCCGTGACGGCGCTCCGCGGCGCGGACGACGCGCTGGTCACCGCGGAGCAGGCGCGGCAGTGGCGGGAGGTCACCAGCGCCGGGTTCACCTATCGGGAGCTGCCCGGCGGGCACATGTACCTGGCGGACGCCCCGGACACGCTGCTCCAGACCCTCGCGCGCGCATGAGCGCGTCCGAGCGCGGTGGCGGGGCGGGGCTTCTCCAGGGCAAGACGGCCGTCATCACGGGGGCGGCGCGCGGGATCGGCCGCGAGTGCGCCGTCCGGTTCGCCCGCGAGGGCGCGGACCTGGCGCTGCTCGACATCGCCGCGGACCTGCCCGGCGTCGGCTACCCGCTCGGCAGCCACGAGCAGTTGGACCACACCGCGAAGCTGTGCGAGCGGGAGGGCGCGGCCGTCGTCACGGCGCGGACGGACGTGCGCGACCCGGCCGCCGTACGGGCCGCCGTGGACGCGGCGCTGGACCGGTTCGGCACGGTCGACGTCCTGGTCAACAACGCGGGCATCGCCGCCCCGTCCGGCTCGCCCGTGCACGAGATCGAGGAGCGCGACTGGGCGCTGATGCTGGACGTGGACCTGTCCGGCGCGTGGCGGACGACCAAGGCGGTCGCGCCGGTCATGGTCGCGCGGCGGTCCGGCAGCATCGTGAACGTCGCCTCGACGGCCGGGCTGGTCGGCTACCGCGACTTCGCCGCGTACGTGGCCGCCAAGCACGGCCTGGTCGGGCTGACCCGGGCCGCCGCGCTGGACTACGCGCCGCACCGGGTGCGGGTCAACGCGCTGTGCCCCGGTTCGGTGCGGGACGACCCGGTCGCGGAGGGCCGGATGCTGGTCGAGATCGCCCGGTCGCTGCGGCTGCCCGCCGAGCGGCACGAGGAGTTCTTCCTGCGCGACCAGCCGATGAACGCGCTGGTCGAGGCCGCGGACGTGGCCGGGGCGGCGGTCTGGCTGGCCGGGGACGACGCGGCGCGGGTGACCGGCGCGGTGCTCACCGTGGACGCCGGGTTCACCGTCCGCTGAGCGCGGCGGGCAGGAGCGGAGGACCGAGACGATGACGATCACCGGAACGGCGGCGGCGACGCTCACCGCCGCGTGGCTCCAGCCGGGCCCGCTCCTCCTGGACGGGCGGGGACGCGACTGCCAAGCCCTGGTCGTGCGCTTACCCGGCGGCACGCGCGCGCACGAGTTGTCCGCGCGTCTGGATACCACCGACTTCAAGGGAGTGCGGATCTGGGAGACGTTCGTCCCCTCGCCCCAGGACTCCCCCTCGGCCCGTGAACGGACCCGGCGTGAAGTGCTCCGTCCCGTCCATGGCGAACCCGGCCTCGTGCGTGCGGTGCTCCTGCGCTATGCGGACGCGACCGCGAACCTGGTCCTTGTCGCGCGCCGGGGGTCGCGCGACCTCCTGGACCGGACCGCCGACGCCCTGCTCGGTGTGACCAGGGACGACGCGTACACGGAAGTGAAGAACGCCGCTCCGGAGGCGCGATGGGCCGCCCCCGAGTGGGGCATGGGAGACCCGGCCCGGCCCGGGTTCGTAAGCGTACGAACGCTCCCGCTCCCCTCAGGGGAAAGGGCGCCGCTCCTCGGAGCGATCGCCCTCACCCTCGCCCGGTACTCCGGTGAGCCGACGGTCGAGTTCGGCCTCATCGACAACGGCCATGGCCCTAACGGACACGGCCCGCAGCTCGTGCGCGTGTGTAGCGACGACGAGGAACAGGGCGCGTCCGACTACCTCGCACAGCTGGACATCGTCGACGAGGCCGCCCAGTACATGGGCGTCGTGTTCTCAACCGCCGCCGACGACCGCGTCCATGTGCCGTTCCAAGCCCCGCCCTTCCCACTGACCCTGCACGTCACCGAACACACCGGCGAAGCCGCCGTGTGGTTCGACGAGGGCGCGATCGCGGAGCGGGTCGCCGAGGACTTCGGCGCGTCCGTCGCACGGCTGGCGGCAGCCCTCACGAACGGGACCGGCACGCTCGCCGGCATCCCCGTCCTGACCGAGGAGCAGACCGCGCGGACGCTGCGGTCGGGCGGCGCGGGCGTCGGCCCCTCCCCCGCCGCGCACGGACGGATCGACCGGCGCTTCGAGGAGGTCGCGGCACGCCGTCCCGACGCCGTCGCCGTCGTGGACGACGAGGTCGAGCTGACCTACCGCGAGCTGGACGGACGCGCGAACGCGGTGGCCGCCGGGCTCCGCGCGCTCGGCGTCGGGCCCGGCGCCCGGATCGGCGTGTGCCTCGACCGCGACGCGAGCCTGGTCGTGGCCGTGCTCGGCGTCCTCAAGGCGGGATGCGCCTACGTCCCGATGGACCTGCGCAACCCGCCCGACCGCCTCCGCCTCGTCGCCGAGGACGCCGGTCTCCCGCTGGTCATCGCCGACCCGGCCCACTTCCCCCGCGTTGAGAACGTGCGCGTCAAGGGCCTGGACGAGCTGAAGGGCCCGGGCGGCCCGGCAAGGGCCGGCACGCCGGACGACACCGCGTACGTGATCTACACCTCGGGTTCGACGGGCCGTCCGAAGGGCGTGCTCGTCCCGCACCGGAACGTCCTGGCCCTCCTCGAGGCGACCACCGGGGACTTCGGCCTCGGCCCGGACGACACCTGGACGCTGTTCCACTCCAGCGCGTTCGACTTCTCCGTCTGGGAGATCTGGGGATGCCTGCTGACCGGCGGGCGCCTCGTCGTCGTCCCCTACTGGACGGCCCGCGACACGACCGCGTTCCGGCGGCTGCTCGCGGAGCGGCGGGTGACCGTCCTCAGCCAGACGCCGTCGGCGTTCACCCAGCTCGTCCGCGCGGACGAGCGCGCGGACGACGACCTGGCCGTGCGGCTGCTGGTGTTCGGCGGCGAGCCGCTCGACGTGCGGCTGCTCGCACCGTGGTTCGCGCGCCACTCCCCCACGCGCTGCCGCGCGGTGAACATGTTCGGGATCACCGAGACGACCGTGCACGTGACCGCGCGGACGGTCACGCCGTCCGACCTGGTGGCCGGGTCGCGGTCCGTGGGCCGGGCGCTGCCGGGCTGGTCGGTGTCGGTGCGGGACCCGCGCGGGCGGGTGCTGCCGCCCGGCGCGGCGGGCGAGATCTGGGTCGGCGGCGCGGGCGTCGCGGACG
>NZ_QURH01001011.1 GCF_003428695.1 Actinomadura logoneensis
CCTGACGGCCTGCCTGGCCGCGGCGGTGGGCGTGGCCGTCCGGCAGGGGCACCGGCTGGCGGCCTCGGCGCGGACGGCCCGGGACCTGCCCGGCGACGGCCTGGTCGCGGTCGTGGACGCCCCGCGGGCCGAGGCCTTCGCGCTCCCCGGACGGCCCGGACGCGTCCTGGTCACCACCGCCATGCTGGACGTCCTCTCCCCCGCCCAGCGGAGGGCGCTGATCGCGCACGAGCGGGCGCACCTGGCGGACCGGCACCACCTGTTCCGCGCCCTCGCCGCCATCGCCGTCGCGGCGAACCCGCTGCTCTGGCCGCTGCGCGGCGCGGTCGTCTTCGCGACCGAGCGCTGGGCGGACGAGCGGGCCGCCGCGCACATCCGCGACCGGGAGCAGACCGCCCAGGCCATCGGACGGGCCGCGCTCGCGCACAACCGCCGTCCCCGCCCGCTGCCCGCCGCCGCCCTGGGCATCGGCGCGCTCACCGGCCCGCTCACCGGCTCGCTCATCGGGGCCGTCCGCATGCGCGGGATGCGCCTCGTCCGGCGGCCCGGCCCGCTGCCGAGGCGGGTCGCGGCGCTGCTGGAGCCGCCGCCGGCGCGGCGTCCGCTGCTGATCGCGGCCGTGGTCGGGCTGGTGGTGCTCTCGCTGCTGGCCGCCCAGGACGCCGCGATCGACCTGCACGACCTGGTCGAACACGCCCAGGCCGCCACCTGACCGTCCGCCGCGCGCCGACCGCCCCACAGCGTCCCCGGCGCGCCGCCCGCCCTCCCCCTCGTCTTGGCCGCGTCGGCCGACGAGGACGTCTCCGTCCGGTAAATTTACATACTTGTAGATTCAAGGTGGGGACGAGTTCACGGGGAGCGGGGTCCGAGTGATCCACGGGACAGCGGCGGCGGTGCTCGCCGGGCACGACGCGTTCGACGCGGGGCTTTACCGGGCGGTGGTCGGGGTGTCCCGGCACACCGGCGAGCTGAACGGCCTGGTCGGCTGGTGGAGCGACTACGGGCTGGTCCTGTTCGTCGTCCTCGCCGCGCTCGCCTGGTGGCGGGCCCGGGACCGGGGCCTGCGGGCCGCCGCGTCCGCGCTGTGGGTGCCGGGCGCGATGGCCGCCGCGTACGTCCTGAACAGCGTGGTCAAGCTGATCGCCCAGGAGCAGCGGCCGTGCCGCGCGATGCCCGCCGTGCACATCGCGGTCGCCTGCCCGGGCGCGTCCGACTACTCGTTCCCGAGCAACCACGCCGTCCTGGCGGGGGCGGCGGCGGTGGCGGTCTGCCTGGCGGCCGGACGGCTCCTCGGGACGATCGCCGTCCTCGACGCGCTGGTCATCGCGGCCTCGCGGGTGTACATCGGCGTCCACTACCCGCACGACGTGGCCGTGGGCCTCCTGGTGGGCGCGCTGGTGGCGGCCGGAGGGGGCTTCGTGCTGACCAGGACGCTCGACCGGCTCGTCCCGGTCCGCCCGCTCCGAACGCCCTCGGAACAGCGCTGAGCGGAGCCGAACACCGCCGCCCTCCCCTGCCGAAACTGAGATTCCGGCCACGATTGCGATCACCACGCGGCGCGGATGACCCGGACGGGCATTACCGACGAGTAGGATGGCGAGTTACCAGTGAGTAACCACCTTCCGAGGGAGGGCGACCCGTGCCTCGTACCGCACGTGACGTCGTGTTCGTGGACGGCGTCCGGACGCCGTTCGGCAAGGCGGGCCCCAAGGGCCTGTACGCGGAGACCCGGGCCGACGACATGGTCGTCCGGGCGATCCGCGAGCTGATGCGCCGCAACCCGTCCCTGCCGCCGGAGCGGGTGGACGAGGTCGCCGTCGCCGCCACCACCCAGACCGGCGACCAGGGCCTGACCATCGGCCGCAGCGCCGCCGTGCTCGCGGGCCTGCCCAAGAGCGTCCCCGGCTACGCCATCGACCGCATGTGCGCGGGCGGGATGACCGCGGTCACCACGACCGCGGCCGGGATCTCCTTCGGCTCCTACGACGTCGCCCTCGCCGGCGGCGTCGAGCACATGGGCCGGCACCCGATGGGCGAGGGCGTCGACCCGAACCCGCGCTTCCTGGCCGACAAGCTCGTCGACCCGTCGGCGCTGGTCATGGGCACCACCGCGGAGAACCTGCACGACCGGTTCCCGCAGATCACCAAGGAGCGCGCGGACGCCTACGCCGTGCGCAGCCAGCAGAAGGTCGCCGCCGCCTACCAGGCCGGGAAGATCCAGCCCGACCTGGTGCCGACCGCGATCCGGTCCGCCGAGAAGGGCTGGGGCCTGGCCACCGAGGACGAGCCGCCGCGGCCCGGCACCACGATGGAGGACCTGGCCAGGCTCAAGACCCCGTTCCGGGTGCACGGCAACGTCACCGCCGGGAACGCGGCGGGCCTGAACGACGGCGCGACGGCCTGCCTGCTCGCCGCCGAGGACGTGGCCCGCGAGCTCGGCCTCACCCCGCGGATGCGGCTGGTCGACTTCGCCTTCGCGGGCGTCGAGCCCGAGGTCATGGGCGTCGGCCCGGTCCCGGCGACCGAGAAGCTGCTCGCCCGCAACTCGCTGACCATGGACGACATCGGCCTCATCGAGATCAACGAGGCGTTCGCCGTCCAGGTGCTGGCGTTCCTGGAGCACTTCAAGATCGCCGACGACGACCCGCGCGTGAACCCGTGGGGCGGCGCGATCGCCTTCGGCCACCCGCTGGCCTCGTCCGGCGTCCGGCTGATGACCCAGCTCTCGCGGCTGTTCGAGGAGCGGACCGACGTCCGCTACGGCCTGACCACGATGTGCGTCGGCATGGGCATGGGCGGAACCGTCCTCTGGGAGAACGTGAACTGGGAGGGCGCCAAGTGAGCGCTGACATCACCAAGATCTTCGAGGGCGAGGTCGTCACGCACGCCCGCGTCCGCGACGTCCAGCTCCCGTTCGGGGCGGGCACGCTCGCGCTGATCACCCTGGACAACGGCTTCGACCACACCAAGCCGAGCACGTTCGGGCCGGCCGGCCTCACCGAGCTGAACGCCGCGCTCGACGCGATCGCCGAGCGGGACGACATCGTCGCCGTCGGCGTCACCGGCAAGCCGTTCATCTTCGCCGTCGGCGCGGACCTCAAGGGCGTCCCGCTGGTCTCCCGGCGCGAGGACGCGCTGGCCATCGGCAAGCTCGGCCACGACGTGTTCCGCCGCCTCGGCGAGCTCAAGGTCCCGTCGTTCGCCTACTACAACGGCGCGGCGATGGGCGGCGGGGTCGAGATCGGCCTGCACTGCACCTACCGGACGGTCTCCCGCAACGTCCCGGCGATGAGCCTGCCCGAGGCGTTCCTCGGCCTGGTGCCGGGCTGGGGCGGCACGTACCTGCTGCCGAACCTGATCGGCGCCGAGAAGGCCCTCAAGGTCGTCATCGACAACCCGCTCGCCCAGAACAAGCAGCTCAAGGGCCAGCAGGCGTACGACCTCGGCATCGCCGACGCGATCTTCGACGCCGCCGACTTCCTGGAGGAGTCGCTCGCCTGGACCGCCCGCGTGCTCAAGGGCGAGATCGAGGTCAAGCGCCCCGAGGTCGACAAGGGCAAGGCGTGGGACGACGCGGTCAACATGGCCCGCTGGACGCTGGAGGGCAAGCTGCACGGCGCGGCCCCGTCCTACGTCCGCGCGCTGGACCTGGTCGCCGCCGCCAAGGACCGCAGCCGCGACGAGGGCTTCGCCGCCGAGGACGAGGCGCTCGCCGACCTCATCATGAGCGACGAGCTGCGCTCCGGCCTGTACGCGTTCGACCTGGTGCAGAAGCGCGCCAAGCGGCCCGCGGGCGCGCCCGACAAGGCCCTGGCCCGCAAGGTCACCAAGGTCGGCGTCGTCGGCGCGGGCCTGATGGCCTCGCAGCTCGCGCTGCTGTTCGCGCGCCGCCTGGAGGTCCCGGTCGTGCTGACCGACCTGGACCAGGAGCGCCTGGACAAGGGCGTCGGCTACGCCCACGGCGAGGTCGACAAGCTGCTCGGCAAGGGCCGGATCTCCGCCGACAAGGCCAACCGCCTCAAGGCGCTGATCACCGGCTCGCTGACCAAGGACGCCTTCGCCGACGCGGACTTCGTCATCGAGGCCGTGTTCGAGGAGATGTCGGTCAAGCAGAAGGTGTTCGCCGAGGTCGAGGAGTACGTCTCACCCGAGGCGATCCTCGCGACCAACACCTCGTCGCTGTCGGTGTCGGAGATGGCCTCGAAGCTGAAGCACCCCGAGCGGGTCGTCGGCTTCCACTTCTTCAACCCCGTCGCGGTGCTGCCGCTGCTGGAGATCGTCCGCGGCGAGCAGACCGACGACGCGGCGCTCGCCACCGCGTTCGCGGTCGGCAAGCAGCTGAAGAAGTCCTGCGTGCTGGTCAAGGACGCCCCGGCGTTCGTGGTCAACCGGATCCTGCTGCGCCTGATGGCCGAGATCATCCAGGCCGTGGACGAGGGCACGCCGATCGAGGTGGCCGAGCGCGCCGCCAACCCGCTGGGCCTGCCGATGCCGCCGTTCGTCCTGATGGGCCTGGTCGGCCCGGCGATCGCGCTGCACGTGAACGAGACGCTGCACGGCGCGTTCCCGGAGCGGTTCCCGCTGTCGGAGAAGTTCGGCAAGTTCGTCGCGGCCGGGAAGCGGGGCGTCTACCTGCCCGACTTCACCCTCGACCCGGAGGCCGTGGAGCTGTTCGCGGGCGGCGACCGGCCGTCCACGGAGGAGCAGGTCCTGGAGCGGGCGCTGAAGGCGCTCGCCGAGGAGATCCGGCTCATGCTGGACGAGGGCGTCGTGGCGGCCCCCGAGGACATCGACCTGTGCATGATCCTCGGCGCCGGCTGGCCGTTCCACCTGGGCGGGATCACCCCGTACCTGGACCGCAGCGGCATCGCCGAGCAGGTCACCGGCCGCCGGTTCCTGGAGCCGGGCGTCGCGTCCCTGCCCGCCTGACCCTCCGGCCGACCCGCTCGACCCGCTCGACCCCGTAGGCCGCCGGACCGCCCCTGGGAGGCCCGGCGGCCCGCGGAGGCGCCCGCGTGAACAGCGCGCCCGCCTCCGCGACCGTGCACCGACACGGGCGCGATGACGGAAATGCCGTCCTGGACCATCAGGGCGGCATTTTCGCGTTTTCATTGGGCATCCCGGTGAAGTCGTGGGTTTCGGCGGGCTGTGTCCCGTCCAGATCCTTTACAGGAGGTGACCCTCGGCGACGAGCAGCGCAGTCGAGTCGAGAGGACGTACGCGAGGTGGACCTGTTCCGCACGAAGACGGTCGAGCAATCGATCAGCGACACCGAGGTGAAGGAGCACCGGCTGCGCCGCGACCTGGGCGCGCTGGACCTGGTGGTCTTCGGGGTCGGCGTCATCATCGGAACAGGGATCTTCGTGCTCACCGGCCAGGTCGCCCGGGAGAAGGCCGGGCCCGCGGTCGCGATCTCGTTCGTGCTGGCCGCCGTCGTCTGCGGCCTCGCCGCGCTCTGCTACGCCGAGTTCTCCTCGACGGTCCCGGTGGCGGGCTCGGCCTACACCTTCTCCTACGCCACGCTCGGCGAGTTCCCGGCCTGGATCATCGGCTGGGACCTGATCCTGGAGCTGGCGCTCGGCGCGGCGGTGGTGGCGGTCGGCTGGTCCGGCTACCTGGACTCGCTGCTGGCCAGCGCCGGGATCCGCCTGCCCGACGAGCTGCTGAACCCGCCGGGGCAGAACGGCGGGGTGGTGAACGTCCCGGCGGTGCTGGTCGTCCTCGCGGTGACGGCGGTGCTGGTCGCGGGCGTCAAGATCTCCGCGCGGGTGAACACGGCGGTCGTGGCGATCAAGGTCGCGATCGTGCTGCTGGTGATCTTCGCGGGGCTGTTCTTCGTCAAGGGCGAGAACTACCGCCCGTTCATCCCGCCGCAGCAGCCCAACGAGTCGGTGAAGGGGGCGGCGGCGCCGCTGATCCAGGTGCTGTTCGGCATCCACCCGGTGTCCTTCGGCTGGCTCGGCATCTTCGCCGCTGTCTCAATTGTCTTTTTTGCGTACATCGGCTTCGACATCGTGGCCACCGCCGCCGAGGAGGCGCGCCGGCCGCAGCGGGACCTCCCGATCGGGCTGATCGGCTCGCTCATCGTCACCGCCGTCCTGTACGCGGCCGTGTCCCTGGTCGTCGTGGGCATGCAGCACTACACCGAGCTCAGCGTCGCCGCGCCGCTCGCGGACGCCTTCAAGGCCGTCGGCCACCCCGCGTTCGCCACGGTCATCAGCATCGGCGCCGTCGCGGGCCTCACCACGGTGGTGCTGATCCTGCTGCTCGGGCAGAGCCGGGTGTTCTTCGCCATGAGCCGGGACGGGCTGCTGCCCGGCTGGCTGTCGGTCGTCCACCCGCGGTTCGGCACGCCCTACCGCTCGACGATCATCCTGGGCAGCGTCGTCGCCGTCCTCGCCGGGCTCATCCCGCTGGCCAAGCTCGCCGAGCTGGTGAACATCGGCACGCTGTTCGCGTTCCTGGTCGTGGCGATCGGCGTGATGGTGCTGCGCCGCACCCGGCCGGACCTGCCGCGCGCGTTCAGGACGCCGCTGGTCCCGCTCGTCCCGGTCCTGGCGGTGCTGGCCTGCCTGTTCGTCATGCTGAACCTGCCGGTCGAGACCTGGTACCGGTTCCTCGCCTGGATGGTCGTCGGCGCGGTCGTCTACTTCGTCTACGGCCGGTCCCACTCGCGGGTCGGGCGGAGCCGGAACCGGGTGTGACGGCGCTCACGCTGTCGTTTCCGGCGGCCGCGTGGGCACAATGCCCCCATGACGGGAACCCTGCGCGTCGCGGTCGTCGGATCCGGTCCGGCGGGGCTGTACACGGTCGAGGCGCTGCGGCGGCAGGCCGGTGAGGGGACGCGGGTCGACGTGTTCGACCGGCTCCCGTCGCCGTACGGGCTGGTGCGGTACGGGGTCGCGCCCGACCACCCGTCCATCAAGTCGATCGCCCGGTACCTGCAGGGCGTCCTGGAGGGGCCCGGCGTCCGGTTCTTCGGCTGCGTCGAGCTCGGGCGCGACGTCTCCCGCGCCGACCTGCTCGAACGCTACGACGCGGTCGTCTACGCCACCGGCGCGATGGTGGACCGGCGGCTCGGCGTCCCCGGCGAGGACCTGCCCGGCAGCTTCGCCGCGACCGACTTCGTGAACTGGTACTGCGGCCACCCCGACGCCGCCGACCACTCCTTCGCCCTGGACGCCGAGGAGGTCGCGGTCATCGGCGTCGGGAACGTCGCGGTGGACGTCGTCCGCATCCTCGCCCGCACGGTGGACGAGCTGCGCGCGACCGACGTCCCCGAGCAGGTCCTGGACGCGCTGGCGCGCAGCCGGGTGCGGCGCGTCCACATGATCGGGCGGCGCGGCCCGGCGCACGCCAAGTTCACCACCAAGGAGCTGCGCGAGCTCGGCACCCTGGCCGAGGCGTCGGTGCACGTCCCGGCCGCGGACATGGCCCTGGACGAGGCCGCCGCCGCGCTCGCCGAGGCCGACCGGCACGTGCGCGGGAACATCAAGGTCCTCACCGGCTGGACGGACGCGCCGGGCGGCCGTCCCCGCCGCATCGACGTGCGGTTCTGGCGCGCGCCCGCCGAGATCCTCGGATCCGGCCGGGTCGAGGGGCTGCGGCTGGAGCGCACCCGCCTGGACGGCTCCGGGCGCGTCACCGGCACCGGCGAGTTCGAGGACCTGCCCGTCGGGATGGTGCTGCGCTCGGTCGGCTACCAGAGCGTCCCGCTGGCCGGGCTGCCGTTCGACGAGCGGAGCAAGGTGGTGCCGAACGACGGCGGGCGCGTCCTCGGCCCGGACGGGGCGCCGCTCCCCCGCGAGTACGTGGCGGGGTGGGTCAAGCGCGGCCCCACCGGCGTCGTCGGGACGAACAAGTCCGACGCGGCCGAGACCGTCCGGAACCTGCTCGCCGACCTCGGCGACGCCCGCATCGAGCCCACCGGCACCATCGAGGACCTGCTGGACCACCGGGACCCGCCCGCCGTCCGCTACGAGGACTGGCTCAGGCTGGACGCCGCCGAGGCCGCCCTCGCCCGGTCCCTGGGCCGCGGCGAGCGGGTGAAGCTCGCCCGCTGGGAGGCCATGCGCGCCGCCTGCCGCACCCCTGACCAGGGCTGACCGGCCCCCTGCCCGGGCGCAGACCGGCCCCCTGGCCGCACTCGTCGGTCGACGCCGCCCGCCGCCCGTGTCCGCGCGGGTCGCGGGGCGGTGAATTTTCGGGCGTCGGTCGGCAAACCGCCCGGGCCCGCCGGACGGTCGGCGGGGAATCCATGACGAGCGCGTGACCGAAGGGCTACCGTGCGTGTGTGTGCGGTGCTCCTGAGCGGGCTCCGGCCGGCCGAGGGCGTGCGAACGCCCCCGGTCGGCCGGTGTCCGGGCCGTCAGTCGGTGGCGGCCTCGGCGTGGTGCTCGGCGGCGGACGCGTTGCCGTAGCCGGCGACGCGCGCGGTCGCGGCGGTGATCTCGCGGGCCAGGTCCTGCGGGGTGAGGCCGAGGTCGGCGAGGATCTGCGCGCGCGAGGCGTGGTCGAGGAACTCCTGCGCGATGCCGTAGGTGCGCACCGGCACGTCCACCGCGTTGTCGCGCAGCTCGCGGGCGACCGCGTCGCCGACGGCGCCGGTGCGGCCGTTGTCCTCCACCACGGCGACCAGCGTGTGGTCGGCGGCGAGGCCCACGAGCTCGGGGTCGAGCGGCTTGACCCAGCGCGGGTCGACGACGGTGACGCCGATGCCCTGGGCCGCGACCAGCTCGGCGGCCTCCAGCGCGGTGGCGGCCAGCGAGCCCGCGACCACGAGCAGCACCCGGGTGCCGTTCGCGCCCGCGTGCCGGGCCAGCACGTCCATGCCGCCGACCCGGTCCACGGCCGGGACGTCGGCGGAGACCGCGCCCTTGGGGTACCGGATCGCGGACGGGCCGTCCTCGATCGCGACGCACTCGCGCAGCAGCTCGCGCAGCCGCGTGCCGTCGCGCGGGACGGCGACGCGCATGCCCGGCACCAGCGACAGCAGGGACAGGTCCCACATGCCGTTGTGGGACGCGCCGTCGTCGCCGGTCACGCCGGAGCGGTCGAGCGCGAACGTCACGGGCAGCCGGTGCAGCGCCACGTCCATCAGGACCTGGTCGAACGCCCGGTTCAGGAACGTGGCGTAGACGGCGAACACCGGGTGCATGCCGCCGAACGCCAGGCCCGCGGCCGAGGTCGCGGCGTGCTGCTCGGCGATGCCGACGTCGTAGATGCGGTCCGGGTAGGCGGCGGCGAACGGCGCCAGGCCGGTCGGGTGCAGCATCGCGGCGGTGATGGCGACCACGTCGGGCCGCTCGGCGCCGATCGCGACCATCTCCTCGCCGAAGACCTTCGTCCAGCCGGGGGCCGCGCCGGGCTTGGCGGGCGCCTTGCCGGTGGCGGGGTCGAACGCCCCGGCGCCGTGCATGTGGTCCTCGTCGTTGGCGAGGGCGGGCTCGTAGCCCTGGCCCTTGCGGGTGATCGCATGCACGATCACCGGGCGGCCGAACGAGCGGGCGCGGCGCAGCGCGTGCTCCATGGCCTCGGTGTCGTGGCCGTCGATCGGGCCGACGTACTTCATGCCGAGGTCCTCGAACATGGCCTGCGGCTGGAGGACGTCCTTGAGGCCCTTCTTCACGCCGTGCAGCGCCTCGTAGGCGACCGGCCCGACCACGGGGGCCTTCGGCACCGTCCGCTTGATCAGGTCGAGGGCGCGCTCGTAGCCCTGGGTGACGCGCAGGTCGGCCAGGTGGCTGGCGAGGCCGCCGATCGTCGGCGAGTAGGAGCGGCCGTTGTCGTTGACGACGATGATGACCGGGCGGTCCTTGGCGCCGGCGATGTTGTTCAGGGCCTCCCAGCACATGCCGCCGGTGAGCGCGCCGTCGCCCACCACCGCGACCACGGCCCGCTCGGACTCGCCGCGCAGCTGGAACGCCTTGGCGATGCCGTCGGCGTAGGAGAGCGCGGTCGAGGCGTGCGAGTTCTCGATCACGTCGTGCTCGGACTCGGCCTGGCTGGGGTAGCCGGACAGGCCGCCGCGCCGCCGCAGGTCGGAGAAGTCGTGCCGTCCGGTCAGCAGCTTGTGGACGTACGCCTGGTGGCCGGTGTCGAACAGGATCCGGTCGCGGGGCGAGTCGAAGACGCGGTGCAGGGCGATGGTGAGCTCGACCGCGCCCAGGTTCGGCCCGAGGTGCCCGCCGGTCTTGGAGACCGCGTCCACCAGGAACTCGCGGATCTCCCCCGCCAGGCGGGGCAGCAGCGTGGCGTCCAGTCGCTTGAGATCCTCAGGACCCGTGATCGACTCCAGCAGGGTCACGCTCGTCAACTCCTCCATCAGGGGCTCTCGGAGGCCCCCGGTCGTCGGGCCGTTCTGAGTTTAGTCCGGCTTGACCGACCCGGTGCCCCACCCCACAGCCTGGGACGATTTCCGCACCGAATCGCCACAATCACCTACCGCGACCACACGCCCGGCCGGGCTCACCACCCTCAACGAAAGGAAGCGCGTGTCCGTTCACTCTGAGGAGATCGTCCTGCTGAACACGGCCGACGAGGCCGTCGGGACGGCGCCGAAGCTGGCCAGCCACCATCGCGACACCCCCTACCACCTGGCGTTCTCCTGCTACGTGGTCGATCCGGACGGCCGGGTGCTGATCACCCGGCGGGCGCTGGGCAAGAAGACCTTCCCGGGCGTCTGGACGGGCAGCTGCTGCGGCCACCCGGCGCCCCGCGAAGGCCTCCGGGACGCGGTGCGGCGGCGGCTCGCCACCGAGCTGGGCCTGGTCCCCGACACGATCACGTCCATCCTGCCGGGGTTCCGGTACCGGGCCGCCGCGGCGGACGGGACGCTGGAGCACGAGCGGTGCCCGGTCGTCCGCGCGACCGTGACCGACACCACGACGGTCCCGGCCCCCGACGAGGTCGAGGAGGCCCGCTGGTGGACGTGGCCGGAGTGCCTCAAGCTCGCCGAGCGGCCCGAGGCGTCCCCCTGGTACCGGCTCCAGCTCGCCGAGCTGGAGCCGCTCGGCGCGCCGCTGGAGTGGCCCGACGCGGGCATCGAGGGCCTTCCCCCGGCCCTGCCGTGGTGACCGGGCGGCGACCGAACGGTGGCCGATGGGCGGCCGGGGTGACCGAGATCACCGGAAGATCACTATTCGCGATGGAGTGTTGACCTGATCATCGCTTGAACGGACGCTTGTTTCTCGGGTAACCGAAGGGACGAGCGATGCTGGGATCAAGGGTGCGCACGCACCGGGTTCGCGGGCGCGGCGGTCTCACCGCGATGACGGCGGTCGCGCTCGGCGGGGCCCTGGTCCTCGCCGGCTGCGGCGGCGGGGGCGGGGACAAGAAGTCGTCCGACAAGTCCAAGGTCGAGGTCTTCTCCTGGTGGACCGGTCCCGGCGAGGCCGACGGCCTGGCCGCGATGAAGGCCGACTTCGAGAAGAACAACCCCGGCACGACGTTCGAGAACGCGGCCATCGCGGGCGGCTCGGGCACCCAGGCCAAGGCTGTGCTCGCCAGCCGCCTCCAGAACCGCAAGCCGCCGGACTCCTTCCAGGGGCACGCGGGCGCGGAGCTGCTGGACTACATCAAGGCCGGGCAGATCGAGCCGCTGAACTCGTTCTACGACGACAACGGGATGACGAAGGTCTACCCCAAGCAGCTCCTCGACCAGATCAGCTACCAGGGCAAGATCTACTCGGTGCCGGTGAACATCCACCGGTCGAACATGCTCTGGTACAGCCCGGCCGTGCTGAAGGCCGCCGGGATCGCCGGGCCGCCGAAGACGGTCGCGGAGTTCGTCGCCGACCTCAAGCAGGTGCAGGCCAAGACCAAGAAGGTGCCGCTGTCGCTCGGCGCGCAGTGGACGGCCGACCACCTGCTGGAGAGCGTCCTGCTGGGCGACCTCGGCGCCGACGGCTACAACGCGCTGTGGAAGCCCGGCGCGGACTGGTCCGGCCCGCAGGTCACCAAGGCGCTGGGCGACTTCGCCGAGATCATGAAGTACACCTCCGTGGAGGCCGCCTCGACCGACTGGCAGGGCGCGTCCAAGGCCGTGGTGGACGGCAAGGCCGCGTTCAACATCATGGGCGACTGGGCGTACGGCTACTTCATCGGCAGCGCCCCGAACGGCCTCGGCAAGAAGCTCGGCACGGACTTCAACTACGCGGCCTCCCCCGGCACGGACGGCACGTACCTGTGGCTGTCGGACAGCTTCACCCTGCCCAAGGGCGCCCCGCACCGCGCGGGCGCGCTGGCGTGGCTGAAGGAGGCCGGCAGCAAGCAGGGCCAGGACCTGTTCAACCCGAAGAAGGGCTCGATCCCGGCCCGCACGGACGCCGACAAGAGCCTCTACACCGGGTACCTCTCCTACGCCCTCCAGCAGTGGACCAACCCCTCGACCAAGCTGGCCGGGTCGATGTGGCACGGCGTGGTGGCCAACAACAAGTGGCACACCGACATCGACACCGCCGTCGGCCTGTTCCTGCAGAGCAAGGACGCCGCGAAACTCCAGAAGGCGCTGGCGGACGCGGCCAAGAACGACGCGCAGTGACCCGAGTCGCGACGTCGCGCGGCACGGCCGGGCGGGCGGGGCCGGCGACCGCCCGGCCC
>NZ_QURH01001012.1 GCF_003428695.1 Actinomadura logoneensis
GACCGCCCCCACCCCTGAAAATCCCCCAGAGTTACATTTTCCGGCCTCTACTTCGCCGTTGGTGAGCCCAATACCGCGCACCCTCTAGGCTGAGCTTTTGTCGGGCCGGCCGCGCGCGGCCTTTTGCTCCGGCCACCCGCGCACACTCCCCCCACCACCACGGTGACCTGCACGAACCTTTCTTATGGGCGACACAGATGGCGAAGGAAGCGGACGGCTGGCGTTTCCGGTTCGGCTTGCTCTGGACGGGTTCGGCGGCATCGCTGCTCGGCGCAATGAGTGTCACCACCGCGGCACCTCTGCTCGCCTTCACGCTTACTGGATCACCCACTTTTGTCAGTTATGTCGTTGCTGCGGGAACGGTACCGAGCCTGCTGCTGCACGTCCCCGCCGGAATGCTCGTGGACCGGCTGGACCACTGGTGGACGATGCTGCTCAGCCAGACGGTCCGGACGCTGATGTCCCTGGCGGTCGTGGCGGCCCTCGCCCTCGGGGTGTTCCGGCCACCCGTCCTGATCGTCGCCGCACTGGTCAGCGGGACGTGCACGACCTTCTACAACGTCGCGGAGGTGACGGCCGTCCCGAGCGTCGTCCCGGCGGCGCACTTCCAGCGGGCGATGGCGCAGAACGAGGGGCGGGCGAACGGCGCGATGCTGCTCGGCCGCCCCCTGGGCGGCGTCCTGCACGCCGCGGGCACCGGCTTCCCCTACGCCGCCGACGCCGCGTTCGGGCTCGCGTCCACGGCGGCGCTCCTCACGCTGCGGTCGGCAGGACTCCGCGGACACTGGAACCACGCCCGTCCCCTGCATGCCGCCGGGCCGACCGACGCGTCCCGGACGCGGGCCGGGCTCCGGCGCGGCGGCTCGCTCATCGCCGAGATGCTCGAAGGGCTGAAATGGCTGTGGCGGTACCGGTTCCTGCGCACGGCACTGATCGCGTGCACGGCCACCAACCTGCTGTTCCAGGTCGTCACCCTGCTGCTGGTGGTCCGCGCGCGCGAAGCGGGCCTTCCGCTCGCGATGGCGGGCGTCCTGCTCGCCGCACCCGGCCTTGGCGGATCGTTCGTCTCCGGGTATGTGGCGGTCACGCGGCGAGGCCGCCTCGGGCGCCGTCCGATCACCCTCCTCAGGCTGTGCATGTGGGCCTGGCTCGTCATGACCGCCCTGCTCGCGGCCTTCCCCTGGGCCGACGTCTGGATGGCCGCCTGGGGCGGCGTCGGTTTCGTGGGCGCGCGGCTCAACATCGCACTCTCCGCCTACCAGGCCACCCGCACCCCTCCTGAGCTGCGCGGACGTGTCGCCGGGACGAACCGGTTCATCACCCTCGGCATCACCCCCGTCGGCACGATGATCGGTGGCGCGGCGATCAACGCGGTGGGCGCTCGCGGCGTCGCGTGGGTGGTGCCGATCTCCATCGCCGCCACCGGCGTGCTGCTCTGGGGCGGGCGGCGGGCACGGACGCTCCGGCTCCGGCGGCGGCTGCGCCACGGTCCGGTCCGGAAGGCGGCCGTGCCGGCGCGGGTGTGAGCGGGAGGCCGGCCGCCGCCGGCTCCGCGAGGGCGCGCCCCACATCGCCCATGAGGCGCTGGAGCTCCTCGTCCACGGCGGCGGCGCTGCGCGGATCCTGCTTCCCGGCGTCGCCGAGTCCGTGCAGCCAGGCACGGCGCACCTCGGCGCGCAGCGTCTCGACCGGTCCCGCCATCCGCGGATCGTGGCCCACGGCGTCCAGGAAGCCCTGGATCTCGCGGACGGCCGTCCGGTACTCCGCGGAGACGCGCTTCCCACCGGCCAGTTCCTCGTCCTCGCCGAGGGCTCCGAGAGATCGCAGGCGTTCGCACAGGCGGACGGTCACCCCGAGGTCGACGACCGCGTCGTCCATGCTCCGCAGCGCCTCGCGGACGCGCCGTTCGGCGGCCTCTGACCGCTCCGCCGCCCGGGCGTCCGCCTCCCGGTGGCGCTCGTAGGTGTGGCCGAGGCGGGCGGTGACGACGCCGACGACCGCGGTGAGCGCTCCGGTGAGCACGGCCGTTCCGCCGGTCACCAGCGCGGTGGCAGTGGAACCCATGCCTTGATCCTCCGCCGGGAGCGGACGGCGCACAGCGTCACACGCCACACTCCGTGACTCCGCGTCCCGCGTCTCTCACACGTCCGCCAGCAGGCGCCAGGCCTCGGCACGCAGGTGCTCGGGCAGCGGGGGATGGCGCGCCTCGACCGCGCGGGTGGCGAGGTCGGTGGCCGTGCCGGTGTCGCCGGTCATCAGTTCCACCTGCGCCGCCCGGTACAGCGCCGGACCGCTCTCCGCGCCCGCCTCGACGGCCTCGCCGATCTCCGCGCGGGCCGCGTCCAGGCGGCCCCTCCGTGCGAGCGCCAGCGCGCGGGCCGCGCGGGCGGCGGGATCGGCGGACCGGCCGAGCCGGTCCAGGTCGCGCAGGGCCGACTCCGACTCGCCCCGGTCGGCGAGGATCTCGCCCCGGATCTCCAGCGCCTCGTGCACGTCCCCGTGCCGGTTGAGCACACCGCTGAGGACGGCGAGCGCCGCCTCGGGACGCCCGGCCCGCCACAGCATCCGGCCCAGCCCCACCTGGACGGCCGCGTCGCCGGGGGCCAGGTCGGCGCCACTGCGCAGGAGGGCGACGCCGCGTTCGGCGTCTCCGGCGGCGAACCGCGACCAGCCCTCGGCGGCGAGTTGCCGGACGACGGCCGTGCTCTCGCCGATCGTCTGGAGCAGTTCTCCCGCCCGCTGATGGCACCGGGCCGCCTCGTCGTACCGTCCGTGCAGGTAGGCGATGTTCCCGAGGACGGTCTGCACGTCGGCCTGGAACCCGGCGTCGGTGTCGGGATGGCCGGCCGCCGACCCGGCCAGGCCGCGCGCGAGCAGCACCTGCCCGGCGGCCAGCGCCGTTTCGGCCGCGCGCAGCCGGCTCCACGGCCCGGCGTGGAACCTGCTGCGTCCCGGCCGCTCCCCCAACCGGACCAGGGCGTAGGCGAGGTCCGGATGCTGGAGGACCTCGGTCAACCCGTCGTCGGTGCGGACGTTCCGTACGAGGTGCGCCTCCCTGAGGAGATGCAGTGCCGCGGCGGACGGGGTGCGCCGGCCGCCTCCCGGCTCGACAGCGGGCCCTTCGGCCTCCTTGGCGGTCGACGGGATCTCGGCCGCGCGTCGTGCGACGTCCTCGGGAGCGCGCTCCCACGTCCTGAGCGTCAGCCACTCGGCCTCGGCCACGGCGTCCAGGGAACTCGCGGCGGCGCCCAACGCGTCGACGATGTTGTTGACGGTCGCTGTGCAGAGGTCGGTGAGGATGTCGTCCATGCGCGGAATCGACCGGAGGGAGACTGTCTCCTCGGGGTCGTCGAGGCGGTCCCAGAGGGTGCGGCATGCCGCCTGGAGCAGCACCGGCTCCACGGACCCGTCTTCATGCGCGGCGCTCAGCTCGTCCACCAGGCGTTCGGCCGCGCCGTCCTCGAACGGGCGCCCCGCCCGCTGCGCGGGTTCCGCCACGGCGGCCAGCGCCCCGCTCCAGCCGAGTGGTCCGAGGCGCATCTCCGCGACCGGCAGGTCGTGGCGGACGACGGCCGCCACCAGGTGGTCGGCCTCTTCCTCCCGGACGGACAGCAGCAGCCGGACGCCCGGATCGGCGGCCACGGTCCTGAGGAGTTCGTGCAGGCCCAGCTGCCCTCGGGAGAGCGGGCCACCGGTGAACCAGCGCTCCGCGCAGTCGACCGCGAACAGGACCGGGCGCTGCGCCACCGGCCGCCCGCGCCGCCTGGCCCGGCGCAGGAACGCGGCCACCGGATTCGCCTCGCCGGGATCCTCGCGCCATGCGGCGAGCAGCGTCAGCAGATAGGGGTCGGACTCGGGGAACGCCGCGTTCGGCAGGACCCGTCCCTGGGGTGGGACGGCGAGCGGGCCGGCGTCCGCCACCGGCAGTGGATCGTGCCTGGTGTCGCGCAGCAGCGGGACCGCGCCCGCGTGGATGAGCGAGGTCCGGCCGCAACCGCTTGGCCCCCGCAGCACGGTGACGGGACGGTGCGCCCAGAGCTCGGCGAGGGCCTCCGACTCCTTGGCGCGGCCGAAGAACCGATGCCGCTCCCCATCGGTGAAGGGCCGCCGGCCTGGATAGGGGTTCGGGTCATGGCGGGCCGTGAGTTCGTCCACGTCGCCACCCCTTCGCCCGGTGCCGGCCGGGCCTCTCGGCGCCCGGTGCGTCTCGCGAGCCTCAGCCGAGTTCGGCGTCGCCGATGTAGGAGCTGAACCCGGCGCACACCGTCGCCGACCGGCGGTCGGGCCCGAACACCGCCTCGATCTCGCCGGCGAGCACCCCGCCGCCCAGCCGGCTCAGCTCTTCCAAGGACGCCCCGGACAGGTCCGGAAGGTCACTTCGGAAATCCAGCTCGTCGCGCATCGGAGCTCCTTGTTCCGGCGGCCAGGGCCCACTTGTGATTCTGCATGTTCCCTTCCCGGGACGGGGGAACCTGGCCACATCGCGCCATTGTTCTTCCCGGCGTTGCCGCCCTTCGGGACGCGGGAAGACCATACGCCCCTGCATCTCAGCGCGTGCCTACGGCCGACCAGTCGCTTCGGCGTGGAATTCTGCCCGTGGCCCGGGCACGTCCGGCGGCATACGATGCGGAAAACGACCGATGGTGCGACCATGTGCGGAGGCGAGTCGTGTGGCGGATTCAGTCGATGTCGCCCCGGTGACCGCGGGCATCCCCCGGATCTGGGGCACCAAGATTCCCGCCCGCAACCACAATTTCACCGGCCGCGAAGATCTTCTCTCGTCTCTTCGGGAAGGGATCAGGAACAACGTCGCGGCCGCGGTGGTGCCGTACGCGCTGCACGGAATGGCCGGAGTCGGGAAGACCCAGCTCGCGATCGAGTACGCGCACCGGTTCCGCGGTGAATACCAGCTCGTCTGGTGGATCCCGTCCGCCCAGGAGAGCCTCGTACGGTCGTCGCTCGCCGGGCTGGCGCCCCGGCTGGACCTCCCGCCCGCCAGCAAGATCGGTGTGGAGGAGGCCGCGAACCTGGTGCGCCAGACCCTGGAGCGCGGCGATCCCTACGGCCGCTGGTTGCTGATCTTCGACAACGCCGACGACCCGGAGGACATCAACGCGTTCGTCCCGCAGGGCCCGGGCGACGTCCTCATCACCTCCCGCAACCCCAACTGGAAGGGTCGGGGACGCGTCGCCACCGTCGAGGTGGACGTGTTCGCCCGCGACGAGAGCGTCCAGTTCCTCAACAAGCGCCTCCCCGGCGCGCTCGTCGAGAAGGACGCCGCGCGCCTCGCCGAGGAACTCGGCGACCTGCCGCTCGCCCTCGAGCAGGCGGCGTCGCTGCTGCAGGAGTCGGCCATGTCGGTGCAGGACTACCTCGCGCTGCTCCGCGACCGCATCAGCGACCTGCTCCTGGAGGGCGAGGCCAGCGAGTACCCGCGTCCGATGACCGCCGCTTGGCGGCTCGCCGTTGAGGAGCTGGAGCGGAACTACCCGAACGCCGTGCCGCTGCTGCGCTGCTGCGCGTTCTTCGGCCCCGAGCCCTTCCCGCGGGACGTGTTCCGTTCGGCTCCCGAGGGCGTCTCGCCCGACCTGGCCGCGATCCTCCGGGACACCATCGAGACCAGCCGCGCCGTCGCCGGGCTGCGCAGGTACGCCCTGGTCCGGGTCGAGATCGAAGGCGACAACCGGACGATCCAGATGCACCGGCTGATCCAGGGGCTGGTCCGCAGCGCGCTGCCGCCCGCCGAGCGGGCCCGCCACCTGGCCGACGTCCACCTGCTGCTCGCGGAGGCCACCCCCGAGGATCCGGACCGGCCCGAGTCGTGGGAGGACTTCGGGGCCCTCTACGCGCACATCGACCCGACCGGCGCCATCGACAGCACCGATCCGAGGGTCCGGGCGATGGTGCTGTCGTTCGTCCGGTACCTGTACAGGTCCAGCGACCAGTCGGGAGGGACGGACTTCTCGAAGCGCGTGCAGGAGCACTGGAGCCGGACCTCCCCGCCGGACGACCTCAACGTCCTGCGCGCCCGGCGGTTGCGCGCCATCCTCATCCGGGACCGGGGCCGGTACCGCGAGGCGTACGAGATCAACCGGGAGACGCTCCGCACGATGCGCGCCAGCGAGCGCATGGACGACGAGTTCCGCGACCTCCTGCTCGCGGTGACCGACAGCAGCGCCGCCGACCTGCGCGCACGCGGCGACTTCCGGCAGAGCCAGGAGCAGGACGAACTCTCCCTGCGTGAGCACGAGAGCTTCTTCGGGCCGGAGCACGCGAGGACGATCCGTCCGATGAACAACCTCGCGCTCGACTACGGCCTCGTCAGCGACTACGTCCGGGCCCGGGACCTCCAGGAGCGCTGCTACCGGCTGACGTCGGCGCGGCCCCGCCCGGCGGGCGTGACCGCCTTCGACGAGGCGCTGCACCTGAACGGCCTGGCCAGGGCCGTCCGAATGCTGGGCGACTTCCGGGACGCCATGGACTTCGGCGAGGACGCCCTCGCCCTCGCCACCGAGCAGCTCGGCCCGGACCACGTCGTGACCGTCCGCGCCTCGATCGACCTCTCGATCGCCCGGCGACGGGCCGGCCGCTACCAGGAGGCGCTGGAGCTCGCGGAGGAGACGCACGACCGGTGCCTGCGGCTCTTCGGGCCCGTCCACCCCGACACGCTCGCCGCCGCGACCAACCTGGCCAACACCTACCGCACCGTGGACAGGCAGGACGAGGCCCTCGACCTGGCAAGGACCGTCACCGAGCGCTACCCCGACATGTACGGGCCGTCCCACCCCTACAATTTCGGCGTCCTCGGCAACCTGGCGGTGCTGCACCGCGTGCGCGGGGAGGCGACGACGGCACGGTCGACGAACGAGAAGGCGCTCAAGGGGCTGGAGGCCAAGCTCGGCCGCGACCACCACTACTCGCTGACCGTCGCGACCAACCTGGCCAGCGACCTCGCCGAATTGGGCGACCTCGCCGGTGCGATCGCCCTCGGGCGGGGGACGCTGCGGCGGCTCCGGTCCCTCCTCGGCATGGACCACCCGATGACCCTGGCGTGCGCCGCGAACCTCTCGGCGGACCTGGATCGGGAAGGCAGGGAACAGCGGAACGACGCCCTGCAGCAGGAGGGCGAGGAGCTGTACGAGGACACCATCCACCGGTACGCGCGGCTCCTCGGCCTCAACCATCCGGACGCGGTCGTCGCCACCGAGCGGCGTCACCTGGACTGCGACTTCGACCCGCCGCCGATCTAGGCCGAGTGCCCGGGCCCGAGCCGGAGGGGCCGTTCGTGCCGGTTCCTGGACGTGCCCGTTCCTAGACGGGTGCGTTCCTAGACGGGTGCGTTCAGGTCACCGTGTCGGGCTCGCCAGCGTTCGCGGTGCTGGTGGGCGGCCTTCCTGGCGCGGTCGAGCGCGGCGGACGGAACGGGTTCGCGCCGCCACGCGCGCAGTGTGCGGTCCATCTCGGCGGCGAAGCGCGCGCCCTCGTCGGTCAGGGCACCGCTGCGCAGCAGCGTTCCCGTCACCAGGGCGGCGGCGTCGCGCCAGTGCGCGAACTCGGTGTGCGCCCGCATGGCTTGGTCGCCGTACTCGTGGTGGCGCTGCCTGCGCCAGAACCCGGCGACACCGAGATGCGCGTACGCGCCGGTGAGCAGGCCGGCGGCCGGACGCGGATCGTCGCGCCAGGGGGCGTAGTAGCGGCGGCCGTCGTCGGGGCGGGACAGGGGGACGGCGTCGTTCAGCGCGCCGAGTTTGGCGTGCTGCACCTCATGCGCCAACGTCACCGCCATCTCCCGTTCGTCCGGCGGCAGTGACACGTAGACCGCGCCGAAGGACTCGTGCACGGTCGAACTACGCATGCCCTGGGCCGGTGCGGAGATCGGGGCGAGGACGCGGAGTGTCCGGGACGCCTCCTCCGCGATCGTCCAATGCCAGCGGACGAGCAGGCGCCATGCCCTGCGCAGGACGGTCCGCCACCGCTCGACCTCGTCCGGGGTGAGGCGCGGCGTCGGCTCGCCGCCCGCCGAGCGGAGGGGGTCGCAGTCGTCCAGGAGGAGGCGCAGGGCCATGCCGTGGTACTCGGCCTCGAGAGGGCGGAGGCCGTGCCAGCCGGGGGCTTCGCGGTGCGGGTCGTCGGCGGGGAGCGTCACCGTGCCCGTGTCCGACGCGATGGTGACCGGGGCGCCCGGCCCGGCGCGGACGACGCCGGTTCCCGTGATTGGCGCGGCCAGGCCGAGGGACGGGAGGAGAAGGCCGTCCGGGCCGCCGACGACCTCGATGGGACGCGGGTCGCGGGCGCGGACCGCCGCGGCGGCGGCCAGCGCGGTGATGGCGTCGGTGTCGCCGTCACCGGCGGCGACCGCGTGCGCCCAGAGCCCCACGGACGGATGGTCGAGGACGGCCCGGACCGCTTCCGGGGCGCGGCCCTGGATGTCGGCGAGCAGCGCGTACGCCTGGCGGGCGCGTGCCTCGCGGGCCGGGTCGCGGGACTTGGCGGCCTCGCGCACCCAGCGCAGGAGCAGCAGCCGCTTGGAGCGCTGGACCCGCCACAGCTCGTCCACCGCGTAGGCTCCGCCGCCTCCCTGGGCCAGGCCGGCGAAGACCTTCTCGGGGAGCGTCAGGCGTTTCAGTTCCGGTCGCATCGGCTTGCTCCTCGGCGTCCGCGCGCGTCCGGCCGGGGCCGCCGCGTGCCCGGCACGCGCGAGGTCGCGGGCGACGGCGTCCCGGACGTGGCCGACCAGCCGGAACAGATCGCGGCAGTAGACGGACGGGTTGGCGAAGCCGCTGCCCGTCCGGTACCGGTGGACGTACTGGCCGCCGCCGCAGAGACGCCCGACCGGGCAGGCGCGGCAGGTCGCGGACAGGGCCTCCGGACCGATCTGCCGAGCGGCGGTCGCGGGCAGGGCGAGCGCGGCGTCGAAGCCGTCCCGGCCGATGTGCAGGCCGGTCGCGGCGGCTCCCTCGTAGGCGGACTTGAGGGTGTCGACCTGCTCGATCGTGCCGTCCGTCTCGACCACGACCAGCGCTGCCGGGGAGAGCCCGACCGCCTCGCTCGTGGACGGGCGGCCCAGGCTGAGGGCGATGAGTTCGCGGAAGAGGCGGACGCGGGTCTCGCGCTGCGGCGCCGCCGTCCAACGGTCGAAGACGGTGACGAGCCAGTCGCCGTAGGGGGTGGCCGCGGAGCCGGGGTCGAGCCCGGGCGGCGGGGCGTCCCAGTTCCCGTGCGGCAGCAGGAAGTCGACGGCAGGCGGGCGGAATTCGAGCAGTGCCTCGTAGGTCTCGACGGGCGGGTTGGCGAGGTCGATCGTGGCGAGCAGGCCGGTGAACAGGCGCCGGTGGGGGCCCGCGGTGAGCCGGCGGATCCCGGCGGCCGTCTCCGCGTAGCTGCCGCGGCCGTCCGCGTGCAGCCGGTGCCGGTCGTGCCCGCGCTCGTCGCCGTCCAGGCTGACGCACACGTGGACGTCCAGTTCGTCGAACAGGCTCAGGAACGGCTCGTCCAGCAGGACGCCGTTCGTCTGGACGCCCACCCGTACACGCGCACGCGCTCCGACCGCCGCCCGGACGGCGCGGACCGCGCGGCGGATCAGTTCCGGCCCGGCCAGCAGCGGCTCGCCCCCGTGCAGGATGACCTCGATGTCGGTCAGGCCGTGCCTGCGAACGTGCTCGCCGATCCGCCGGGCGGTGGCGTCCACGGTCTCACCGCTCATGCGCCGGGGCTGCTCGCGCCACCCCTGGTCGGCCATCTCGTAGATGTAGCAGTAGTCGCACGCCAGGTTGCAGCGGCTGTGGATCTTCAGGATGAACTGCCGGAACGGCGTCGGCCGCCAGCCGGACGCGCGCAGCGCCGCGAGGTCCAGCGTTCCGGGCCACTCCTCCGCGCCGGTGCGAGCCGCCACGCAGATCAGCCCCCCGATCGGTCCGGGCACGGTGCGACACGAACGGCCAGCACCCTCTGCCCGATATGTAAGCATTTTGGAAGATCAACAAACCCCTTCCTCCGGCCACATGCGGGCACCGGGCCCCGGTCCGGACACGGCCGGGTTCCGATTCCTTCGCACGGACGCGGGTGACGGACCGCTTCCGCCTTCCCATCCCAATCGCCATTGAATGGTTATCGGGAATTTATTTCTGGGTGATATGCTGGATTTACTGGGTGGGTTCTGCCTTTTAGCATCTCGGGCCTGGGGCTTTTTGAGAGGCGGGGAGATGCTGGACGGGACTGCCAGTCGGACGGCGATGATGGTGGCGGCGGCGCGGGCGGCTCATCTGGTCGTGGACGGCCGGCCGGTGATTCTGCGGGACGACGTCGCGGGGCGGTTGCTCGGGGACGCGGCGGACGATCTGGTCGGGTATCACCGGCAGCACGGAAGCCATGTGGTGCTGTGGGGGACGCGGGCGCTCGGGGTGACGCGCGGGCGGTTCGTCGAGGACCGGATCGCCGCGTCCGGGGTCGCGCAGTATGTGGTTCTCGGGGCCGGGCTCGACTCGTTCGCTTTCCGGAATCCGGGGGTCCGGGTTTTCGAGGTCGATCATCCCGATACCCAGGCGTGGAAGCGGGAGTCGATTTCGGCGGCGGGGCTGTCGGTGCCGGACGGGCTGGAATTCGTCCCGCTCGATCTGGAGGGCGGAGGGCTCGCCGGGGCGCTGGCCGCCGCCGGGTTCGAGCCGGGCCGGCCGGCGCTGGTGGGGTGGCTCGGGGTGAGCGTCTACCTGGCGCGGGCGACGGTCGAGGCTACCGTCCGGGAGGTCGCGGGGCTCGGGGCCGAACTGGTCATGGACTACATGGTCCCGCCGGAGGCGCGGGACGGGGTCGGACGCGAGTACGGGGAGTTCGCCGACCGGGTGGTCGCGGAGAGCGGGGAGCCGTACCGGACGTTCCTGGAGCCGGACGAGGCCGAGGCGCTCGTGGCGCGGTGCGGGATGGAAGTGCGCGCGCACGTGGGGATGGAGGACGCCGTTCCCCCGGAGATGTGGCGGCGGGGTGGCGTCCTGCGACCGTTCGTGTTCTCCCGGATCCTGCACGCCACCGCGCTCAGCTGAGGTGCTCGGGGCAGCGGCGCGAACGCAATCGCGATTAGGTGCCGGGCCGCAATTTCGGCCGGACGGCGCCCGGGAACCGGACCAGTCCTGCGTGAGCTACATACCAGCACAGACCGGGGCAAGAGTGCCGATAACGGTTGAGACTCGTGGTTCAACCGCCCCTTGAACTGGTACGGACCAGATCTTATCGTCGGGCCACGCGCGTTTCTGCTCACAGGGCATTCGTACCGCGCACATTCTTTCAATGTGCGCGGAGAAGGCGGGGACCAGATGAAACGGCATCTCACGGTCGCCATCGCCGCGGGCCTCACGGTCGCCGTGGGCGTCGGCGGTTGCAGCAAGGGCAGCTCGTCGGGCGGCGGCGGCTCAGACAAGACGATCAAATTCGTCGCTGCCATCTACGACGACAACACCAAGGGCTTCTGGGACGGCCTCATCAAGGACTTCGAGGCGAAGAACTCGGGGTACAAGGTCGACCTGGAAATGGTCGACTGGACGCAGATGGACGCGAAGGTGAAGACCTACGTCCAGACCAAGCAGGTCCCCGACGTCCTCAACTACAACGCGTTCTCCGACTTCGCCCGGGACGGCCTCATCTACCAGGCGTCCGACGTCGTCTCCCCGAACACCCTGAGCGACTTCTCCCCGACCTTCGTGGAGCAGGCCAAGTACAACGGGACGCAGTACGCGCTGCCGTTCATCTCCAGCGCGCGCCTGCTGTTCTACAACAAGGACCTGTTCAAGAAGGCCGGCATCAGCGACGCGCCCAAGACGTGGGCGGACGTGAAGGCCGACGCGCAGAAGATCAAGGCGGGCGGGAAGATCGGGTACGGGCTCCCGCTCGGGCCCGAGGAGGCGCAGGCGGAGTTCTACTCCTGGGCGATGAACAACAACGGCGGCTGGGTCGACGCGTCCGGCAAATGGGCGATCAACCAGCAGGCCAACATCGACACGCTCACCTTCCTCAAGGACCTGAACAAGTCCGGGCTGACGCAGCCGAACCCGGAGAGCACCGACCGCAAGACGGTGTTCAACCAGTTCGCGCAGGGCCGGGTGGGCATGTCGATCGGCGGCCCGTTCACCCGCGCCGGGTTCATCGACCCGGTCAACAAGAACCTCGACTACGGCATCGCGCCGCTGCCCAGCAAGGACGGGAGCGCGCACAACACGCTCGGCGTCATGGACGTCCTCGCCGCGTTCAAGAAGAACGACGGCAAGAACAAGGAGGCGGTGAAGAAGTTCCTCGACTTCTTCTACACCAAGGAGAACACCAGCAAGTTCCTCAAGCTGGAGAACTTCCTGCCGGTGACCAAGTCCGCCGGGGACGCGCTGAGTACCGACCCGTACTTCAAGCAGTTCGTGGACGCGCTGCCGACCAGCAAGTTCGCGCCGACCGGCAACCCGGCGTGGAGCGCGGTCGCGGGCGCGGTGAAGCAGCAGCTCGGCACCGCCGTCGCGAGCAAGGACCCGAAGGCCGTCCTGGACGACATCCAGAAGACCGCCGAGAAGGCCGGCTGATCCAGCCGTGCCCGACGTCCGACACGCGGACGACGTGAGCCCGCCGCCGGACGCGGCGCCCGGAGCCCCCCGCTCCGGGGCCGCGTCCCCGGCCGCGCCGCGGGC
>NZ_QURH01001013.1 GCF_003428695.1 Actinomadura logoneensis
GCCCCGGCGGCGCGGTCGCGCGGCTGCTCGGCGGCGGCGTGCGCGCGTGCGGGCTCGGTCGTGCCCGTCCGCGCGGCGGTCTGCGGTGTCTCGGACGCTCCCACGGTCTCGGTGTTCTCCCCGGCGGTCTCGGTGCCCGGCGCTGTGCTTCCCACGCCCCTACCGTACGTCGCTCAGCGGCCCGCGCCGCCGGGGCCGTCCGGCAGCGCGGTGACGCCGGTGGGCGGCAGGCCCGCCGTGGCGCCCATGACCTCGCACCACGCGGCCACGTGCCCGGCCATGTCGATGCCCGAACCGGAGTCGGTCGGGGACCAGGAGGCCCGCAGTTCCAGCTCGGTCGCGGACGGCTCGTCGCTCTTGTCGCCGAAGCTCTCCGACACCGCGCGGGTGATCGTCCCCGACACGGCGGTGAACCCGGCGGGCTCCAGCGCCTCCAGCAGCCAGCTCCACGCGACCGAGCCGATCAGCTCGTCGGCGGCGAACTCCGGCTCCAGGTCGGCGCGGACGTAGGCGACGACGCGGAAGCCGTTCTCCCAGCCGTCCCGGCCCGCGGGGTCGTACAGCACGATCAGCCGCCCGGACGCCACCTCGGTGTCGTCGTCGCGGTAGACCGAGCCTGACAGCGCCGCCGCGTAGGGCGCCAGGCGCTGCGGGGCGGGCATGTCCTCCAGGTCGAGTTCGGGGCGCGGGGAGGGGCCGTCCAGGACGGCGCGCAGGGCGTCGCGGGCGCGCTGGAACGCGGGCGGCAGCTCGCCGGACGGGCCGCCGCCCGGGGCGTCGGCGCGGGTCACGGGTACACCGGGGAGCCCGCCGGCTGCGGTGAGCGGCGGGGAGAACGGGGTCGGGGGCACAGCACGGTTCTCGTCTTCGGGGCGTCGGGGGTCAGGCCAGGGCCCGCACGCGGGCGGGGTCCACTCGGCCCGGCTCGCCGGACGCGGATCGGGAGGGGTCGGGGTGGTCGTCCAGGGCGGTGTCCGGCCCGACGAACACGGCCGCGCCGCACTCGACGCAGACGCGGTCGGGGCAGTCGGCTCCGTGCCCGTCGAGGCACGGCGTGCGCTCGAACCGGCGTTCGTCGCCGCAGGTGGAGCAGTACACGGGGGACCTCCTCGGCTATGACACGCATCACGCTCGCACGTGCCGGTGACAGAATGCGGGACTTCGCTCGGCGTGTCCGGAACTTCATGCCCGTGCGGAACGTTCCGTGTCCGCGCGGGGACGGAACGCACCTTTCGGCGCGTCCGCGGCATCCCACGCGGTATCCGCGGGCCCTCGCCGCTCCGGCCGCCGGGGCCTTCCGGTCGTCCGCCGGTGCCTTGACACGCCGTCCCGACTCGCCTGGCGCGGCTGTCAGTGTGCCCCCTCCCGCCCGATGGTCCGGCCCCGCCGCCGAGCGCGCCGACCCGCCGCCGCGGGTGGCGAGGGCCGCCGGCCAGGGGTGACCCTGCGCGCGGGTCGCCGGGGGTTCGTGGGACGATCGGTCGGTGGCTGAAGACGCTGTCCAACCGAACGCTGCCGTCCGACCGAACGCCGACGCGCGACCCGGCTCCGGGCTCGCCGCGAGTCCCTTCCTGCTGGCGTGCCGGCGCGAGCCGGTGCCGCACACGCCCGTGTGGTTCATGCGGCAGGCGGGACGGTCGCTGCCCGAGTACCTGCGGGTCCGCGAGGGCGTGCCGATGCTGGAGGCGTGCACCCGGCCGGACATGATCGTCGAGATCACGATGCAGCCGGTGCGCCGGTACGCGATCGACGCCGCGATCTTCTTCAGCGACATCATGGTGCCGCTGAAGGCGATCGGCGTGGACCTGGACATCAAGCCGGGCGTCGGCCCGGTCATCGCCGACCCGATCCGGGACGCGGCGGGCCTGGAGGCGATCCGCGAGCTGACGCCGGACGACGTGCCGTACGTCTCCGAGGCCGTCCGCGGCCTGGTCGGCGAGCTCGGGAGCACGCCGCTGATCGGCTTCGCGGGCGCGCCGTTCACCCTCGCGTCCTACCTGATCGAGGGCGGCCCGTCGAAGAACCACGACCGCACCAAGGCCATGATGTACGGCGAGCCCGAGCTGTGGCACGCCCTCATGGACCGGCTCGCCGACCTCACCATCGCCTACCTGAAGGTGCAGGTCGAGGCCGGTGCGAGCGCGCTCCAGCTGTTCGACTCGTGGGTCGGCGCGGTCGCGCCCGAGGACTACCGCGAGTCGATCTTCCCGCACACCTCCCGGATCTTCCGCGAGATCGAGGGGCTCGGCGTCCCGCGCATCCACTTCGGCGTCGGGACGGGCGAGCTGCTCGGCCTCATGGGCGAGGCCGGCGCGGACGTCGTGGGCGTCGACTGGCGCGTCCCGCTGGACGAGGCCGCCCGGCGCGTCCCGGCGGGCCGGGCGCTCCAGGGCAACCTGGACCCGGCGCTGCTGTACGCGCCCTGGGAGGTCGTCGAGCGGCGCGCCAAGGACGTCCTCGACCGCGGCCGGGCCGCCGAGGGGCACGTGTTCAACCTCGGCCACGGCGTCCAGCCGACGACCGACCCGGACGTCCTCGCGCGGCTCGCCGAGTTCGTCCACGAGTACTCCGCCGCCCAGCGCCGCCAGGGCTGACCCCGGAGGACCGCCGAGCACGGCCGCCGGCCCGTCCGACGTGCGCCGGCCGGGGGGCCGTCGCCCGTCCGGCCTGCCCGACCGGGGACGGGCTCGCCGGTCGGCTTTCGGCTGCGCGGACGCCCGTCCGCCGGCTGCCCGGACGCCCGTCCGCGCCGGGGAACCGGCCATGTCACGGGCCCCGCGGGCGGTCCCGGCCGTGCGAGGGATCTCATATCGCGAGATGGCCACCCGTTGAGCGGGTTCCGGGGGGTATCTGGGAAGGTGGAGGCATGAGCGCCAAACCCACCCCGCATGTGGCGGTCGTCGGTGCCGGCGTCGCGGGACTGGTCACCGCGTTGCGGCTGGTCGGCGGCGGCGTCAGGGTCACCCTCCTGGAGAGCTCGCCCCGGGTCGGCGGCAAGCTCCGGGTCTCCGAGATCGCCGGCCTGCCGGTGGACGAGGGCGCCGAGGCGATCCTCGCCCGCCGCCCCGAGGCGGTCGAGCTGGTCCGCGAGCTCGGCCGCGGCGACGACCTGGTGCACCCCGGCACCACCTCGGCCTCGATCCTGAGCCACGGCGCGCTGCGCCCGCTGCCCGCCGGGCAGGTCATGGGCGTGCCGTCCGACCTGCGCGCGCTCGCCGCCTCGCAGGTCCTGTCGCCCGCCGGCCTCGCCCGCGTCCCGCTCGACCTCGTCCTGCCGGAGACGCCGCGCGGGGACGACGTGTCGGTCGCCGACTTCATCGGCGCGCGGATGGGCCGCGAGGTCGTGGACCGCCTGGTCGAGCCGCTGCTCGGCGGCGTCTACGCCGGACGCGCCGACCGGCTGTCGTTCGAGTCGACGCTGCCCGCCGTCGCCGCCGCCGCGCGCGGCCACCGGTCGCTGATCAACGCGGTGCGGGGCGTCCGCGCCAAGGCGCCCGCCGACCCCGGCCCGGTCTTCGCGACCCTGCCGGACGGCCTGGGCAGCCTTCCGCCGAACATCGCCGACGCGGTGACCGAGGCGGGCGGCGAGGTCCGCGTGAACGCGACCGTCCGGGAGCTGCGCCGCACCCCGGACGGCTGGCGGCTCACGGTCGGCTCGGCCCGCGACCCCGAGGCGCTGGACGTGGACGCCGTCGTGGTCGCCTGCCCGGCCCCGCCCGCCGCGCGGCTGCTCGCCGAGGAGGTCCCCGCGGCGGCCCGGGAGCTGGAGCGGATCGAGACCGCGTCGATGGCGCTGATCACCCTCGCGTACCCGGCGTCGGCGTTCCGCCGCACCCCGCCCGGCAGCGGCTACCTCGTCCCGTCCGTGGAGGACCGGCAGGTCAAGGCCGTGACGTTCAGCTCGGTCAAGTGGCCGCACCTGCGCGACCGGGACCCGGGCCTCGTGGTGGCGCGCGCGTCGATCGGCCGCGTCGGCGAGGAGCACACGCTGCAGCGCTCCGACGAGGAGCTCAAGGCCGCCGCGATGACCGAACTGTCGGTGACCTGCGGGGTCGCCGAGCTGCCCGTCGACGCGCGGGTGACCCGCTGGGGCGGGGCCCTGCCGCAGTACGACGTGGGACACGCCGACCGGATCGCGCGGGTCCGGGCCGCGGTCGCCGCGCAGCCGGGGCTCGCCGTCGCGGGCGCCGCCTACGACGGGGTCGGCATCCCCGCGGTGATCGCGAACGCCCGGTCCGCGGCCGGACGCATACTGGAGTATCTGGAGAGTCGGGGAGAGACGAAGAATGACGGAGAAGCCCGCGAAGCCGAAGGCGCGCGACCTTAACCAGGTGATCCGGTACACCATGTGGTCGGTGTTCCGGGTGTCGCGGCCGGGCACGGTGACCGAGCAGGACGCCGCCGAGGTGCAGGACCTGCTCGACCAGGTCGGCCAGAAGGACGTGGTGACCCGCGGCCTGTACGACGTCGCCGGCCTGCGCGCCGACGCCGACTACATGTTCTGGTGGCACGCGCCGTCCTCCGACGACCTGCAGGAGGTCTACTCCCGGTTCCGGCGCACCGCCCTCGGCCGCGCCAGCGAGCCGGTCTGGTCGCAGATGGCGCTGCACCGGCCCGCCGAGTTCAACAAGAGCCACATCCCGGCGTTCCTCGCCGAGGAGGAGGCCCGGGCGTACGTGTGCGTGTACCCGTTCGTCCGGTCGTACGAGTGGTACCTGCTGCCGGACGAGGAGCGCCGCGCCATGCTCGCCGAGCACGGCCGGATGGCGCGCGGCTACCCGGACGTCCGCGCCAACACGGTGTCGTCGTTCGCGCTGGGCGACTACGAGTGGATGCTGGCGTTCGAGGCGGACGAGCTGCACCGCATCGTGGACCTCATGCGCCACCTGCGGGGCGCCGAGGCCCGCCGCCACACCCGCGAGGAGGTCCCGTTCTACACGGGCCGCCGCAAGCCGGTCGCGGAGCTGATCGCCGCCCTCCCGTAGCGCGGTCGCGCCTTCGGCGTGGAGTGGCGCGCGGAAGGCGTCGCGCTCTCGGCGCGGAGAACGCCTCCGGCCCGTCCCTCAGGGGGCGGGCCGGAGGCGTTTCACGGGCGCGTCACTCGGCGGGTTCGAGCGTGAGGCTGATCGAGTTGATGCAGTAGCGGTCGTCGGTCGGGGTGTCGTAGCCCTCGCCGTGGAACACGTGCCCGAGGTGCGAGTCGCACGTCGCGCAGCGGACCTCGACCCGGACCATGCCGAGCGACCGGTCCTCGACGAGCGTGACGGCGTCGCTCTTGGACGGCTCGAAGAACGACGGCCAGCCGCAGTGCGACTCGAACTTGGTCTCGGAGCGGAACAGCTCGGCCCCGCAGGCCCGGCAGCGGTAGACCCCGACGGTCTTGGTGTCGGTGTACTCACCGGTGAAGGGGGCCTCGGTGCCCGCCTCCCGCAGCACGCGGAACTCCTCCGGCTTGAGGACGGCCCGCCATTCGTCCTCGGTCTTGCGGATCTTCTCCATACGTCGAAGGTACCTCGCGTGCCGGCCGCTCTGTCGGTGGCCCCGGCTAGGGTCGGCGGCGGGGCGGTGCTGATGATGGGAGGTGGTCGCGATGGCGACGTACGTGCTCATCCCGGGGGCGGCGTCCGGGCCGTGGTACTGGCACCTGCTGGCGGCCGAGCTGCGCGGGCGCGGCCACGACGTGGTGCCGGTCGACCTGCCCTGCGAGGACGACTCGGCGGGGCTGGCCGAGTACGCCGACACGGTGGTGCGGGCCGTCGAGGGGCGGAGCGGCCTGGTGCTGGTCGCGCACTCCCTGGGCGGTTTCACCGCGCCGCTGGTCTGCGAGCGCGTCCCGGTCGACCTGCTCGTGATGCTCCAGGCGATGGTCCCGGCGCCGGGCGAGTCCCCGGGGGAGTGGTGGAGCAACACCGGGCACGACCGGGCCCGACGCGAGCAGGACGAGCGCGACGGCCGCGCGCCCGACGACGACACCCTGCTGTTCTACGCCGACACGCCGGCCGAGCTGGTCGCCGAGGCCGCGAGGCACCCGCGTGGCCAGTCGGGCACCCCGATGCTGAAGCCGTGGCCGCTGGCCGCCTGGCCGGACGTCCCGACGAGGTACCTGCTGGCCCGCGACGACCGGTTCTTCCCGGCGGAGTTCCTGCGCCGCCTCGTGCGGGAACGGCTGGGGATCGTCCCGGACGAGATGCCCGGCGACCACATGCCCATGCTCGGCCACCCGAAGGAACTGGCCGACCGCCTGGAGGCCTACCGCGCGGAACTCGCCGAGCGCCCCTAACCCACGTCGCAGTCAGCGTCCGTGGCGGTCAGGTCGTGTGTGGGGCTGGTCGCGTGGCGCGGTCAGGTGCCGCCGCGGTCATGTGCCGCGGACACTCCGGTCGCGTGGCGGTCAGGTGCCGTCGCGGCGCCAGGCGGCCCAGCCGCCTATGCCTCCGTCGAGCGCGGTGACGACGTGCCAGCCCGGCTGGGCCGCGGGCCAGCTCGCGGTCGGGGGCCGGCTGAGGCTCCACGGCACCACGATCAGCGTGATGGACGCGGCGGGCGGCCTGCGGTCGAAGCGGTCGAAGGGCACCAGCCCGGAGCGGACCTCGAACGCCTGGGAGACCCAGATCCGCCACCCCATGCCGCGGTAGCTCATGGCCACGCGGTCGTGGGGCCTGAGCCCGGCCGCCCGGAGGGAGACCCGGGGGGTCAGCTGCCTCACCCAGTAGGACGACACCCGGTCGGTCGTCACCCCGGCCACGGCCAGGTTGAGGGAGACGAGGGCGGCGATCATCCCGCGCCGCGCGTACGGCTCCGGCACGGAGGCGGACGCGAGCACGGCCACCATGAGGACCACCAGGGCGGTCCAGGTGGCCGACCAGAGGTGGAGCCCGGACCAGTTCCAGGTCAGGAAGCAGATCTCCGGGAAGTCGAAGGGGCCGAAGAAGCCCGTCCGCAGGCGGTCGCCGCTGCCGAACGCGACGACCGCGCCGGAGACCGCGGCGAACCCGGCGGGGCCGAGCGTCAGGCGGACCCGGTCGAGCGGCTTCGCGCGCAGCAGGGCCGCACCGCCCGCCAGGGCGAAGAAGGGCGCGAGGCAGACCAGGTAGCGGCCGTAGGCGTGGTTGGCGACCGTCCCCTCGTCCGGCACCGCGGCCGAGGTCGCGACCGCGATCCCGCCGAGGGCGGTCAGCGCCGTTCCGGCCGTCGCCCGCGTCGCCATGGCGACCCCGGGGCGGACGGCGAGGACGATGACCGCCGTGAGGCCCACCCCGGCGAGCCCCCAGGTCGACACGACGAGGTACCAGATCTTCCCGGCGGTGAGCGAGGCCGTCCACAGGAGCCCGTCGACGCTGGTGAGCCGCTGCACGAGCAGGTGGCCCATGGACGCCGCGCCGGCGGGGTAGAGGGCGTGCCGCACCCAGAGGTTGAGGTTCCACGCCAGGACGGCGCAGAGGGTGAGGGAGAGGCCCACCAGCCCGAGGTCCCGCCGGTTCATGCGTCGGTTCAGGAACGGGACGGCCAGCAGCAGGACGACCTGGACGAGGAGTATCACCACTCCGCGCGGGTGGGTGCAGTAAGTGAACGCCGCGAGCCCCGCCGCCGCGAGTCCGAATCGCACGTCCCTTTTGCGGAGCCACGTGTGGACCGCCAGCAGCCACGCCGACACGAGGGTCGGCAGTACCGCGTCGCTCAGCGCGAACTGCGTGTAGTAAAGGAGACCCGGGAGAAGCGCGATGCCTTGGGCGAGCGCCCATGCGTGGATTTTTCTCAAGCCCATGCGCCGCGCACCCAGGTACGCGGGAATGACGAGGGCGGCGCTGAGGAAGGCGTTCAGTCCGATGACGAGCCGGTAGACGGTGGCGGGATCATCGGTCACCCAGTACGCGGGCGAAATCAGGAGCGAGTAACCAGAATGGTAGAAAACCCGTCCGGAAAGGTTTCCGACCGCGCCACCCGCCAGCAGCCGGGCGGCCAGCAGGTAGCCCGTCTCGTCGGGGATCAGGACGGGGCCCGTCTGCCAGGCCCCGAGGACCAGCCGCACGGCCACCTGCGCGAGGAAGCCGCCGACCAGCAGCAGGCGCCACCGGCGCGGGCGCGTTCTCCAGGCGGCCCGGCGGGTGTGGCCGCCCGGTTTCGCGCTGATGTTCTCGACGGCGGTCATGGCCGGTGAGCCTAGAGGTCACGGTCGCTCGTGCCTCGTCCTCTCCGGTGTGTTTGGCGGCGAGAAGCCGATCCATTGACCGGGGTTGTACATTCCCCGCGGGGTGCGGAATTGCTTCGGCATTGTGCTGTCTGGACATGATCTTGGCGTGAGGTTGTTGGGATCGGGAAGTCCGGGACTGTGGTAATCGCGTCCCAGCCCTGTCCGGCCACGATCGGGACGCCATTCATGATGTACCGCAAGTTGTCGAAGTTCCCGCTGTTCGCAACCTCGGTCCTGCTGCCCGTGTCGGCGACGGTCATCGCGGTGTCCGCACAGGGCCGGGCGGGTGCGACCGTGGCCGCCATCAGCACCTGCCGGCAAGGGCCTGGGAGGGCCTGCGGAGAGCGCGCCAACCGGACTCTTGGTGAGTACTTGCCGTATCTGGGTGTCCTGGGTGGATGACTTGATCACACGCATGTAAGGTACCAGCCGTACCCTAAATGCGAAGGAGATCGTCATGCGCGTGTTCGGTGTCAACTTCGACACGGGCTTCACCAGTGCCGGGACGACCACCCGAGAGCCCTTCGACCCCGGCGTCGTCCGGCGCGAGATGGAGGTCATCCGAACCGGGCTGCGCTGCGACGCCGTCCGGATCACCGGAGGCGACCGCGACCGGCTGGAGACGGCCGCGCGTCTCGCGGCCGAGGCCGGGCTCGAGGTCTGGTACTGCCCGTTCACCAACGGCCTCACCCGGGAGGAGCTGCTCGGCCTCCTCGTGGACGGCGCGGCCCGCGCCGAGCGGATCAGGCGGGACGGCGCCACCGTCGTCTTCCTGACCGGTTCGGAGATCTCCCTGTTCACCGAGGGCTTCCTGCCGGGCCGGACGTTCACCGAGCGGGCCGCCGTCCTCGCCGACCCGCAGCGCGTCCGGACCGTCCTCGCCGAGGTGCCCGCCAAGGTCAACGCCTTCCTCGCCGAGGCGGTGGCCGCCGTCCGGGCGGAGTTCGGCGGGCCGGTCGGCTACGCCTCGCTTCCCTTCGAGGGCGTCGACTGGACGCCGTTCGACATCGTCGCCAGCGACGCCGGCTACCGCGACGAGCGGAACGCCGACCAGGTCGCCGGAGGACTGCGGGCGCTCGCGGCGCACGGCAAGCCCGCGGCGGTCACCGAGTTCGGCTGCGGAACCTTCCGGGGCGCCGCCGAGCTGGGGAGCCGGGGGGACTCGGTCATCGAGTGGGACGACCGGGCGCGGCCCGCCCGCTTCACCCGGCCGGTCGTCCGCGACGAGCGGGAACAGGCCGACTACCTGCGCGAACTCCTCGCTGTCTTCGAGGACTCGGGCCTCGACGCGGCCTTCGTCTACACCTTCGCCCGGTACGACCTGCCGGCCGCCGATGCCGAGGACCGCGACTTCGACAAGGCGTCCTTCGGGATCGTCAGGGTCCTTCCGGACGGTCGCAAGGGCGAGGCGTATCCGGACATGCCCTGGGAGCCCAAGGCCGCTTTCCATGCGCTGGCCGAATACGGGCGCGCACGAGCGGATCGCCTGTCCGTGAAATCCGGGTGACCCTGCTGTTCGGGGCTCCGGAACCGGCCGTCCGCAAGCCGTGACGCGCGGGACGCGCGTCCGAGGGACGGTTCCGGTGTGGCGGGGGCTCGGGCACGGGAAGTGTCGGAGGGGTGGGTTAGCGTGCCGTTATGGCCTCGCCACACATCGAGATCCCGGTCGGGGATCGGATCGTCAAGGTGTCCAATCCGGACAAGCCGTACTTTCCGGAGTGCGGGTACACCAAACGGCAGCTGGTGGAGTACTTCATCGCGGTCGGGGACGGCATCCTGCGCGCCACGCGCGACCGGCCGACCACGCTCGAACGGTGGCCGGGCGGCGTCTTCGAGGGCGCGAAGATGGCCACCCGGGAGGACTACGCGCGCGGCCAGGCCGGGTTCGGCGCGGGCAAGTCCGACGCGTTCTACCAGAAGCGCATCCCCAAGGGCGCGCCCGACTGGGTGCGCACGGCCCGCATCGCCTTCCCCAGCGGCCGGACCGCCGACGAGGTCATGCCGACCGAGGTCGCGACCATCGCGTGGGCGGCCAACCTCGGCACGCTGACGTTCCACCCGTGGCCGGTGCGCGGCGATGACGTCGACCACCCCGACGAGCTGCGCATCGACCTCGACCCGCAGCCGGGCACGGACTTCTCCGACGCCGTCCGGGTCGCGCTCGGCCCCGCCCGCGACCTGCTGGACGAGCTGGGCTACACGGGCTTCGTGAAGACGTCCGGCAAGGGCGGCGTGCACATCTACGTCCGGATCGAGCCGCGCTGGACGTTCACCGAGGTCCGGCGGGCCGCGCTGGCGTTCGGACGCGAGATCGAGCGGCGCGTCCCGGCCGAGGTGACCACCCGGTGGTGGAAGGAGGAACGCGGCGAGCAGGTCTTCGTCGACTTCAACCAGAACGCCCGCGACCGCACGATCGCGTCCGCCTACAGCGTCCGGCCGCTCCCGTACGCGCCGGTCTCGGCCCCGCTGACCTGGGACGAGCTGCCCGACGCCGACCCGCGCGACTTCACCATCGCCACCATGCCCGCCCGCTTCGCCGAGATCGGCGACCCGCACGCCGCGATCGACGACCGGTCGTTCTCGCTCGAGCCGCTCCTGGAGATGGCCGACCGCGACGAGAAGGACCACGACCTCGGCGACGCCCCCTACCCGCCGAACTACCCGAAGATGGAGGGCGAGCCCAAACGCGTCCAGCCCAGCAAGGCCCGCCACGACACCTGACCCCGCCCCGACCTGACCCCGCGCCGACCTGACCTCGTGACGGCCTGACCTCGTGACGGCCTGAGCCCGGATCGGCCTGACCTCCGCGTCGGCCTGAGCCCGCGTTGGCCTGGCCCCGCGTCGGCCTGGCTCCGCGTTGGCCTGGCCCCACGACGGCCTGAGCTCGTGCCGTCGGCCCGCGCCCCGCTCGGCGCCGCGGGACCGGCCGGGCGGGCGGCGGGCGGCCTTCGGTGTGTGGCTGATTTTTGCCGTGTGGGGTGGGGAATCCGTTGATTCGGCCGTAAGTGGGGCTTGACATGGGCGTTCGCGCTTTCCTAGCATCCGGGCATTGTTTGACAGGCACAGACGAAGACACCCTGTCGGTGGCTTCGCCGTGCCCTCGAGCGCTGACGTACCCCCCGACGGGAAAGCACCCCGAAGGCAGGTCGTATGGCGCACCACCCCCTCGTCCGCGGCGTCAAGGACGTCGCAGCGCTCATCGACGGACACGGCAGGATCACCGGCCGCGCGCGGCTCGTGTGGCTCCTGGTGTTCGGCGGCCTCTTCCTGGACGCCTACTCCAACGCGGCGCTCAGCGCGGGCCTGGCCCCGATGACCAAGCAGATGCACCTGAGCACCGACCAGGTGTCCATCCTCACCGCCACCGCGCCCGCGCTCGCCATCCTGTTCAACCCGATCGGCGGCTGGCTGGCCAGCCGGATCGGGCGCGTCCCCCCGCTGCTGGCCGCCAAGCTGTTCGCGCTGGGCGGCGCGCTGCTCGCCGCGTTCGCGGGCGACTTCACCACCGTCTGGCTGGGCCGCGTCCTGGTCGGCGTCGCCTACGGCGTCGACTTCGCGGTCGCGATGGCGCTGCTCGCCGAGTACACCCCCGCCAAGCTGGGCGGACGGCTCAACCTCTGGCAGGGCGTCTGGTACATCGCGACCACCGGAAACCTCGCCCTCACCCTGCTGTTCTTCAACCTCGACGCGGGCGCGGACATCTGGCGCTGGTCGGTCGGGTCCGCGGGCGTGTTCGCCCTCGTGCTCTTCCTCGGCCAGCTGAAGTTCCTGGTCGAGAGCCCGTCCTGGCTGGCCAGCCGCGGACGGCTGGCCGACGCGGCCCGCAACCTCGGGCGGCTGTACGGGATCAGGGCCGAGGCCGGTGAGCCGGAGGACCGCGCCGAGGCGGCGGACGCCCGTCCGGCGGTCGGGTTCCGGCAGGCGGGCGTGCTGTTCCGCGGCCGCTACCTGCCCCGGACGATCCTGTCCTCGGTCATCTCCCTCGACCAGGCCATGCAGTACTTCGCGGTCGGCTGGTACCTGCCGGTGATCAGCCTGGCGATCTTCGGGGAGAGCTTCGAGAAGGCCACGGTCGGCTCGATGGTCTTCAACGCGTTCGGCATCGCGGGCGGCCTGCTGTCGGCGTACGTCGGACGCCGGATGGGGCTGCGGCTGAGCTCGGCGGCCGGGTTCGCGGTCGTGCTGGTCGTGCTCGTCGTCATGGGCCTGACCTTCGGGCACGTCCCGACCTGGTTCGCGTTCATCCTGCCGGTGCTGTTCATCTTCGCGCACTCGGCCGGACCCGGCGCGAACGGCAAGTCGATCGCCGCGCTCTCCTACCGCAGCGAGGTGCGGGCGCTCGGCACCGGCGTGACCGGCATGATCGGCAGCTTCGGCAGCGTCGTGGGCCTCTACCTGTTCCCGCAGATCAAGGACGGCCTCGGGCTCGGCCACACCTTCCTGGTGCTCGCCGTCGTGCCGCTCAGCGGGCTCATCACCTGCCTGCTGATCAAGTGGGACCCGACCCGGGCCGCCGCCGAGGACGAGCAGCCCGCCCCCGGCGACCTCGCCCCCGCCCCCGCCGCGAGCTGACCCGGCGGTGCCCGCGCGGGCGCAGCCC
>NZ_QURH01001014.1 GCF_003428695.1 Actinomadura logoneensis
CCTGTAGGAGGCCGCGCCGCCACCCCCTCGACCGGGGGTGCGGCGCGGCCGGCGGCGTCAGACGGTCAGGCGCAGCCCTCGAACTGCGGCACGGTCGTGGTCGGCTTCAGGCCGGTGCCGTTGAAGTACTTCTCCAGCAGCGACTTGGCGGTGCCGTCGGAGTACATCTTGGTGATCGCGGCGTTGACCGCCTCGCAGCCCTTGGTGTCGCCCTTCTTGATGCCGACGCCGTACTTCTCGTCGGTGAAGGGGTCGTTGATCACCTTGAACTTGCCCGGCTGCTGCGCGGCGAACCCGGCCAGGATCAGGTCGTCGGTGGAGACCGCGTCCACCGCGCCCGCGTCCAGCTTGGCGACGCAGTCGGCGTAGCCGGTGGCGTCGACCGTGGTGGCCTTGATGTTCAGCTTGCCGTCCGGCGGGCCCTGCACGACGCGCTTCCAGGAGTTGGAGCCCGCCGCCTTGCAGATCTTCTTGCCCTTGAGGTCGGCGGCCTTCTTGATGTCGCCGTTGCTCGCCTTGACCATGGTGTCCTGGTGGGCCACGTAGTAGGGGCCGCCGAAGGTCACCTTGGGCTTGCGCGAGTCGGTGATGGAGTAGGTCGCGACGACCAGGTCCACCTGACCGGTCTGCAGGAAGGTCTCGCGGTTCTCCGAACGGGCCTCCTTGAAGGTGATCCCGCTCTCCGGCACACCGAGCTGCTGCGCGATGTACTTGGCCACCGCGACGTCGAACCCGTCGATGGAGCCGTCCGGCTTCTTCAGGCCGAGCGACGGCTGGTCGAACTTGACGCCGATGACCAGCTTCTTGTCGTTCTTGGCCTTGTCCGCGACGCTCGTCGACTCGGCCTTCTTCTTGGAGGAGTCACTGCCGCAGGCGCTCATGGTGAGCGCCAGGGAGGCGGCGGCCAGGGCGGCCACGATCTGACGTGCTCGCATGTGTCGTCCCTCTACTTTCGTGCGTTGCCCGGTGCGGGAGGCCCCGCGCTCAACTCTGTCCCTGCCCTTAGGTGCGTCCCCTTTAGCGGGTTTTGGTACGCCCAAGAGGACGCGCCGCCGGCGCGTCGTCCCGGTACGCGGCCCCGGTGCGCGGTGTCCGCACGGGGCCGGTACGCGGATCTTGCTACGTCGTGTCGGTGCGCCTGTGGCCGGTCGCGCGGGCGGCGGACCGGCGGGGTGGCGCGGGTTTCGGTGCGTCAGTGCGTGAGGATCTTGGACAGGAAGTCCTTCGCGCGGTCGGTGCGCGCGTTGGTGAAGAACTCGTCCGGGGTGCTCTCCTCGACGATCTGGCCGTCGGCCATGAACACGACCTTGCGCGCCGCGCGGCGGGCGAAGCCCATCTCGTGCGTCACGACGATCATGGTCATGCCCTCCTCGGCCAGGTCGGTCATGACGTCCAGGACCTCCTTGACCATCTCGGGGTCGAGGGCGGAGGTCGGCTCGTCGAACAGCATGACCTTCGGCTTCATCGCGAGCGCGCGGGCGATCGCCGCGCGCTGCTGCTGGCCGCCGGAGAGCTGGGCCGGGTACTTGCCGGCCTGCGACCCGATGCCGACCCGCTCCAGCAGCTCCATCGCGTGCTTCTCGGCCTCGGCCTTGCCCACCTTGCGGACCTTCATCGGTCCGAGCGTGACGTTCTCCAGGATCGTCTTGTGGGCGAAGAGGTTGAAGGACTGGAAGACCATGCCGACGTCGGCGCGGAGCCGGGCCAGTTCGCGGCCCTCCTCCGGGAGCTTCTTCCCGTCGATCATGATCGACCCGCCGTCGATCGGCTCGAGGCGGTTGATCGACCGGCACAGCGTCGACTTGCCGCCGCCGGACGGGCCGATGATCACGACCACCTCACCCTGGTCGATGGTGAGGTTGATGTCCTTCAGGACGTGCAGTTCACCGAAGTGCTTGTTCACGTTCTCGAGCACGACGAGGGGCGGGTTGTCAGAGGTCCCCTTGTCACCAGCTCCCTTGCCGATGTCCACCATGAGCCCGGACTTTACGTGATGCTTATCGCCGGAGAGGCACGCGGGCGGTACCGATCCGGTCACGAATGCCCATGTAACCGCGCTGATGAGGGAGTTCTCACGATGTTCGTCCCCGCTGGCAGGGGCCGGTGTGTCGGCCGTAATGTGACCCGCCGGTAACCAATCGGTGATCCACTTCGCCCGCGCCGGGGGCCCCGCCCCTCCGACTACCCTTGGACCGTCATGAGTGCGCCTACTGAGACCGGTCCCCGCACGTACGAGATCCGTACCTACGGGTGCCAGATGAACGTCCACGACTCCGAGCGCCTGTCCGGGTTGCTGGAGGACGCCGGCTACGTCCGCGCCGAGGGCGTGGAGCCCGACGTGGTCGTGTTCAACACCTGCGCCGTCCGGGAGAACGCCGACAACCGCCTCTACGGCAACCTCGGCCACCTCCGCCCCGTGAAGGACGGCCACCCCGGCATGCAGATCGCCGTCGGCGGCTGCCTCGCCCAGAAGGACCGCGACACGATCGTGAAGCGCGCCCCCTGGGTGGACGTGGTGTTCGGCACCCACAACCTCGGCGCCCTCCCGGTGCTGCTCGAGCGGTCCCGCGTCCAGGAGGAGGCGCAGGTCGAGATCGAAGAGTCCCTGGTGACCTTCCCCTCGACCCTGCCGACCCGGCGCGAGTCCCCCTACGCCGCGTGGGTGTCGATCTCGGTCGGCTGCAACAACACCTGCACCTTCTGCATCGTCCCGTCGCTGCGCGGCAAGGAGAAGGACCGCCGTCCCGGCGAGATCCTCGCCGAGGTGGAGGCGCTGGTCGCCGAGGGCGTCATCGAGGTCACCCTGCTGGGCCAGAACGTCAACGCCTATGGCTCGGGCTTCGGCTCGCTGGCGTCCGCCCCCGACGAGGTCAGGGCGATGACGCAGGGCGGGCAGAGCGCCTTCGCGGGCCTCCTGCGCGCGTGCGGAGGAGTGGAGGGCCTGGAGCGCGTCCGCTTCACCTCCCCCCACCCGAAGGACTTCACCGACGACGTGATCGCGGCCATGGCCGAGACGCCGAACGTCGTGCCGTCCCTGCACATGCCGCTCCAGTCCGGCTCGGACGCCGTTCTGAAGGCGATGCGCCGGTCCTACCGGCAGGAGCGCTTCCTCGGGATCATCGAGAAGGTCCGGGCGGCGATGCCGGAGGCGGCGATCACCACCGACATCATCGTGGGCTTCCCCGGCGAGACCGAGGAGGACTTCGAGCAGACCCTGCACGTCGTCCGCGAGGCCCGGTTCGCCTCGGCGTTCACCTTCCAGTACTCCAAGCGGCCCGGCACCCCGGCCGCGACGATGGACGGCCAGATCCCCAAGGAGGTCGTCCAGGAGCGGTACGAGCGGCTCGTCGCGCTCCAGGAGGAGATCTCCTGGGCCGAGAACAAGAAGCAGCTCGGCCGCACCCTGGAGGTCCTGGTCGCCGAGGGCGAGGGCCGCAAGGACGACGCGACCCGGCGGCTGTCCGGCCGCGCCGCAGACAACCGCCTGGTCCACTTCGCCGCCCCGGACGAGGCCGTCCGGCCGGGCGACATGGTGACCGTCGAGGTCACCTACGCCGCGCCGCACCACCTCGTGGCCGACAAGTCGTTCTCCGTGCGCCGCACGCGCGCAGGCGACGCCTGGGAGGCCCGCCAGGCGCAGCCGGAGGGGGCGAAGGGCGTGGCCCTGGGCATGCCGTCGATCGGCCGTCCCGTCCCCGCCGCGCAGGCCGCCCCCGGCTGCTCCGCCCACTGATAAGCCCGCACTCTCCGCCTGCGTGAACGCGCGCTATCGCCGCCTCGCTTGACTTGGACGCCGAGCGATAGCGCGCGTCCGTCGAGTAAGGCGCTGGCGCGCTCGTTGAACGGCTTCTCGCGCGGCCAGTCCTCTGTCGACATGCGTCAGGGGCGTCCCTGGCTTGCCGGGACGCCCCTGATGACGCGGACGGGATTCCGAAGTCCGTCGGCTTGGGGCCGGGCGTGACGCGTCCGGTCAGAGACCGGCCGGACCGGGACCGCCCTGGCCCTGGTCGCCCTGGCCCTGGGCACCGTCCTGGGGCGGGTTCGTCGGTTGCTGCCGCCCCTGCCCGGAGTGGTCGATGTACTGGTCCGCCCGCTCCTGGGCCTTGTCGACCTTGTCGGCGTACTTGCCGCCGGTCCTCTGGTCGAACATGTCTCCGGCCTTGTCCACGCCACTCTTGGCCTGGTCGGGATGCTGGCCGAACATTTCCTTGACCTTGTCCATCAACGACATGGCTAACCTCCCCCGAGGTCGTCCGGCGCCGGGGCCGCCGCACGGTGGGGCGACGGCGCGTGGCACCCGTACAGTCCGATCCATACCCACCGGTTGCCAGAATTAGCGTGTGAGTTCTCCTGACGTGATCGCCGTGGTCGGCCCGACCGCCGCCGGAAAGTCCGATCTGGCCGTCGAGCTGGCGCTCCGGCTGCCCGGCGAGGCGGTGAACGCCGACTCGATGCAGTTCTACCGGGGCATGGACGTCGGCACCGCCAAGCTCTCGGCGGCCGAGATGCGGGGCGTCCCGCACCACCTGCTGGACATCTGGGACGTCACCGTCACCGCGAGCGTCGCCGAGTTCCAGCGGCTCAGCGCCGAGGTCTTCGCCGAGGTGCGTGGGCGCGGGCGGGTGCCGGTCCTGGTCGGCGGGTCCGGCCTGTACGTGCGGGCCGCGCTGGACGAGATGGAGTTCCCCGGCACAGACCCGTCCGTCCGGGCGCGGCTGGAGGAGGAGCTGGCCGAGGTCGGGTCGGGGGAACTGCACGCGCGCCTGCGCGGGCTCGACCCCAAGGCGGCGGACGCGATCCTGCCCAGCAACGGACGGCGCGTCGTCCGGGCGCTGGAGGTCATCGAGATCACCGGACGGCCCTTCACCGCGACCCTGCCCGAGCACCGCTACCGGTACGGCTCGGTGGTCCAGATCGGCCTGGAGGTGCCGCGTCCGGAGCTGGACGAACGGATCGGGCTGCGGGTCGAGCGGATGTGGGAGGCCGGCCTGGTGGACGAGGTGCGCGCCCTGGAGAAGCAGGGCCTGCGGGACGGCCTGACCGCCGGCCGCGCCCTCGGCTATGCGCAGGTCCTGCGGTTCCTGGCGGGGGAGTGGAGCGAGGCGGAGGCCAAGGAGGAGACGGTCCGGGCGACCCGCCGGTTCGCGCGCCGGCAGGAGTCCTGGTTCCGGCGCGACCCGCGGGTCGTATGGCTCCCCTACGACGCCCCCGACCTCGTGGAACGCGCTCTCGCCCTGGTGTGAGGGGACGGCTCCGGCGGGTAATACGATCGATGGCATGCGTTTCATCAAGGGCCACGGCACCGAGAACGACTTCGTCATCCTCCCCGACCCGGAGGGGGCTCTTGATCTGACCGCCGAGGCCGCCGCGCGGCTGTGCGACCGGCACGCGGGGATCGGCGCGGACGGCGTGCTCAGGGTCGTCCGCACGAAGGTCTCCGGCGAGCCGGCGGTCGAGGGCCTGGCCGCCGAGTGGTTCATGGACTACCGCAACGCCGACGGCAGCATCGCCGAGATGTGCGGGAACGGTGTGCGCGTGTTCGCCCGGTACCTGGTGGACGCCGGGCTCGCCGAGCCGGGCGAGTGGGACGTCGCGACCCGCGCCGGGCTCCGCCGCGTCACGATCGGGGCCTCCGGGGACGTCCGCGTCGAGATGAACCGGCCCGTCTGCCTCGGCGAGGGCGAGGCGACCGTCGCGGGCGAGACGCTGCGCGGAGTGCGCGTCTCCATGGGGAACCCGCACCTGGCCTGCCCGGTGGACCGGCCGCTCGCCGAGCTCGACCTGTGCCACGCGCCCGGGTTCGATCCGGCGGTGTTCCCGGACGGGGTGAACGTCGAGTTCTTCCGTCTCGTGGGCGAACGCCACGTGGAGATGCGAGTCTACGAACGCGGTTCGGGTGAGACCCGCTCCTGCGGCACCGGCACGGTGGCGGTCGCGGTGGCCGCCGCGCTCGGGGGCTCCGCCCCGGACGGGGCGTCCGCCCTCCCGACCGGGGAGTGGACCGTGGACGTCCCCGGGGGCCGGGTTACCGTGTCCCTGGAGGACGGCACGAGCTTTCTGACGGGTCCGGCCGTCCTGGTGGCCGAAGGGGAGACCAGGTCCGACTGGCTCTAGTCATTTGTGACCATTTTTCGTCCCGGCCGACTCGGGACTCCCGTCCCTGACGGGCGGGCCTCCCGGTCGCCTACTTTCTGGGTGCACACCTCGGGTGGCGAGCACACCTCAAGGTGCAGGCCGCGCGGGCCGGGATGGGAGCCTCGGAACCGCAGCGGTGTCGAGGGCCGGTGGCGACCTTCTTGGCGGGGGGCGGTCACCGGCCCTCACCATGTCCACGGACAGGCGGGCGGACGCGTGTCACCCCTGTTCGACGGGCGTATCGGCCCGTCTTCTCCCGTCCGGTGAGCCCCGCTGCTCCGTGCCCTCTCCCACGGGGCCGTCCACTCCGGGCGGCGCCCCTCCGGACATCCCTTCAGGCGGCGACCCGCCGCTTGCGCCATCGGGCGGCGACCCGCCACGGGCCGGGGGCGGCGCCGTTCCACCGGGTGCCGGTTCGGGCGGTGACCCGCCCGATGTCGACTCGCCGGATGTCGACCCGCCGGATGCCGACGCCCTGGATGCCGGGCCGGGGGGCGAACCGGCGGAGCCCGGCTCCGAGGGTGAGTCGCCGGGCGGCGCGGCGGCGGTCGCGGTCTCCGGCGTGGGCTCCGGCGGGGCGCCGCACAGGGGGAGGCGGGCCCGGACGAGCGTCCCGCCCTCCGGACGGCCGCTGACCGTGCACACCCCGCCCAGTTCCGCGGCGCGCTCGCGCATCGAGGACATCCCGACACCGCCCCGCAGGTCCCGGGGCGGACCCACGCCGTCGTCCTGGACGCTGACCTCCAGATCGCCGTTCAGCTCCAGCCGGACGACAGCGGTCCCGGCCCTCGCGTGCCGGTAGACGTTGGTCAGGGCCTCCTGGACGATCCGGTACGCCGCCACCTCGGCCGCCGCCGGGAGCGCCGCGAGGTCGCCCTCGACCTGCACGTCCACCCGGGGCCCGTGCCCGCCGCTGCCGACGACGCCGCCGAGCGCCCGGATCGCCCCGGCGAGGCCGAGGTCGTCCAGCGCGGGCGGGCGCAGCCCGTAGACCAGGTCGCGCAGCTCGCCGATGGTGTGGCCCATCGTGCTGCGCAGCCGCTCCAGCATGGCGTCGGCGGCCTCCGGGTCGCTGCGCATCGTGATCCGCGCCGCGTCCACGGTCATGGCGAGGCTGGCGAGGGTCGGGCCGAGGCCGTCGTGCAGGTCGCGGCGGAGCCGCCGGCGCTCCTCCTCGCGGGTGCGCAGGATCCGCTCACGCGAGCGCTGCACGTCCAGCGCGAGGCGGGCGGCGTTGGCGAGCTCGGCGAGGTTGCGGGCCAGGATCCCGGCCAGCCGCGCGTCGGGGGCCCGGACGCCGCTGAAGATCATCCGTCCGACCGGCTCGCCGTGCCACACCAGCGGGACGCGCTGCGCGCGCTCCGCCGGGGTGCCGTCCTCGACCAGCGCGACCAGGTTGCCCTCCCGGTCCAGCACGTGGACGGCGACGCCGGACGCGTGCAGGGCCTCCCGGACGGTCGAGGCGGCGGTGGCGAGCGCCGCGGACGGGTCGGACGCGGTCTGCAGCCGCCGCTGGAGCCGGTCGGCGAGCCGGTAGGGGTCGCGTTCGCGGTGCAGCACCCGGTCCACGCCGCGCTGCAGCCGCCGCCGGGTGGGCTCGAAGACGACGCCCGCGCCGACCGCGCCCGCCAGGCCGGCCATGCCGCCGTGGTCGGAGGCGACGAGGCTGACGGCGCCGACCAGGGTGAAGTAGACGCCGGTGATCACGCCGACCAGCCCGGCGTAGACCAGGGTCCGGTTGATCACCACGTCGATGTCGTACAGCCGGTAGCGGGTGATCGCGATGGCGACGCAGATCGGGACGGCGACGATCGCGGCGTCCCGGACGACGTCGCCGATCCGGGCGCTCTCGCCGACGAAGACGACCGCCTCGGCGATCAGCCCGGGGTAGACCACCCAGGCGATCTGCCGCCGCACGTCGGCCGCGGCCCGCCGGAACCGGACCGCGAGCGACACCAGGGAGAGGGCCAGCGTCGTCAGGATCAGTCCCGCGACCACCGGCGGGATCGACTGCAGCGGGTACACCGACACGCCGCCGTGGAACCGGCGCGCGCCCGGATCGATCGTCAGGTGGACGGCCACCACCACCGGGACCAGGCAGGCCAGCACCAGGACGGGCCGGAACCGCACCGGCACGAGCCGTCCGTCGGGGAACACCAGCGGCAGGACGAGGGTGAGCGCGTAGGTGTCGACCGCCCAGAGCCAGTGGCTCAGCCAGACCGGCAGCCACGCGCCGGACCAGTGGTGGAGCGTGGCGTACTCGGCGAGGTTCAGGGACAGCACGTACACCGCGGCGCTGATCCCGGCGCCGAGCATCAGCAGCCCGACGCGGCGTCCGGCGCGGTGCGCGGTGAGCAGCGCCCCGACCGGCGTCCAGGACAGCGCGACGAACACCTCCGGGTGCCACCACACCATCCGCCGGTCGCCGGGCAGCCGGGCGCCGAGCACGAGGGAGGCGGCGACGAGCAGCACGGCCGCGAGCGCGCCGGCCATGGCACCGGCCACCGCGCCCGCGGGCGCGGCTTTCCCCGTGCTCCGGCCGATCTTCACCCTGCCCACCGTCTCTCCCCGCCTCAGGTAATGGAATGTTAAAACGCTGAGGTGATGGCCCCGCCACGGCGCCCCGTCCGAAGATTGGACGGGGTCGGGCGTGTGAGGAGTTTCTAGCGCTTTTGCGGCGCGCGGGCGAGAGCGGGGGCGGGACGGCGTCTCCCGGCCCGCCGATCGGAGCGTGGCTCAGGCGGTCGTCGCGGCCGTCGTGGGGACGCCGGTGAAGGCGGTGACGGGGAACAGCGCCCGGACGCCCGCCGCGAACTCCTCGGGTTCCGCGTCGCCCAGCAGCAGGTGCTGCAGGATGAACCCCGGGAACAGGCCGAACAGCACCCGGCCGGCGGCGTCGGCGTCGATGTCGGCGGGCAGCCGCCCGGTCTCGGCGAGCCGCCGGACGTAGGTCACCCAGTGGTCGCGCGAGGTCATCATGGTCTGCCGCACCTTGGCGGCGAGCCGCCCGTCGTGCGCGGCCATCGCCCACGCCTGGATGGCGAGGCGGGCGGGCCCGTTGCCGCGCGCGAGCTCGGTGATCCGCTGGCACATCGCCAGGCAGAGCCGGTCGGGGTCGGGCGGCGGATCGGTGTTCACCAGGGCGGACAGCGCCTTCTGCAACTCGCCGCCGCCCTCGGTGACGATCTCGTCCACGATCTCGCTCTTGCTCTTGAAATACCGGTAGACGGCCCCGGCCGACAGGTTCGCCTCGGCGAAGATGTCCTGCATCGACGTCTCGTACAGGCCGTTGCGGATGAAGCAGGCGCGGGCCGCGTCGATGATCTGGCGGCGGCGGCGTTCCAGGTGCTCTTCGCTGACTCGGGGCATGTCCCCAAATTAAAACGAACGTTCGTTCTTGACAAGTGTCCGGGCCGGTGGGACGGTGGCGGGGAACCTAAAGAGAACGAACGTCCGCTTTATTGGAGGCGGTCATGACGACAACTCCCCCCTCGGGCACCGCGCAGACCCCGCAGTCCGCGAGCACCGCTCGCCGTGCCGGCCCGGGTGCCGCCGCCCCCCGCCGCGCCCTGGCGATCGCGCTCGGCGCGACCCTGCTCCAGCTGGTGATGATCACGGCCTTCGCATGGCCGTCCGCGAAGGTCGCGCCACGCGAGGTCCCGATCGTCGTCGCCGGACCCGGCGCGGACAGGGTCGCCGCGGCGATCGGCCACGAGCGGCCCGGCATGTTCGACCTGAAGGTCCGCTCGGACGAGGCGTCCGCCCGCCGGGCCCTCACCGGCCGGGACGCCTACGGCGCGATCGTGGTCACGCCCGCCGGCCCCCGCGTCCTGGTGGCCTCCGCCGCGTCGTCGATGATCGCCCAGCAGCTCGGCCAGATGGCCGCGCTGCTCCCCGCGCCCGGCCGCGCCGCGGACGCCGGCCACGCGGCGCCCGCCGTCCAGGACGTGGTGCCCGCGGCGTCCGACGACCCCCGCGGCACCGGGTTCGGCGCCATGGTCCTGCCGCTGGTCATGTCCGGGATCGCCGGGGCCGTCCTGCTCACCGTGGCCGTCCGGTCCGTCCGGTGGCGGTTCGCGGGGGTGCTGCTGTTCGCGGTCGCGGGCGGGTTCGCGACCGCGTGGCTCGCCCGGTACGGACTCTCCCTGCTGCCCGGTTCATATTGGGAGATCGCCGGTGTGACGAGCCTGTCGATCCTGGCGTGCGCCGCGACGGTGGCGGGTCTGGCGGCGGTCCTCGGCCGTCCCGGGCTGGGGCTCGGCGGCCTGACCCTGCTGCTGGTCGGCAACCCGCTCTCGGCCGCGACCTCCGCCCCCGAGATGCTGCCCCGTCCGTGGGGCGAGATCGGCCAGTACCTCCCGCCCGGCTCCGCCGCCACGCTGATCCGCGCGACGGCCTTCTTCGACGGCGCGCGGATCGCGACCTCGCTCGCGGTGCTGGCCTCCTGGGCCCTCGGCGGTCTGCTCCTGCTGGTCCTCGGCGGCCTCCGCGACCGCGGCCGCGCGGTCCCCGCCTCGGCCCGCGAGGCTGAGCCCGTCCCCGCCTGACACGCCAGACCGGCGACATCCCGCAGGCGCACGATGCCCCGACCGGGCAACGTGCGCCTTCGTCGCGCAGCCTCCCCATGCCCCGCATGGAGGCACCTCGTAGCTGCATGGAGGGCGCCTCGTACCCGCATGGAGGGCGGCTCCTGTGCGCGGGGGATGCCCGGGCGCGCAGGGAAGGTGCCTCGTGCGCGCGCGATGGCGGGGCTCCGATTCTTACCTGAACTCCTGCGCTCCGCGTGAGCAATAAGTAGCATTCCGTGACTGCCTAGCGTGTGGAGAGGAGAGGATGGCGGGCTTCCTGCTACGGCGTCTGGCCAACTACGCGGTGCTCGTGGTCCTGGCCACGAGCCTCGCCTATGTCCTCGCCGCCTGCGCGTTGAACCCCCGTGCCAACCTCATGGACCGCAGCCCCCGCCCGTCCGCGTACGTCGTGGACGCCGAGCTGACCCGGCTGAACCTCAACGACCGGACCCCTCTCCGCGACCGCTACCTGACCTGGGCGGACGGCGTGCTGCACGGCGACTTCGGGCACACCTGGGAGGGCGAGGCCGTCAACCGGGAGATGGGGCGGCGGGCCTGGGTGAGCCTGCGGTTGCTGCTCGGCGGCGCGGTGCTGGGCGGGGTGCTCGGCGTGCTGCTCGGCGCGTACGCGGCGGTCCGCCGCGGCCGGTTCCCGGACCGGGCCGCGACGTACGGCTCCTACCTGCTGCTTTCGGTGCCGGTGTTCGTCCTGGCGGTGCTGCTCCAGTACGCCGCCGAGCGGGCGAACGCGATGGCGGGCACGCAGCTGTTCGCGTGGGTCGGGGAGGCGTCGCCGGGCGCGGGTGACGGCGCGTTCGGTGACCTCGGCGGGTTCGCCGACCGCGTCCGGCACCTGCTGCTGCCGACGTTCACCGTCGCGTTCGGGCAGGCCGCCCTCTACGCGCGCTACCAGCGCGGCCTGATGCTGGACGTGCTGGACGCCGACTTCGTCCGGACGGCCCGCGCGAAGGGCCTCACCCGCCGGGCCGCGCTGCTGCGGCACGGGTTGCGGACCGCGCTGATCCCGATGACCACGTACTTCTCCTACACGTTCGGGATGCTGCTGCTCGGCTCGATGTTCACCGAGAAGATCTTCGGCTGGCACGGCATGGGCGAGTGGCTGGTCGACTCGATCTCCCGCGGCGACGTCAACGTCGTCGCCGCGACGGCCTGCTTCGCCGCCGTGACCGTCCTGCTGGCCGGGATGTGCTCGGACGTCCTCTACGGCGTCCTGGATCCTCGCGTGCGCGCGAGGACGAGGTGACCCGCGCCATGCGAGGTCGTCCGGACCGGCGGCCTCATGGACGGGGACGGGCCGGAGGGCGACGCCCTGGACGGGGACGGGCGCTCACCGGCGCGGCGCTCCTGGCACTGCTGTTCCTGCTCGCCTTCGCCGGGCCGCTGGTGTCCCCCTGGGGCTGGGACGACATCGACTTCGAGGCGTTCCTCAGCGCGCCGTCCGCCGAGCACTGGTTCGGCACGACGCAGAGCGGCCGGGACGTGTTCGCGCTGACCCTGCGCGGGATGCAGAAGTCCCTGATCATCGGCCTGTCGGTCGCGGTGCTGTCCACCGGCCTCGCGGCGGTCGTCGGCACCGTCGCCGGATACCTCGGAGGCTGGGTCGACCGGGCGCTGATGTGGGGCGTGGACCTGCTGCTCGTCCTGCCGTCGTTCCTGGTCGTGGCCGTCCTGTCGCCCGCGCTCGGCGGCGGCTGGCAGGTGCTGGTGGGGTTGCTCGCGGCGTTCCTGTGGATGGTGACCGCGCGGATGGTGCGGGGCATGACCGTGTCGCTGCGCGAGCGCGAGTGGGTGCTGGCGGCGCGGTTCCTGGGCGTCGGGACGGGCCGCACGATCCTCCGGCACGTCCTGCCGCACCTGGCGTCGCTGCTGCTGGTGGACGCGGCGGTGAACGTCAGCGTCGCGATCCTCGCCGAGTCCGGGCTGTCCTACTTCGGGTTCGGCGTGCGCCCGCCGGACACCTCGCTCGGCACGGTGATCGCCGAGAGCCGCGGCGCGGCGACGGTCTTCCCCTGGCTGTTCGGGTTCGCCGCCGGGCTGCTGGTGCTGATCGTGCTGGCGGTGAACCTGCTCGCCGACGGCCTGCGCGACATGCTCGACCCGCAGCTCGCCCCGGCGTCCGGCGTGGCGGCCGGCCCTGCGTCCGGCGTGGCGGCCGGCCCGGCGGTCGGCATGGCGCCCTCCGCCGG
>NZ_QURH01001017.1 GCF_003428695.1 Actinomadura logoneensis
GACCCCCGCCGCGACCGCCCCCATCGGGCCGAGCCGCCGCGCGAGCGCGCCCGCCGCCACCGCCCCCGCGACACCGCCCACCCCTTCGGCCGCCACCAGCGCCGCGACCGCGCGCGTGGGAAGGCCGAGCGTCACCCGGCCGAGGTAGACGATCAGCGTGTCAACGGCGAGGCACAGGTTCACGGCCACCTGCACCACCGTCACCGCCAACAGCGGACGGCACCCGACCAGAAACCGCACCCCATCGGCGAAGTCGCGCCCGACCCGTCGCAGAGAACCGGAACCGCCTCGTGCGCGCGGGGACGGCCTGGCGCGGGAGACGGCCAGGAGGGACGCGCACGAAACGAGGAAGGTCCCGGCGTCGAACAGCAGCGCCGTCCCGATGCCCGCCGTCGCCGCGACCAACGCGACAGCCGCCGGACCCGCGACGGCGGCGAGCTGGGCCGCCGTCTCCATGACCGCGTTCGCGCGCAGCAGGCCCTCGTTGGCGAACAGATCCTTCAGGGACGCTCCGAGCGCCGCGTCGAAGAACACCGTCGCGATGCCCGCGACGACGGCCGACGCCAGGACCACGGACAACGACGCCGCGCCCGTCCACGTCATGACGGGCAGGGCCACGAACACGCCGGCGCGGACGACATCCGCCACCACCAGGACGTTCCAGGCGTTCCACCGGTCGACCAGCGCCCCCGCCGGGACGCCGACGACCAGGTACCCGATGCCGCGCGGCGCCGCCGCCAACCCGGCCGCCAGCGGATCGCGCGTCAGCCGCAGCACCAGCAGCGGGACGGCCAGCACCGCCAGCCCGTCCCCGAGCAGCGACACCGCCTGCCCGCCCAGGAAGACCCGCCGGGCCGCCCCCGTCATTCAGGGCGGACGGCCAGGATCCGGAAGCTCACCCCGAGCCGTCCCCGCTCGACCTGCTCGACCCGGAAACCGGCTCGGCGCAGCATCGGCCGCGGATCGCGCGTCAGGTGGTCCGCCGAGAACCGGACGACCAGCGGCTCCACCGCGCGCATCAGCGTCCGGACGACGAGGTTCGATGACGGCCCGTGCTCGGCGAGGACGAACCGTCCGCCCGGACGCAGCATCCGGTACGCCTCCCCCACGGCCGCGTCCGCGTCCGGGATCGAGCAGAGCGTGAACGTGGAGACGACCGTGTCCGCGCACCCGTCCGGCAGGCCGGCGCGCTGGACGTCCCCGCGCCGCAGCTCGACCCGGTCGCCGAGCTTCTCGTCCCGCACCCGCTCCCGCGCGACCGCCAGCATCGCCTCCGACAGGTCGATCCCGACGACGGACACGACCTCGTCCGGGTAGAGCGGCAGGTTCAGGCCCGTCCCGACCGCGATCTCCACGACCCGTCCGGCCGCGCGCCGGGTCACCCACGCCCGGCTGCCCGGGAACAGCCACCGCTCGCAGGTCGCCATCTGCCGGTCGTACCGCCCCGCGATGGCGTCGAACACCTCCAGCACGCGCTCGTTGGTGATCCGCACGCGAACCTCACCTCCGCACCCGGCGCCCGGGCTCCGCCCCCGATCTTCTCCCCGGAACGTCCGCACCGCCCTTGCCGAAACCGGCCACTAGGGTGCGGGCATGTTCTGGAGAGGCCCGACCCGCCGCGTCGTCGCCGGCGAGACGGTGCCCGGCGTCTGGTGCCACGTCTGGGTGACGCGCCGCTCCGCCACCCGCCCCCACGTCGATGACCTGTTCGTCTTCGCCGACGGCCTCATCGGCTGCGACGGCACGGGCCTCGACGGCACGGACGTCGAGGGCCTGCGCCGCCGCCTCGCGGACGGGCGCGTCCTGCTCCACGACCCCGAACGGTCCGCGCCGGCCACCGAGCCGGAGCGTCCGCGCTGGTCGGCGCGGTACCCGGAGCCGCTCACCGCCGACGGGTTCGTCGCCGAGGTCCTGGACAGGATCGCGGAGCTGAACGACCGCCCGACGACGGCCGACCGCTGCCACGACGCCATCCGCCGCTGGCGGCGCGAGCCGACCGAGGCCAACCGGCGGCTCGTCCGGAACGCCTACCTCGCCGTCCCGGCGCACGAACGCGTCTTCCTCCTCGGCGACATGGACCTCCAGGACATTCCCCTGCGCAGGCTCGCCACCGACCCGGGGCAGCCCGTCTGCGGCGACGGCCCGATCGCCACCGAGGAGATGTACCTCCAGGTCAAGGAGTATTTCGACGCGGGCGACCGGGGCGAGGAGACCTACCGCGCGAAGATCGCCCTGCGGCACGCGGACGACCCGGCCCCCACACCCGCGGTCATCCTGAACGAACGCGGCGGGCCGTCCGGCGACGTCCTCGACGACGCCGTGCTGCGCAACGAGTTCCCGTCCCCGCTCACCTACCGCGGCCAGACCTACCGGACGGCCCTGCACGCCTACTGGGCCCAGGCCGTGGCCGCCCCCGACGACCACGACCGGGTCCGCGACGCGGAGACGGCCCACGAGGCGCAGGAACTCGGCGGCTCCCGCCCGCTGCAGCCCGACTGGCCCGCCCGCCGCCTCGCCGTCATGACCGACATCCTGCGCGCCAAGTTCGCCCAGCACCCCCCGATGGCCGCGATCCTGCTGGCCACCGGGGACGCCCCCCTCAGCTACCAGGGCTACTCCGAGTCCCCCTTCTGGACCGACCGGGGACCCCGCGGAGGCCGCAACTGGATGGGTCGGCTGCTGGAACTCGTCCGCTCCGAACTCAACCGTCCAGCCGAGCCCGCAGCGCGGCCGTGAACCAGTCCATCACCGGCGCCATGTCCGGCTGCTCCGGCCACCCGTTGATCTTCCCGAGCAGCGCCCAGTACCGCGCGGCCCGCGGGTCGTCCGCCACCTCCAGCCGCCGCATGACGCTCCTCCTGTACTCGGGCGAATCCTCCGCGCCGAACGTCTCGGCGTAGCGCGCGAGCAGGCCGTCCACCACCGGCGCGGCCTCCGGCGACCCGGGGGCGATCCCTGCCGCGAGCGCCGCGCCGACCTTCTCGGCGACCACCCGCGTCAGCTCCTGGTGCAGCTCGGTCTCGTCGTTCTCCGCCTGCAGCTCCGCCATCCTCCGCACGGACGCCCGGAAGTCCTCGTCCCGGACCAGGTCGGCCAGCTCGATCCACGCCTCGACCTGCTCGGGCTCGGGGTCGTCCGGCAGCTCCGGCATCGCGCTCCGCATCATCGCGACGAACGCCGGGTTCCCGTCGAGCCCCCGGAACGTCGCGTCGATGAACTCGTGGATGATCGCGTTCCGCTCCTCGGCGGACGACCGCGCCAGGTCATGCATGATCTTCAACTCCTCAGGGTCGGATCCTCGTCTCGCCACCGCCCGCAGGACCGCGCGCCGCAACCGCAACGTCCGGATCTGCGCGTCCAGCGCCTCGGCGTGCACCGCCGCGATCTCCGGCAACGTGACGCCCCGCTCCAGCAACCGCCGGACGGTCGCCAGGTCCACGCCGAGATCCCGCAGCGTCCGCACCAGCTCCACCTTCGCCAGCGCGCGCACGTCGTACAGCCGGTGACCGGCGTCAGTACGCCGGGCAGGGGGCACCAGCCCCTCATCCGAGTAGAACCGCACGGTCTTCACCGACAACCCGGTGCGCCGCGCCAACTCCCCGATCGAGAAGACCAGTTCCTCTGCCATGCCCCAACCCTGGGGCCTCCAGTAACCGGAGATGCAACCCCGTTCCTCAGCCGCGCTTCTTCCGCCCGAACAGGAAGTACGCCAGAGGCCCGACGAAGTTCACGAACGCCGCCGTCCGCCACAACCGCTTGGAACCCCGCACCTCGTCATCGTCCCGCCGCCGCAGATCCAGCAGCGTCGCGATCGCCAGCCCCCACTGCACCACCGCCGACCCCACGATCATCCGCCGCTGCCGCGAGCTCAGCTCACCCCACGACTTCTTCCCCACCGGACCTCCCCTCTCCGACCCCGCCTCACCTCGGACGCGGCGTACACCCATGGATCTCCCCGAACCGCCTCTCCGCAATCCGCATGAACGCGATCATGTCCGCCACCGCATCCCGCCCCCGAACAACCGGCGCAAAATCAATACTGATCCATGGACGTCGTACCCCACAAGCAAAAGCAGCGACAACGAGATTTTTCCTGCCAGCCACCCCACCACTTGGGTCGATTACAGTAAACCCGGAACCCAGTTCCTTCGGCAGTGGAAGCGGAGAGCGTTCTCTCCAGTTCATGCGCTGAGTGGTAACTGCGTGATCGGCGCGATCGAAGGACCAAGTTATTCCCACCGGGGCTTCACCGCTAGGAGTGAAACCCAGACACAGGCCGTTGTTGACCTGCCGCCCATCCCAAGACGTTCGCAAGGGAGTCCCTGGGACTCCCACCACCTGTCGGAGCGCCTTCTCCGGCACCAAGTCGCAAATATAGGGGCCGCTATCGATTATGGAAGGGAGAACGGCCGGGAAATCTCGATTGGAGTCGCCAGCGTTCGCACACGAAGACGGAAGAAGCATCACCGCAGCAATTGCAAGAGAGGCGATCTTCATCGTCTCAACTCGTGAAACTAGGCGGCAAATGCTCTCCGCCTTCGTTACCGAAATGACTCGCCACTTCTTTCTGCCCCTGCTCCAGCGTTGACTGCATCACCCTGTCAGCCGAGTCCAGCCGAGCATGAACCGCGGCCCACCGCAGGAAGGCAGAGAGGTCTTCCCTGCCAAGCGATTCCAAAGATTTCATTTCTGGCCGATCCCCACGGTTCGCAAAGGATTTACCACGCAAATCATTTCCTCCAAAACGACCATGCTCTGCCATGGAGGAGGCGATCATTTGGGTGAAGAGGCGTTGGACGGCTTCGGTGTTGCTCTTCGGGGTCAGGAGGGTCGGGTCCGGTTTCTCGGCCAGGCGTTGGGTGATCCAGTTCTCCAGGACGCCCGTGAGGCGGCCGGTGACCTTGGCGCCGGCGGCTTCCGCGCCAGGGACCGCGGCGGCCTTGCTGTAGAGGGAGGCGACGGGAATGAGGCCGACCAGTTGGTTCACGCGCTGGGCCAGCTCCGCGTTGACCTGGTCGAGGCGTGCTTTCTCCGCCTGGACGCTTCGGGTGCGGGCCTCCACAAGGCGGCCGAACATCCAGCCCTCGCTGGGAAGGATGTCCTCCAGGTTCCGGGTCAGGTCGCCGCCCTTGGCGACGGCGCCGTCCACCGCGAGCCGCGCGTGGACGATCTGGGCTTTGAGAAGGGTGTCGTACGCGGCGGCGTCGCGGCAGATGTCCAGGAGCGCGTAATCCAGGTCGCCGTTCCCCAGGCCGGATTTGCTGGGTTCGGTCGTGTAGTGGAACTCCCGGTAGACGGAATGCAGTTCGTCCATATGACTGGCCAGGACATCCGCCATGGCCGGACGCAGCGCGGAGAGGTCCGAAACGGCATCGCCGTTGACGCGCATCTCGTTCTTGCCGACCTCGGGCGTGAAGTAGGACCGAGCGGTGTCAGCGAGTGCCTTGGCGGCTTGGAGGGCGAGGGTGGTGGAGACCTCGTCCTGGCCGGTGGCGGCTGTGCGGAGGGCTTCGCCGAGGGACTTGCCGTGGTCGGTTCTGCCCCAGTCCCCGCGGAGGTCGTGGACGAGGTAGTAGAGATCGGAGTCCTTCGTGATGGTGGCGTCTTTGGGGGAGAACGGGCCGTGCCATCCGCTGATGAGGGACTGGGCGGCGTCCCGGCCGGAGTGGGCGGCGGTTCGCAGGAGCGGGGAGAGGATCTCGCGTTGCGGCGGCGGGCCGTTCTTGCGGCCCAGGAGACCGCCCTCCTCGCGGACGACCTTGGTGGTTCCGGCGTCCAGGGCGTTGCCCAGGTGGAAGTAGCCGCTCAGGTCGGTGACGACGTTCGGGGAGTTCTTCCGCTGCTGACGGTCGTAGGCGATCATGTCGTGGCCGACGACGCGGAAGAAGGCCGGGGAGAATCTGGCGTCTCCGCTCGCGCCCAGGACGCTCGAAACGGCCTGGTAGCCGTCCACCTGGTTGCCGGGAGGGGCCTGCGGCGGGAAGTGGGCGCGGCCGGTGTCGCGGAGTTGGGTGAGGAACTGGTCGCCCAGGTAGCCCTTGCTCTGCGGGTCGGTCGTGTAGGACAGCGCTCGGGCCAGGGTGGCGAGGGCGGTGCGGGCGTTGGCGGCGTCGGCGTTGATCTTGCCGTCGCCGACGTGGTGGAGGCTGCCGTCGGCGGGTTCCAGGTTCATGTCGCCGGCGAGTTGCTTGGCCAGGGCGACGGGGATGGAGACCAGGCCGCCGGGACCGAGGGAGGCCATCAGCGCCTTCGCGAAGGCGGGGGTGACGTCCTCGGGACGGATGCGGTTCAGCTCGTCCCAGGCGGAGCGGTCTCCGGCGGCGGCCCGGCGGAGGACGTCGGCGACCCGGATGCCCTCGTACTGGGCGACCTGGTCGGTGAAGCGGTCGGGAAGGGTCAGGTAGGTGCCGTCCAGGCCGCAGAACCTGAGGGCGCCGGGCTGGCGGTCCATGTCGTGCGCGAGCAGGTTGCGGCGGCGCAGGTCGGACGCGGCGTCGGTGGCCCAGGCGGCCAGGCGGCGGATCTCCAGGGCGGGGGCGGTGGAGACGCCGGCGGCGTTCAGGGTCTGCCAGAGCTGGTCGGCGAGGGTGGCGAGGGCGGGCGCGGCGCGGGTCATCTGGCGGGTCATCTGCTCGAACTCGGCCAGCTTCACGCCGCAGGTGTCGGGGCTGAGCCAGGCGTCGCCCATCAGAAGGCCGGCATGTTCGACTTGTCGCGGAGCAGTTGGACGGCCCGGGCGAGCTGGGCCTGCAGGCGGCGTTCGGCGTCCTCCAGGCGGGCCGCGAAGCCCGCGGCGGACGCGCCGCCCACCCACGCGTGGTCGGCCATGGCCTGGCGCGGCCCGGACAGCAGCCGCCAGTGCTCGTCCGACAGGCTCTGCACCCGGCCGAGGAGCATCCGCAGCTCCAGCGCGTCAGGTCCGCTCATCGTCACCCTCCGTCGTCCCGTGCTCGACTTTCGCACGCGAGGCGGCGCGCGCGACGGCCCGTTCCCGGAACGTGACTCCGTGTCGTGACGGATGTCCGGCATGTCTCGCGGAACGGGCGGGTGCGGGGTGTGGCGGGTGCGGGTCCCGGCCTCGGGGGGATGGGCCGGGACCCGCGGTCCAGGGGGCCGCGATCAGCGGGTGGCGGCCTCGATGTTCTGCTGCGAGCGCTTGATGTCCTGGCTGCCCTCCTCGAGGGCGAGCGCCATCTTGTCGAAGGCCGTCTTGGCCTCGGCCCACGCGCTGCGGAACCGGTCCGCGCCGGGCCCCCACCACACCTCGGTGCTGCTGACGGTGCGGCCGTTGAGGTCCTTGATGAGCGCGTCCAGGTTCCGGGAGTGCTTGCTGAACATCCGGGACAGGTCTTCGAGTGCCCCGATGCTGGCGCCGCGCTTGTCACCGCTCATGCTTCGACCCTTTCGTCGCTGCTTGCGATCGCTGGGCCACGTCGGACGGTCGCCGCCTCGCCGTGGCGCGTTCTCCGGGCCCCGAAGAATATGCCCGCAGCCTACGCCCCACCGATCACCGGAAGCCAGACGCACAACGGTCTTCCCGCACCGTTTGGCCCCCATTCCGGTTGGCTTGGCCTGGCCGGATCCGGCCATGAACACGATTTCCGGCGTGTTCGCCCATCGCATTCTGACCCATCCCTTGACCCCCGTCCCGACCTGGCGAAAGGGCCGGGCCGGGCGGTCAGAAGGACGGCGGCGTCAGGGTGATCGGCGGGACCACGGGGACCGGGACGGGCGGCGGCGTGGACGTCGGCGACACGGGCGCGGACGGCGTCGCCGGGCTGGTCGGCGTGGTCGGCGTGGCGGACGGGCTCGACGGCGTCGGGCTCGGCGTCGGCCCCGTCGGGGACGGGGACGGCTCCGGCGTGGCCGGGGCGGGCGCGGACGGCTCGGACGGCTCGGGCGTCGGGCTCGGCTGCTGCGGGGACGGCTCGTCCGTCGGGTCCGGGTCGTTCACCGGGCGCGCCCCCGGGTCGGTGACCCGCTCCCCCACCAGGACGAGCTGCCCGCCCCGCCGCTCGAACTCGAAGCGGCGGCGGACCGACTGCTCGATCCGCCCGTTCCCGTAGCTGAGGTCGGTGTGCTCGGTCACGTCCAGGGTGATGCGGTCGCCGTGCCGGACGGCGCGGTCGGCGGACAGCCGGGTCTTCGCCTCGACGTACGCGGGACCGCCGGGGACGGGCGCGCGGTTGCGGTTCGTCAGCTCCCGGACGGCGCGTTCCTGGTTCTCGGCGAGGTCCGGCGCGATCTTGACGCCGAGCACCTCGGTCGGGGGCCGGCGGTCGTGCCGACGGCGTTCCACCAGGGTCTGGGAGCGGAAGTCCAGCAGGGCCCCGGCGGCGACGGTGAGCTGCCGGGTCGTGTCGGCGTCCACGGACGGGCGGCTGGGCCGCGCCGAGGACGGCACCACGACGCAGACCGCCAGCGCGGCCAGCAACACCGCCCGCGACCAGTGCCGAACCATGCTTCTCCCTGCGAAACTCCGCGGATCCCCGCAGAAGATACACCGCTTGATCAGCCTCCCGGGAGACCCGATTCGGGCGGACGGAATGAAAACCGTTCCCGTCTGGTTGTACGGGGCGTCCGCGATGCGGGCGGGGCGAACCGCCCGGAGCACCGCGGCCGATGACCACCCGTCCACCCTGGAGGCGACCATGAAGCAGAGCATCCACCCCGAGTACCGGCCGGTCGTGTTCCGCGACCGCGGCGCCGACTTCGCGTTCCTGACGCGCTCCACGGCCACGTCTACCCAGACGGTGACCTGGGAGGACGGCAACACCTACCCGGTGGTGGACGTCGACGTCTCGGCGGCGAGCCACCCGTTCTACACGGGCCGCAGCCGTCTGGTCGACTCCACCGGCGCCGTCGAGAAGTTCAACCGCCGCTACAAGCGCGAGAACTGATCCGCGCACCGCGAGAACCGACCCGCGCCACTCTCCGAAGCCCCCGGCCGACCATCCGGCCGGGGGCTTCGGCATGCCGATCCGGTCCCGCCGTCGCCGCTGTCTCGCAGATTGCGGTCAGCAAGACGGGCGCTTCGGCGCCGCGCCGCTCCCCGGTCTCACGGCAGCCTCTGACAAACGGACCCTCTGGCCGTCCGTGAAGCCTGGCAGGTAGCCCTCACCTGGGGAAATGCGTGAGACTCGACTGATCCACTCGTCGCGGTCCCGCTCGACATCGGGACGGGCGCGCTGTCGCCCTCCTGGCACCGCGCGGGAGGCGAATCGTCCCGGTTCGCGAGCATAAGGAGGGGCTTACCGTCGGCGGGCCCGGGACACTTATCTAGACTGCGCGTGCGAGTCGAGGGAGGAGACCCACGTGCGCAAGGTCCTGATCGCCAACCGCGGGGAGATCGCGGTCCGTATTGCCCGTGCTTGCCGTGACGCCGGGTTGACCAGTGTCGCGGTGTACGCCGAGCCGGACTTGGACGCCCTGCACGTTCGGGTGGCGGACGAGGCGTACACCCTGGGCGGCACCACCGCCGCCGAGTCCTACCTGGACATCGAGAAGCTGCTGCGCGTCGCCGCCGACAGCGGGGCGGACGCCGTCCACCCCGGATACGGCTTCCTGGCCGAGAACGCCGACTTCGCCGCCGCGGTCGAGAACGCCGGGCTGACCTGGATCGGCCCGCCCCCGGCGGCGATCACGGCGCTCGGCGACAAGGTGCAGGCCCGGCACATCGCGCAGAAGGTGGGCGCGCCGCTGGTCGCGGGCACCAAGGACCCGGTGTCCGGCGCGGACGAGGTCGTCGCGTTCGCCGAGGAGCACGGCCTGCCGATCGCGATCAAGGCCGCGTTCGGCGGCGGCGGGCGCGGCCTGAAGGTGGCCCGCGAGCTGGGCGAGGTCGCCGAGCTGTACGAGTCGGCCGTCCGCGAGGCGGTCGCCGCGTTCGGCCGCGGCGAGTGCTTCGTCGAGCGCTACCTCGACAGGCCCCGGCACGTCGAGACGCAGTGCCTGGCGGACAAGCACGGCAACGTGGTCGTGGTGTCCACCCGCGACTGCTCGCTGCAGCGCCGCCACCAGAAGCTCGTCGAGGAGGCCCCGGCCCCCTACCTGTCCGACGAGCAGGTGGACCTGCTCTACAAGTCGTCCAAGGCGATCCTGCGCGAGGCGGGGTACGTGGGCGCGGGCACCTGCGAGTTCCTCGTCGGGCAGGACGGCACGATCTCGTTCCTCGAGGTCAACACCCGCCTGCAGGTGGAGCACCCGGTCACCGAGGAGGTCGCCGGGATCGACCTCGTCCGCGAGATGTTCCGCATCGCGGCCGGCGAGGAGCTCGGCTACGGCGACCCTGAGCTGCGCGGCCACTCCATCGAGTTCCGGATCAACGCGGAGGACGCCGGACGCGGCTTCCTGCCCGCCGTCGGGACGCTCACCGACTGGCAGCCGCCGTCCGGGCCGGGCGTCCGGCTCGACTCCGGGTACGTCAAGGGGCAGACCGTCCCGCAGCAGTTCGACTCGCTGATCGCGAAGCTGGTCGTGAGCGGCGCGACGCGCCGGCAGGCGGTCGAGCGGGCGCGCCGGGCGCTGGACGAGTTCGTCGTGGACGGCATGCCGACCGTCCTGCCGTTCCACCGCCGCGTCCTGGACGACCCGGCGTTCGTCCCCGCCGAGGACGGGACGCCCTTCTCCGTCCACACCCGGTGGATCGAGACCGAGTTCGACAACGACATCGCGCCGTTCGCCGGCCCCGCCGCCGCGGACGACGAGGACGCCCCGACGCGGGAGACCGTCACCGTCGAGGTCGGCGGCAAGCGCATCGAGGTCACGCTGCCGTCCGCGCTGGGCGTGTCGGCCGCGCCCGCCGCCGCCAAGGCCGGTCCGGCGCGCCGCCGCGGGGGCAAGAAGTCCGGAGCCGCCGCGCAGGCGTCCGGCGACGCCCTGGTCTCGCCCATGCAGGGCACCATCGTCAAGATCGTCGCCGAGGACGGCGCGACCGTCGCCGCGGGCGACACGGTGGTCGTGCTGGAGGCCATGAAGATGGAGCAGCCGCTCACCGCGCACAAGGCCGGAACCGTCACCGGGCTCTCCGCGGCCGTCGGTCAAACCGTCTCCAGCGGCGCCGTCATCTGCGAGATCAAGGACTCCTGACCTCCGGTCACCTCCCGTCCGAGGTGTGCGGCGAACCGGTTCGCCGCACACCTCGTCTGCTTCCGCCGGTGGGGGGCCGGGCTGGGCCACGCCTCCGCTTCGCCCTGGTGCTCTCAGGACGGCCTTGGCCCCGTCGCACGGTCAGGGCTGCCGGATTGCCGTCACGGCGCTTCTGTGGCCATATGAGGCGTCATGGCCCACGTGTGCGGCTTTTCTCGCCTACGCGCCGCGAGCGTTCGGGCACGGTCGGACGAGAATCGGGGCGGATTCGCTCATCGGTACATGTCGGGGCCGGTTTGAGGGTTGAATGGCGCGAGTGTGACGAAGGTCTCAGCGATTCATGGGGAGTCGGGGGGCGGGGCGGAACGTCCATGGGGCTGAGCTCGTCTTATCCAGCAAGGAGGCACACTGAGAATCATGAGATCCGAAAACAGGCCACGGCGCACGGCCAGGCGTGGTGTTCTCGCGGCGGGAGTCGCCGTACTGACCGTCCTGCTGGTGAGTCTGTGGGGGACGGGGGCCCGGGCGGACGACTCTCCGAGTCAGATCGCCAAGGGCCTGATGAGCTCGCGCGTGTACGTGGACAGCAGCGTCGCGTCTCAGGTCCCGTCCTCGGACGTGGCCGAGATGAACGCGGCTCTCAACAAGAACTCCAAGGCGGACATCCGCGTCGTCGTCACCGACGGCAACAACTCGCAGTCGGGGACGGTGGCGGCGCTGCGGGCCGTCGCCACCCGGGTGGACAAGGGCAAGGTCTACGTCGCCATCGCGGCGGACGGCAAGCACATGCTGGCCCTGACCAAGAAGGGCTCCTACCTCTCCCCGAAGGACGCCAACAAGCTGGTGGCGGAGGTGTCCGGTGAGCCGCTGAAGCAGCGGGTGATCGACTTCTCCGACCGTGCCGAGAAGAAGGCGGCCGACAAGGAGAAGTCCGGGATGGTCGGCGCCTTCGTGCTGCTGGGCGTCCTGGTGCTGGTCGTCGCCGGCGCGATCGCGGCGTTCGTGGTGGTGCGCAAGCGCCGCCGGACGCGCCGGGAGCGCGAGATGGCCGACCTCAAGCGCGGGGTCGAGGAGGACGTGACCAGGCTCGGTGAGGACATCGCCGCCCTGGACCTGAACGTCATGGACCCGAGCCTGGACGCCGCGGCGAAGTCCGAGTACGAGCAGGCGATGAACTCCTACGACGCGGCGAAGACCGCCACCGAGCGGGCCGCCCGTCCCGAGGACATGCAGGCCGTCACGACCGCGCTGGAGGACGGCCGCTACCACATGACCGCCTGCCGCGCCCGGCTGAACGGCGAGCCCGTGCCCGAGCGGCGCGCGCCCTGCTTCTTCAACCCGCAGCACGGCCCGTCCGTCCAGGACGTCATGTGGGCTCCGGCCGGCGGCGCGCCGCGCTCGGTCCCGGCCTGCGCGGCGGACGCCCAGGCGGTGCTGGCCGGCGGGCAGCCCGACGTCCGCATGGTGCCCTACGGCGACGGCCGCCGTCCCTACTGGGACGCGGGCCCGGCCTACGCGCCCTACGCGGGCGGCTACTACCAGTCCTACGGCGGCATGGACCTGCTGTCCGGGATGATGATCGGCACCATGCTCGGCTCGATGATGGGCGGCGGCTGGGGCGGTCACCACGACATGATCGGCGGTGGCGGCGGCGACGGAGGGTTCGGCGGCTTCGGCGGCGACTCCGGCGACGCCGGCGGAGGCTGGGACTTCGGCTCCGGCGACTTCGGCGGTGGCGGCGACTGGGGCGGCGGAGGCGACTGGTAACCCGTCCTCCCGCCCACCGAGCGACACCCAGGTTTACCGAGTTCCGGCCCGCGTCCCCCGAGGACGCGGGCCG
>NZ_QURH01001016.1 GCF_003428695.1 Actinomadura logoneensis
CCAGGGACCGCACCCGCGGGGCCAGCGCGGCGAGGGCGGCGGCGGCGCGGGGATGCGCGCGCGCCGCCGCCGGGTCGGCCACGATCGGCGCGAGGGTTCCGTCGAAGTCGAAGCCGAGGACCGCCCCGGCGGGGTCGTCGCGCAGGGCGGCGAGGGCGTCCTCGCCCTCCGGGCTGGTGTGTGGGGAGGAGGAAGTGTGCACGTGACCAGTGTCGGCCACGCTAGGGGCGGATGCCGAGGCGGCGCGCGGCGCGCTGCCGCTGCCGCTGGGTGCGCATCCGCTGGAGGCGCTTGACCAGCATGGGGTCGTGCCGCAGCGCCTCGGGCCGGTCGATCAGGAGGTTGAGGAGCTGGTAGTACCGCGTCGCCGACATGTCGAACGTCTCGCGGATGGCCTGCTCCTTGGCGCCGGCGTACTTCCACCACTGACGCTCGAAGGCGAGGATCTGGCGGTCGCGCTCGGACAGGTGGTCGGCCGGGAAGGCGGCGTCGGCGTCTTCCGGGCCCTGGTTCTCCGGGCCCTCGTTCATCGGGGGCAGGGGTGAGCCATCGTTCATGCTGCCGTCCTGTTGGGGACCGTCGCCGGGAGGTCGTCCGCCGCCGGCATGGAGTCCCCTTTGGTGGTCACTGATCCCGGGTCGTCCGGGTTCGGCCGAGGCCACTCTACGCGTCCCGGCGGACATTCTCCGGCCGTTCGCGCGGAACGGCCACCCTCCCCGCCGCCCCCGCATCGCCCCTGCGGCGTCCCGCCGACGGCCCTCGCGCCCACGTCTCCGGCGTGTGCCCGCGGGGCCGCGTCCACCCTGTTCCGCGGCCGGGACGGGGTGCGGGTGGGGGCCGGACCGCAGGCGGTAAAATATGCATTGTGCATCCGTGCGCCGCGCACGGACACCTCGCCGCCACGCGAACGGAGGGACGAGCATGACGACGGAGAAGCCCTCGGTTCCCGATGCCGAAGCGGACGCCCCGCTCTCCGACATCGCGCTGGCGCTGTTCCACCTGCGCCGGGTGTGGGCCCGTCCGGACCTGATGAAGAAGATCCGGGCGCAGACCTCGGCGGGCCCGGGCGGACGGCCGCTGCAGCTGTCCAACCTGATGGTCGTGCACGCCGTCGCCGCCCTCGCCGAGTGCGCGGACGGCCCGGAGGTCACGGTCGGCGCGGTCGCCGAGCGGCTGGAGATCGACCCGTCCACCGCCAGCCGCCTGGTCGGGCACGCGATCGACGCCGGGTTCGTCTCGCGCCGTCCGTCGCCGGTGGACGCGCGCCGCGCCAACCTCGGCCTGACCGACGCGGGCCGGCGGCTGCGGCAGGTCGCCGAGCGGTTCCGCCGCGCCTACTTCGACGAGCTGATGAGCGGCTGGACCGACCGCGAGAAGGTCGAGTTCGCCCGGCTGCTCACCCGCTTCGCCGACGCCGCGGCGCACTCCCCCGCGATGATGGACCCCGAGGGCGTCGAGCGCATCTTCCGCGAGGCCGGAGCCGACTGACCGCCGCCCCGGCCCCCGCGGCCTCCCCTGATCGGGCTAAACGTCCTACTCGCGCTCGGCGCGGAGCGCGGACATCCGGGTGTGGAACTCCTCCTCGTCCACCTCGCCGCGGGCGAAGCGCTCGGCGAGCAGGTCCTCGGGACGCTGGGCCCGCGGGTGCGGGCCGCCCGCCGGGGGTCCCCACGGGCCGCGTCCGCGCCACTTCACCACCCGGGACCCGACGAAGCCGAGCAGGCCCAGCCACAGCAGCCCGAAGGTGATCGGGAAGACCACCCACCAGCCGGGACCCCCGTGGTCGTGCCAGCCGGGCTGCGCGGCGACGATCGTCAGCGTGTGCATCGGACTCCTCCTCTGTGCGGATGAACCGATGCTCCGTGGAGGGTCCGGGGCGTGTCGTCGTACGAGCGGCGGCTTCGCGGCTACGCCCGGCGCGGTACCGGGATCACCACCAGGGGGGACGGTACTCGTCGTCGTCCGCGATCAGGGGACGGCGGCGGCGCGGACGGCCGATCGCGTCGTCGGGCGGGGTCGGGAGCGGACCGTCGCCGTTCCCGTTGCCGTCCGCGAGGCCGGGCGGCGGGGCGTCCGGGACGGCCCCGGTCTGGAGGTCCTCCAACGGCGGCATCGGCGGCCGGACGGGCGGGACGGCGTCGGCGAGCACGTTCCGCCGGAACAGCTCCCACTCCTCGTCGCTGAGTCCGGGCTCGTCCCCGGCGGGACGCGCGTCCTGCTCGCCCAGCGGCCCGGCGCCCTGGACCGACCCCGGCCCCCGCAAGGGGTCGCCCAGCGGGTCGAACGTCGAGCGGACGTCCGGAACCGCCGCCTCGGACTCCGCGGGGGGAGACTCGCCGCGGGGTGCGTCCGCGACGGACCGCCCTTCGGTCGTCTGCGCATCGGGTGCGGCCCGATGGTCGGAAACCTCGTGGTCGAACGTCGGTGCACTCAGCGGCCCGGAAGACGCGGGCGGCCCGGCGGGAACGGGAGGCTCGCCCGACGCGAACCGCCCAGACCGCTCGGGCGACTCCTGCGACTCGGGTGAATCGGCACGCCCGAACGACCCGGGCCACGAGCCCGCCGCGGTCGGCCCAGCCGGCACGGGCGGCTCTGCGGACGCGGGCGGCGGCGGAGCGGTCCGGAACGACATCACGGGAGCCTCGGGCAGGTCCCCCTCCGCGTGATGCGCGGGGACCGGCGCCGGGACAGGGGCGGGCGGAGACACCGGGATCGCCTCGTGCTCGGGCCCGAAATCGTCGTCCGGACGCCGCCGCTGCCGCCATCCCAGGTAGAGGCCGACGACGACCAGCGCGCCGCCGCCACCGAGGATCGCCGGGTACAGCCAGTCGGATTCGAGGCGCGAGCCCTCCCCGGCGGACGTGTCCTTCGTGCGGGCGGGCGGCGTCGACCGCGTCGGCGGCTCCTTGCTGATGCGTCCGGCGGCGGTCATCGCGCGCGCCGCGTCCAGCACGCCGGGGCAGTTGCCGGACGGGACCGTCTCGGACGAGCCCTCGACCAGCGCCTGCCGCACCTGCTCGGGGCTGAGGGACGGGTACCGCGACCGGAGCAGCGCCACGACCCCCGCGACGATCGCGGACGACGGGCTCGTGCCGGTGCCGACCACGTAGCCGTTGTCGGCGTCCGCGCTGACGATGTCCACACCCGGCGCGCAGACCGCGACGTAGGAGCGGCGGTTGCTGTCCTTCCACTGGCGCATGTCGCGGTCGAGCGCGCCGACCGCGATGACGCCGGGATAGGCCGCCGGGAAGTTCTTGCGGTTCGCTCCCGCGCCGTCGTTGCCGGCGGACGCGATGAGCACGACCCCCCTGCCCTGCGCGTACCGGATGGCGTCCTCTTCGGAGGAGTCGCCGTCGTAGTACTGCTTGCCGCCGCCGAGTGACATGTTGATGACCGTCGCGCCATGGTCGACCGCGTACCGGATGCCCTGCGCGATGGCGTTCCGGGCGTGCCCGACCAGCGCCTCGTCCTTGCGCATCGGGTCGTCGTTCTCCCAGGTCACGCGCAGCGACATCACCCGGCTGGCGGGCGCGACGCCCATCACGCCCCGGATCCCGCCGGGACCGTGGCCGTGCCCGGCGATGATGCTGGCCATCGACGTGCCGTGCAGCCCCCAGTAGGTGCTGCCGGGACGGCGCGTCCCGCCGGTGAGGTCGGGGCCGGAGATGACGCGTCCGGTGAGGTCGGGGTGGCGCTTGTCCACACCGGTGTCGAGGACGGCCACGACGACGCCCTTGCCGCGCGACTGCTTCCACGCCTTCGGCACGTGCAGCGCGGACAGGTGCCACTCCCGCGACCGGATCATGTCCACCGGGCCGTCCGGCGCCCAGGGGAAGGGCAGCGGCGCGCCCGCCTGACCGGCGGTTCCCGGCGCGGACGCGGTGGCACGGGAGGCGGACGAGGCGGTGCGCGAGGCCGGGACGCCGGCGCCGGAGCGTCCGCCGGAGTGCTCGCCCGAGCGCGGGGCCGGCTCGGACGGGGGCGCGACCGCGATCGGGACGGCGACGGCCGCGACGAGGGTCAGCGTGGTGAGGGCGGTGGCGGCGCGGACGGCCGGACGCGTCGTCCCGCGACGGCCCGGACTCCGGAGGCGGCGGCCGTCAGGGGGCACGGCACCGCACCTCCTCCCGGCCGTCGGCCGCGTTCGGCGGCACCCGATCCGCCCGGGCGGCGGACGGCCGACCGGCTGCGGGCCCTCATTCTGCCACGGCGCTCCGGGACCGCCCCGGCGCTCCGGCACATCCGGCCCCACGCCGGGACATCCGGCTCAGGAGCACTTCCCGTACGGCCGGTCGCAGTGGTAGGCGCGCCCGCCCAGGTCGCCGCGCGCCCGGTCGACCAGCCCGCCGGGACCGGTCAGCAGCCAGTTGGGGCCGCGGAGGATCGCGAAGGGCCCGTTCTCGCCGAGCGCGCTCTGCCCGACCCCGCTGCGCCAGCTCCGCAGCGCGGTGTCCATCGTCAGGCCGAGGCTCGGCGTGAGGACGGTCGCGGCGACGTAGCGGCCCTGGTACCGGCACTCGACGCGGGTCGGGTCGGCGTTGCACCCGGTGGCGCCGGCGGCGCGCAGCACCCGTCCGATCTCGGCCGTGTCCTGGTAGGAGCGCGCGCTCGGCGCGGCCTTCGCGGTCGCCGATCCGCCGTCACCGCCGCAGCCCGCGAGCAGCGCGGCGGTGGCGAGCACGGTGCCTCCGGTCGAGCAGGCCAGGGCGAACAGGGACTTGGGCTTCATGCGGACAAGCCTGCCGTACCCGCGGGTAACCACCGGCCCTCCGGCGGTGTTAGTCCCCTCACGAAAGTGATCACTGCTTCGCCCGCGTCCGCGACCGCGCCAGTGCGCGCCCGTACCGGTGCCCGCGTCCGTACCGGTGCCCGCGCCCGTGCCCGCGTGCCCGAACGCGAACGGGCGGGGCGCCGTTGTCGCGCCCCGCCCGTGTCGCACGGATCTTCCGCCCAGAATGCTCCGCCCGCGAAACCCCTCCGTTCGTCCTCGCTCGGCTAGACCGAGCCCGCGCCCGTGAGCGAGCGGAACGACAGCTCGTCATAGCGGCGGCTGTCGGCGTCCGCGCGGCCCAGGTACGTGCCGACGACCGCGCACAGGAACCCGAAGGGGATGGAGACGATGCCGGGGTTCTCCAGGGGGAAGAAGTGGAAGTCCACGCCCTTGGGGAACAGCGACAGGCTCTGCCCGGTGAGGGGGTCCACCTTGCCGGACACGACGGGCGAGAAGAAGACCAGCACCAGGGAGCTGACCAGTCCGCCGTAGATCCCGGAGACGACCCCGGCCGAGTTGAACCGCTTCCAGAACAGCGAGAGCACGATCGCGGGCAGGTTCGCCGCCGCGGCCATCGCGAACGCGAGCGCGACCAGGAACGCCACGTTCATGTTCTTCGCGATCACCGCGAGCACGATGGCCAGCACGCCGATCAGGCAGGCCGCGAACCGGGCGACCCCGACCTCCTGCGACTCGCGCGGACGGCCGAACATCAGCACGTGCCCGAAGTAGTCGTGCGCGAGCGACGTCGAGGACGCCAGCACCAGGCCCGACACCACGGCGAGGATGGTGGCGAACGCGACCGCGCCGATGAACGCCAGCATCAGGTCGCCGCCGACCGGGCCGCCGAAGTGGTCGCCGAGCGCCTTGGCGAGCTGCGGGACGGCGGTGTTGCCCGCCGGGTCCTGCGCCATGATGGCCTTGCGTCCGACCAGCGCCGCCGCGCCGAACCCGAGCGCGAGCGTCATCAGGTAGAACGCGCCGACGAGCCCGATCGCCCAGTTCACCGAGGTGCGCGCCGCGCGGCCGTCCGGGACGGTGTAGAACCGCGTGACGATGTGCGGCAGGCCCGCGGTGCCCAGCACGAGCGCGAGCGCGAGGCTGATGAAGTCGATCTTGTTCAGCAGCGTGTGGTAGGGGTCGCCCGGCACGTCCTTGCCGTACTTCAGGCCCGGCTCCAGGAACGCCGCGCCCTTGCCGGACGACTCGGCGGCCGAGCCCAGCAGCCCCGACAGGTTGTACCCGAACCGGGCCAGCACCAGGACGGTCAGCGCGACGCCGCCGCCGATCAGCAGCACCGCCTTGATGATCTGCACCCAGGTGGTGGCCTTCATCCCGCCGAACATCACATAGAAGATCATCAGCGCGCCGACCACCACGATCGTCCACGTCTTGGCGGCCTCCGCCGACATGCCGAGGAACGTCTCGCCGGGGTGGATGCCGAGCAGCAGCGCGACCAGGGCGCCCGCGCCGACCATCTGCGCGAGCAGGTAGAACACCGAGACGGTCACGGTCGACACGGCGGCGGCGGTGCGCACCGGCGACTGGGTGCGCGCCCGGTAGACCAGCACGTCCGCCATCGTGAACCGGCCCGCGTTGCGCATCAGCTCGACCAGCAGCAGGGTCAGCAGCCACGCGACCAGGAACCCGATCGAGTACAGGAACCCGTCGTAGCCCGACAGCGCGATGATGCCCGCGATGCCCAGGAACGACGCCGCCGACATGTAGTCGCCCGCGAGTGCGATGCCGTTCTGCGGCCCGGAGAACGCGTGCCCGCCCGCGTAGTAGTCGACCGCGCTCTTGGTGTTGAGCCGCGCCCACACGGTGATCCCGAGCGTGACCACGATGAAGAAGACGAACAGCCCGAACGTCACCGTGCGGCCGTTGCCGCTGGCGGTCCCCGGGTCCTGGACGGGCGGGGAGGCGGCGAGCGCCGCCGCGCCGCCGAGGACATGTCCGATCATCGCAACCACCCTGGATCCGGTCGTACCGAGGCTCCGGACCACGCGTCCGAGCCGTCGTCCTTCGAGGCCACAGGGCCGGGGACCGCCCCGGCCTGCCGCTGCGCCGCCTCGGCTTGGTGCCGCTGCGCCGGCTCGGCTTGTTGTGCGCCCTCGGCCTGGCGCTGTGCCGTCTCAACCTGTCGCTGAGCCGTGCCGGCCTGGGACCGGGCCGCGTCGACCGGACGCTGCGCCGCCTCCGCGTGCACCGGACCACCGGTCGCACTACCCGGACCCGCGTCCGCAGCCGATGCCGCAGCCGGGACGGGTGCGGGCTCCGGAGCCGCGGGTTGGTCGCCGGCCGCGATGTCGGGCTGCGCGGGAGCGGCCGGTGGAGCGCCGTCGGCCGGGCTCGGACCTGGTGGAGCCGGGACGCGGTCCGGACGGCCTCGAACCACCGGAAGCGCCTGCTCCTCCGGCCCCCGCTCCTCCCGTGGCCGCCTCGGCCTGCCGTTGACCTGCTTCGGCACACCCCTGTCCCGCTGCGTACCCGGCGGGCCGTCCGGCGGCCCCGGCTGCCTCGGCATCGCCGAACGCGGCAGCGGCTCGGCCGACATCGGCTCGATCACCCGCGTCGGACGGCTGAGACGCACGTTCCGGCCGCTCTCCGGCGTCCCGTCCGGGGGCACCGGCGCGGACGCCGGTCCGCGTCCGGCCTCCAACGGTTCCGGCCGGCCTGACCGCTCGGACCGCTCTGCACGGCTCGACCGCTCCGGCCGCTCATCGGCGAGATCCGGGTCGTCGTCGGCGCCCGGGTCCAGTGCCGAGCGCCACGGCGCGGCGCGGAGCGCGGCCGGGGCGTCGGCCTCGTCCCGCAGGGCCGCCGCGACCGGGTCGAGCGAGTCGCTCGCGTACCGTGCGTAACACCAGGCGAGGGCGAACGTGGACACGAACTGCAGCACCCCGAGGACCAAGGCGACGTTGATGTTGCCGGCGATCGGACGCGCCATGAGCCCGCGCGCGAACGCCGAAAGCGCGACGTAGAGGAAGTACCAGCCGAGGAAGGATCCGGCGATCGCCAGCGCCAGCCGGGCGAACCTCCTTCTCAGCAGGCGGAACCTCTCGTCGCGTGCCATGACCGCGTAGCGCACGACCGGTCGCCTTCGGCCCCGGCCTGTCCCCCTGCGCTCCGGTGGTCCCGAGTCCCAGACCATCAGGCCCTCCCTGACTCACCCATGACTCTATGTAGTGATGTGACTTCACTATGAGATCAAACAATCATGGTGTGCACGGGCCACTTGCCGAGAAATGCTTGGGATTAGTCCCAAACCACGGCCAAGAAACGGTCCCACTCGTCATGCCTGTCCCCTATTTCCCCAGAGGTCCCAAGTGGCGGCACAAACGGCTTCCGCATCCTGAAGGGCCCCGTCTCCGCTGGGTAGTGGCCCGGTACGGCCGTCCGGACGCCCGTCCGACGCAATTGATCCGCGCCCTTCGACCGCATCCGGTCACCGGCTGTCAAAAGGGGATCCACCGGAGCCCGGAATTGACCCGGGCGTCCGGTTCCCGGGAGGGGGCACCGGAACGCGGCGGGCCTTGGCGGCGGACCCGGATAGGCTGAGCGGATCAGCCCCCAGGCCGGCCGGTCCAGCGTGCCGGAGCACCGGAGAAGGCAGGTCATCGTGGCAGGAGACGTCCCGCACCGGGTCTACGCACCGGAGCTCGTCTGCCCCCGGCGGACGATCGGACGCCGCTCCTTCGACTTCGACCGGCAGGTCGCGGTGATGGCCATCATCAACCGGACACCCGACTCCTTCCACGACAAGGGCCGGACGTTCGCCCTGGACAAGGCCGTCGCGGCGGTCGAAAAGGCGCTGGACGAGGGCGCGGACTGGCTCGACATCGGCGGCGTCCCGTTCGCGCCCGGCCCCGAGGTGTCGCCGCGGGAGGAGATCGACCGCGTGCTGCCGGTGATCGAGGCCGCGCGGACGCGCACCGACGCGGTGATCTCCGTCGAGACCTACCATCCGGAGGTCGCGCGGGCGGCGTTCGCGGGCGGCGCGGACGTGCTGAACAACGTCACCGGCCTGCACGACCCGCGGCTGGCCGACGTGGTCGCCGAGACGGGCTCGAGCCTGATCATCACGCACAGCCTCGCGGCGCCGCGCACCCGCTACCCCCGCCCGGTGTACGGCGACGTCGCGGCGGAGGTGGCCGACTTCCTGCGCGACCGGGTCAAGCTGGCGCTGGACCGCGGGGTCGCGCCGGACCGGATCATCATCGACCCGGGCCACGACCTGAACAAGAACACGCTGCACTCGCTGGAGCTGACGCGGCGGCTGCCGGAGATCGCCGACCTCGGCTACCCGCTGCTCGCGGCGATCTCCAACAAGGACTTCATCGGCGAGACGCTGGACCGGCCGCAGCGCGAGCGGGTCGAGGGCACGCTCGCCGTCACCGTCGCCTCGATCATGCTCGGCGCGCGGATCGTCCGGGTGCACGAGGTCCGGCAGGCCGTGGACGCGGTGCGGATGACCGAGGCCGTGCTCGGCTGGCGCGAGCCCGCCTACACCCGGCACAACGTCGAGTGACCGCGGCGTGGTGGCCGGTCACTCCACCGCGTACCTGGTGAACAGGTAGTCGCCGTCCGGGACGGCGTGCAGCAGCCGCAGCCGGAGGGGTTCGTCGAGGTCGGGGCCGTTCAGCACGCGGAAGGCGTCCCCGGCGATGACCATCGGGCTGAGCGTCAGGCACAGCTCGTGCAGCCATCCGGCCGCCGCGACCTGGGCGAGCAGTCGCGGGCCGCCCTCGCAGAGCATGCGCCCGAGGCCGCGCGCGGCGAGCTCGTCCAGCGCCGGGCCGATGTCGGCGAACGTCTCGCCCGCGAGCAGCACGTCCGCGCGCTCGCGGGCCCGCTCCAGCCGGTCGGCGGGGGCGGACCCGCAGGTGACGACGATCGTCCGGCCGCCCTCGAACACCCCGCCGTCGAAGTCCAGGTCGAGGCTGCGGGAGACGACGGCGAGGGGCGGCGCGTCGTCCGGCCACGCGTCGTACTCGCGGACGGTCCCCGCGCCCATCACGACGACGTCGGCCAGGCTCCGCAGACCCGCCATCAGGGCGTGGTCGCCGGGGTAGCCGATCGCTCCGGTGTCGCCCTTGTACTGGATGGCCCCGTCCAGGGTCGCGATCATGTTCGCGCGCAGCCACGGCGTCCGGTCGGGGTAGGGGTAGCGCTTCAACAGCTCGTCGATGTCCACTCCCCGACTGTAGGCAGGAGGACCGCGATCAAACCTCCTGCCCGGATCAGGGGCGTGTCGGCGCGGCGGTCTCCCCGGCCGTGGCGGCGGTCGCCGGCGAGGTCGCCGCGGGGCGGCGCCTCGGCAGGGTGAGGGTGACGAGCGCGGCGACGAGGGCGACGCCGCAGCCGAGCAGCATGGCGGTGCGGAAGCCGTCCTCGGACGGGATGACGTGCCCCGCGACCGAGACCGTCAGCTGCGACAGGATGACCCCGACCAGCGCCGCGCCCGTGGACGTGCCGAGCGACCGCATCAGCGTGTTGAAGCTGTTGGCCGCGCCGGTCTCGGACCGCGGGACCGCGCCCATGATCAGCGCGGGCATCGCGCCGTAGGCGAGCCCGACGCCGCCGTTGATGACCAGCGCGACGACCAGGACGCCCCAGGTCGAGCCGATCAGCGCGAGCGAGACGCCGTAGCCGAGCGCGATCACCAGGGACCCGGCGCACAGCGTGGTCTTCGGGCCGCGCGCGGCCGACAGCTTCGCGCCGAGCGGGGAGACCAGCATCATCATCAGCCCGGCCGGGGCCATCCACAGGCCGGCGGCGAACATCGACTGGCCGAGGCCGTAGCCGAGCGCCTTCGGAAGCTGGAGCAGCTGCATCAGGACGAGCGACTGCGCGTACATCGCGCACCCGACCAGGATGGACGCGACGTTCGTCAGCAGCACCTGGCGGCGCGCGGTGGTCCGCAGGTCCACCATCGGGTCGGTGACGCGCAGCTCGAACACGCCCCACGCGAGCAGGACGACCACGGCGGCGGCGAACAGGCCGAGCGTGGTCCCGCTCGTCCAGCCCCAGTCCGCGCCCTTGGAGACGGCGAGCAGCAGGCAGACCACGCCGATGCCGAGCCCGACCGCGCCGACCACGTCGAACCGCCCGGACCCGGCGCGGACGGGCGCCGCCGGGACCAGCAGCCAGATCAGCACGCCGATCACGACGCTGAGCGCGGCCGACGCCCAGAACAGCACCCGCCAGCTGGTGTTCTCCGCGACCGCCGCCGCGATCGGCAGGCCGAGCGCGCCGCCGATGCCCATGGACGAGCTGATCAGCGCGATCGCGCCGCCGAGCCGTTCGGGCGGCAGCACGTCCCGCAGCGCGCTGATGCCGAGCGGGATCAGTCCCATGCCGACGCCCTGGAGCCCGCGTCCGATGATCATCGGGACGACCGAGGACGCCAGCGCGCACACCACCGAGCCCACCACCAGCGGGACCACGCTGACCAGCAGCAGCCGCCGCTTGCCGTACAGGTCGCCGAGCCGCCCGACGGCCGGGATCGCGACCGCGCCCGCGAGCAGCGTGGCGGTCACCGTCCAGGAGGCGTTCGACGCGCTGGTGTGCAGGATGTCGGGCAGCCGCCCGATCAACGGGACCACGAGCGTCTGCATCAGCGCGGCGACGATGCCCGCCACGGCCAGCACGGCCACGATCCCCCCGCCGGACCGCGCGGCGGGCGCCTCGGGGGTGGCCGCCTGCGCGGCCGGGGACTCGGGTTCGCCCATCGCGTACTCCTGTGTCGTCGGGGGGCAGAGAAAGTGCGTGTGCACGATACACATGACTTGCGCGATACACAAAGTGTGCGTGATGCACACCTGAGCGGGCGGTTCGGCCCCGTGTGGTAGGCATGGAGCCAGCCAGGAGGACCAGCCGGGGAAGGACGCCGAGAACGCCATGCAGAAGCCGACGGACCTGGTCGAGTACGAGACCATGCTGCTCGGCCGCCACCGCCCGCTGCTCTCGTCCGGCCCGGAGTCGGAGATCGGCGGCCTGGAGCGCACCGCCTACATCGTGCTCAGCCGCGTCCGCGTCGAGGGCCCGATGACCATCCGGCGGCTCAGCGAGGCGTTCGGGCTCGACCAGTCCACCCTGAACCGGCAGACGTCCGCGCTCGTCCGGGCCGGGCTGCTGGAGCGAATCCCCGACCCGGACGGCGGCATCGCCCGCAAGTTCCGGCTCACCGCCGAGGGCGAGCGCCGCCTGGACGAGTGCCGCGAGGAGATCGTCCGCGGGCTGGACAAGGTCATGGCCGACTGGTCCGCCGAGGACGTCGCCGCCTTCGCGGCCTTCCTGCAGCGCTTCAACACCGACATCGAGCGCCTGTCCGGCCGTCCCTGGCCCCGTCCGTAGGGCCGGACGAGGTTCTTACGAGATTCGTACGGCCGCCTTGGATGCGGACCCGACCGGGGTTCCCGCGACCTACGTTCGGGTCATGAGAGTGTTGATCATGGGGTCGGCGGGCTTCCTCGGCTCCCATCTGTCCTACGCCCGGGAGGCGTGCGGCCACCACGCCGTCCCCCTCGACAAGGCCGACCCCTGCGCGGGCGACGCGGCCGCCCTCAGCGGCCCGGCCGTCCGCGCGACGAACCGCGTCTTCTCCGCAGTGGGCCTCTCGCGTGCCCAACGCCTGGGAGAGGCGTGCGCCGGCTGCGACAAGCGCTGGCCCCGCCCTTCCGTGCCGCTGGGCGAGCTCGTCGATGGCACGGAGCTGTATCTGTGCACCGACTGCGCGGAAGGCCTGCCGAAGGACTGGACGTCCACTCCGGCGGCTCCACCGGCACGGTCCAGCGCGCCGCACCGCTTCGCGCCGCGCCGGGGCGGCCTGCCTGGCACGGGCGGTGAAGACGTTGGCAACCTCTGAAAACGCGCCCGGAACGCGCCAGGGCGCTCCCGATACTCGGGAGCGCCCTGGTCATCTGGAGCCAGCGAGGGGACTTGAACCCCTAACCCTCGGTTTACAAGACCGATGCTCTGCCAATTGAGCCACGCTGGCGAGTACGACCGCATCGTAGTCGAACGGAAGGGGCGGCGCGTCCCCGCCGGGGCGCGCCGCGGCGCGCCCGTCCGGACGCGCCACGGCGGTCTCCGGACGGCCGGGCCAGGCGGTGTCCGGACGGCCGGGCCGGAGAACAGGGGCCGGGCCGGAGAA
>NZ_QURH01001015.1 GCF_003428695.1 Actinomadura logoneensis
GACGCCGGGACCGGGGAAGCGACCGGCGGAGCGGTCGCCCGGTCGCCCTCGCGCGCCGGCGGTAACTCCCGCGCCTGCGTGCGCGGTCCGGCGGGCGCCTTCGGCGACTGCAGGGCGAACGCGGCGGCGGCACCGCCGACGAGGACCGTCCCGGTGACCGGCACGACCAGCAGGGCCGTCATCCGCCCGCGCGCCGGAGGACGGACCCAGCCGGTCCGCGCCCCCTCACGCGCGCCGGGAAGCCCGGGGGCGAGTGATGCGGCAGGCACGCCGAACGCGGCAGAGACCCCGGCCCCGCCGCACGCCTTCCGTGCGCCGGACGCACTCCGCACGCCCGGCACGTCGCGTGGCCCTCGTGCGCCCACCGGGCCAGGCGAGCCAGACGCGCGGAGCGAGCCGGACGTGCCGGGCGAGCCGGACGTGCCCGGTCGGCCGAAGATGCGGGATGTGCTCGGCGCACCCGGCGCGTCCGACGCGCGGTGCGGGGCGAACATGCCGGGCGGGCCGGACGGGCGGTCGGCGGCGCGGGGCTCGGACGCGGAGAACTCCGCGAGCAGGGTCGCCAGGTGCTGCTCCACCACGCGCTCGGGGACGTCCAGCAGTTCGGCGAGCAGGGTGGTGCAGCGGCCCGCGACGATCAGCCCGAGCACCTCGGTCTCGCGAGCGGTCAGCCGGGCCTGGTTGTGCCGCAGGATGCGGGACGGGCCCTCCGGCTCGTCGGGTTCGGGATCGGCGGCGTCCCCGGCCGTCCGCAGGATGAGCCTGGTGAGCCGTACCAACTGGTCCGCCGCGTCCTTGGCCGGTCCCTTCACGCACCCTCCCCGAAATCCCCGCAATTCGGATACCCAGCGTAGTCAATCATTGACACAGCGGAGTGTAGGGTCTGTGTGCGGGCAACGGAAGGTCCGGCGGAAGCAAAGAGAGACGAAAGTGGCTGCTGAGCGTCCGTCCCAGGGCGGCCCGAGAGCACACCCGCATGCACGCCCGAGTGCGTGTCGGCCCGTCCGGAAGCCGGCCGGGCGTCCGCCGGAACGAGGTCGGGTCTCCGCCGGAACGAGGCGGGGCCTCCGGCTGAACGAGGTGGGACCTGGTCAGGCGGCGCGCGGGCCGAGCGTGACCGGCAGGGTGCGGACGCTGTTGCTCAGCGCCGTAGTGAGCGGCGGAAGGGTGTCGGCGGGTGCTGCCAGGGCCAGCTCGGGGAACGTGGTGAACAGCGTTTCCAGGGCGACCTCGGTCTCCAGGCGCGAGAGCGCGGCGCCCAGGCAGAAGTGGTCGCCGTACCCGAAGGAGAGGTGTTCGAGCGGCGGATCGGACAGCCGGAACCGCTCCGCCCGGCGGCCGTAGTGCGCGGGATCGCGACCCGCCGCCGCGTAGCAGACCACCACCGCGTCGCCCGCGCGCAGCGCGACACCGTCGATCTCGGTGTCCCGGACGGCGTAGCGCATCGGGAAGTAGGCGACCGGTGACTGCCAGCGCAGCGTCTCCTCGACCGCCGCGCTCCACGGCACGGTACCGTCGCGCAGCAGCGCGAGCTGGTCGGGGTGGGTGAGCAGGGCGCGGGTGCCGTTGGTGATGAGGTTGATGGTGGTCTCGTGCCCGGCGATGAACAGCGTCATCACCATGTCGTGGAGCTCGGTCCCGGTCAGCGGCTCCCCGCTCTCGTCGCGCGCGGCGATCAGCGCGCTGGTCAGGTCGTCGCCCGGCTCGGCCCGGCGCAGCGCGATCACCTCGGCGAACAGGTCGCGGAGCGTCTGCATCCGCGCGGCGGCGTAGTCGGCCTCGTCGGTGTTGCGGATCAGCGTGTCGGTGAACCGGTGCAGCTCGGCGTGCCAGGCGCGCGGTATCCCCACCAGCTCGCAGATGATGTTGCGGGGCAGCGGATAGCTGTAGTGCCGCCGCAGGTCCACCGGCCCCGGCGGGTGGCCGGCCAGGGCGTCGAGCAGCTCGCCGGCGACCTCGGCCACGCGCGGCCGGAGCCCCTGGACGTGCCGGGCGGTGAACGTCCGGCTCACGATGCGGCGCAGCCGGCGGTGCTCGGCGCCCTCCTTGGCGATCATGGACTCGGCGGTGATGATGTTGTTCAGCGGCCAGTCGGCGGGCACCTCCCCGGCGGCCCAGTCCGCCCAGTGCCGCAGCTCCTTGGACAGGTCCGGGTGGGTGAGGACGGTCTGCACGGTGTCGTGCCGGGTCGCGGCCCACGCGCGGACGCCGCCGGGGAGCACGACCGGGACCAGCGGGCCGGTCTCGCGGAGCAGCGCGTTCTGGGCGTGCACGTCGCGCATCTCGGGGTCGATGTCGATCGCGTGGTGGGCGGACACGTCCATGGTGGCTCTCTCCGTCGCCGGTTCCGTCTGTGAGCTGGTGGATCGTCCTGCTGAGCTGGGGGATCCTCCGTTCGCCGTCCTGGATGCGAGATGGCGGCCAATTACGGAGAGTAAGTGATGGTGGCCGCCGGATGTATCGCCGCTCCGTGAGTGCCGGTGGCCTCCGGAGTAAGCCGGTCTTACCGGGCGGGGGAGTGGACGCGGAAGGCGGCGCGAGGTCCCGGCGCCAGGCTCGTTCTCGCTGGATACGAGACAGATTTTGCCATCTCTATGCCTGAGAGTCGCCCCATGAGTACGCGGAGTGACTGAGTATGACTCTTTGTGACTAGAGAGATAGAGATCGCATGGCCGACGCTCGACCTGTCCGTCACCGCGCGACTCGACGAACGCAACCCCGCCCTCGCCGGGGCGCTGTGGAGCGCCCTGCCGTACCGCACGCTCCAGGGGCACGCCCTGGTGGCGGGGCACCACCTCTTCCACGTTGCGCCGATCCACGAGCTCCTGCACCTGCACGGCCAGCACCGCGTGGACCGGCGGACCGTCCCCGACGGCACGGTCTTCTGCTCGCGCCTCCAGCACCTCGGGATCAAGTACGGGGAGCTGACCGAGCCGATGCCCGCCACCCCGGTGGGCCAGGTCGTCCCCGAGGACATGGAGGCGCTCGCCGCGGCCGGCGCGGCGATCTGGGACGCGGTCTACACCGGCAAGGAGCCGATCCGGGCGGAGGTCCGGCGGGCGGACGGGGCGGAACCGCCGGGGGCCGGGCACGGGATCCCGCGGCTGGCGGCGTCCGATCCGCGGGTCGACGAGCTGGTCGGCGACCTGCACGCCGAGACCGAGCGGATCTGGGTGCGCGCCCCCGCCGAACTGCTCGACCTGCACGCGGGCCGCATCGCCTCCGGCGCGGGCAGCTACGGCACCACCCTGACGACGATGCTGTTCGTCAACGGCGAGACCCGGCCGCTGGGCTACAACGTGTACGGCGGGCTGGTGCGCGCGGCCAGCCAGGGCATGCCGCTGGAGTCGCTGCTGCAGATGGCGCGGATCCTGGGCGCCGTCCCCGCCGAGTTCCTGGCCTACTGCGGGCTGCGGCAGCTGGGCGAGTTCACCGACCGCCTCCTGGACTGCCTGCAGCGCATGACCTCCGACCGGGAGGGCAGCCGCGACGACTTCATCGCCCTCACCGCGCACATGGCGCTGTACCTCAACTGCCTGGGCGGCTGGAACCTGCAGCTGTTCCCGTGGGACATCGGCGACCACCGCCGCGCCGCGTCCGCCGCGTCCGCCGCGTCCGGCGGCCGGGCGTCCGCCTCGCCGACCGGCAGGGCGGGCGGTCGGGCGAGCGTCCCGCGGCAGGCCGGCAAGCAGTCCGACGAGGAGAGCCCGGTGTGATGCCGGCGGACGAGCGAGCGGAGACCGGGAGGTCGGCGGTCGGGCCGGCCCCGGTCTCCGGCGCCCCGGACGCTTCCCCGGAATCCGCCGCGACCACCGCCACCGCCGCGACAGCCGCGAGCGGCCTGACCGGTGTGACCAGCGGGAGCTTCGGTCAGGCGCTGGTGGCAGGGCTCCGCGCCGCGGGGGAGCGGGAGGTGCTGGTCCGGGGGACGCGCCGCCTCACCGGTGAGCAGGTGTACGCGGCGGCGCAGGCGCTCGCCGCCCGCCTGGCCGACGAGGGCGTGACGTCCGGGGACACCGTGGCCTGCCTGTACGGCCCCCATCCGGAGTCGCCCGTCAGCCGCGTGGCCGCCTACCTTCTCGACTGCCGCTACGTCTACCTGCTGTCCCGGATGCGGCCCGACGCCGTCGAGACCGTGGTGCGGACGTTCCGGCCGTCGGTCCTGATGGTCGATCCGTCCCGCCGGCGGCAGGCCGCAGCCCTGCGGTCCGCCGGACTCGCGCCCCACTGCCTGCGGCTCGACCCGGGCTTGTCCACCGCGCGGCCCACCGGCTGGGCCGCCGCCGCGTCGGCGCGACGACCGCACGGGGCTCCGGACCGGATCGCCTCGGTCGTCTTCAGCAGCGGAACCACCGGGCCGCCCAAGCCCATCGCGTACAGCAACCGCTCCGAGCTCGCCCAGTTCGCCACCGCGCAGGCCGTCTACGGGACGTCGCGGTGGCGCTTCCTGGTGCCGCCCGGCCCCTTCGTGCCCACGCTCATGGCCCAGTGGGCCATGGCCACCGGCGGCACCGCCGTCCTGCCCGAGCAGGACGACGCCGCGTCGTGGGTCGCGCTGATCCGCCGCGAACGCGTCCGGCAGTGCGCGGTCGGCCTGCCGCCCGACCTGTTCGCCTTCGCCGACCACCTGGCCGCCACCGGCGGCGGTCTGGGTGATCTCGAAGTGCTGGTGTACGGCGGCGCGTCGATCGCCCCGGCGCGCATGGCGCCGATCGCGCGGCGGCTGTCCGGCGTGCTCCGGCAGATCTACGGCACCACCGAGGCCGCCCTGATCGCCACCCTGGGTCCGCCCGAGCACCGGCGCGAGGAACTGCTCGGATCGGTCGGGCGTCCCGCACCGGGCACGGAGGTCAAGGTCTGTGACGCGGACGGCGCCCCACTGCCTCCGGGACGTGTCGGACATCTCTGGGTGCGCTCCGCCCAGAACATGGACGGCTACGTCGATGCGCGGACGGGAGCGCTCGTCATGCCCGACCCTCCCCTCGCACTCGCCGAGGCGGACGTTTCGGCCCAGGCCGACACCGGCGCACCGCCGGACGCCGCCCCCCGGCCGCGGCCCGGCTGGCTGCCCACCGGGGACGCCGCCTCCCTCGACCGCGACGGTCACCTGTTCCTGGCGGGACGGCTCAGCGACCGGCTGCCGTCCGGCGCCTATCCGCAACCGATCGAGAACTCCCTCTGCGAGCATCCGGCCGTCGCGGAAGCCGCCGTCCACGCCCTGTCCGACGGCACCACCGCCGTGGTGGTCGTGCCGCGTCCGGGGCACGCCATCGACCTGGACGCCCTCCGCGCCCACCTCGACGCCTCGCATCCCCCGGAGACGCAGCCTCGTCATCTGCGGCTGGCCGACGCGCTGCCGCGCACTCCCACCGGCAAGCTCGACCGGCGGGAAGTGGCCGAGCGCTTCGCCGTTCCCGCCTCGTCCGAATGAGGAGGCCCGCCGTCCCGGGTGCCCGTGGATCGCGGATCGGTGTCCGCCCGCATGCGGTGGAGGCCGGGGACGGGTGCGGGGCGGGTGGCAGAATCGGGCCGTGAGCGACGCGAGGGATGACGCGAAGGACACGGACGGCGCGTCAGGCACGGCCGCCTGGCACGGCCGGATCGAGCACGTGCGCGGTGACGCCCTGACCGGCGACACCGCGCAGACCTCGGGGATGCGGCGGCTGGAGGCGGTCTCCGGACGGACGGTCGGCTCCGAGCGGCTGTGGATGGGCCGCACGCACGTCGGCCCGGCCACCGGCTCGGGCGACCACCACCACGGCGAGGCGGAGACCGCGATCTACGTGGTGTCCGGGCATCCGGTGTTCGTGTTCGCCGAGGGCGACCGCGAGGTGCGGATCGAGACCGCGCCGGGCGACTACGTGTTCGTCCCGCCCTACGTCCCGCACCGCGAGGAGAACCCGTCCCCGGACGAGGAGGCCGTCGTGGTGATCGCCCGCAGCACGCAGGAGGGCATCGTGGTCAACCTGCCCAGCCTCTGGGCCGAGGTCGAGCGCCCGGCGGAGTAGCGGCGGCCCGGCCAGTCGGTGGCCCGGCCGGTCAGGGCCCTGGCGATCAGTGGCCCTGGCGGTCAGTGGGCCTGGCGGTCAGTGGCTCTGGAGTTCCAGCAGGTTGCCGTCCGGGTCGCGGAGGTGGGCCGTGCGCAGGTTCGGCCCCCACTCGGGACGGTCCGCCGGAGCGGCGGCGACCGACGCGCCGAAGCCCGCGAGGGCCTTGGCGGCGGCGTCCACGTCGTCCACCTCGAAGACCAGCATCGAGCGGTCCGGCACGGACGCCGTCGCGGTCGAAGGCGCCGCGGGCAGGCCGGCCGTGCCGGTGACGGCGGCGATCGCGGCGCGCCCGAACAGCGACAGGGCGCCCTCGCCGTCCAGGTCCCAGTGCGCGTACCGGGCGGCGGGCAGCACCTTGGCCGGTTCGACTCCGAGCAGTTCGCGGAGCGCGGCGGTGTAGAAGCGGGCGCAGGCGTCGAAGTCGTCCACGAGCAGGCGGGGGTAGAGGGCGTCCATGCCGTCTCCTATTCGTTGGAGTTCACCAATTATTGGCGGACCCCTACTATAGGAGCATGGATCGAGCCGCGCGCCGCACCCCGCCCCGGATGCTGGGCGTCACCACCTACGCCCTCGCCCGCGCCGGACGCCTCGGACGCGCCCGGATGGCCCGGATGATGGGGGAGCACGGCCTCGGCCTCTGGCACTTCGCGGTGTTGTCCGCGCTGGACGACACGGTCGAGCCGCCGTCCCAGCGCGACCTGGGCGCGCGCCTCGGCATCGATCCCAGCGACCTGGTGGACGTCGTCGGCTCCCTGGCGGAGCGCGGCCTGCTGCGCCGCGACCGCGACCCGTCCGACCGGCGCCGCTACGTCGTCGCGCTGACCGCCGAGGGCCGGACGGAGCTGGAGGCGGTGACCGGACGCGCCGCCGACCTGGACGGCGAACTGCTCGCCGCCCTCGACCCGTCCGAACGCGCCGTCTTCGCGGACATGCTGCGCCGCGTCCTGGACCACCAGGAAGACCTCGCCGCCCGCGGCGACGGCCCGAACCGAGGCGACGGTCAAGGTCACGACCGAGGGGACGGCCCGGCTTGAGGTGCGGCTCGCGCGGCTAGCCGGTGGGCATCGCCTCGCGCATCCGCTCGCGCGACTCCTGCGCCTGGTGGTGCTCGTGCTCGGGGGCCCACTGCTCCTCCAGGCGCAGCGCGCAGCCGAGCGCGAAGAACGTCGGCGCCCACTGCCCGACGAAGATGCCCCACCGGTCCGCTCGTTCGGTCGACTCCGCGCCGCGGGACACCATCCAGGAGACGAACGAGGCCCCGATCGATGCCGCGCCCATCGTGTACAGGACGTTGGACGACAGGCCCATCTTGTGCAGCAGGCTGACCATGAGTGCTTCCTCCCTGGGATGGCGGGGTCTCGTGACCCCGCTGAACCTCCTTCCCGCCAGGGCGGGCAGCCATGGCAATGCGGCGGCCAACTCTTGCTCTGCTGCCGCGAAACGTCCGTGCAGTTCAGGCCCGGCGCACCCGGCCGGCGTCCGCCCCGGACGGCACGACGAGGGCCCGGTTCCGGCGGCGCGCCCACCGGAACCGGGCCCTCGACGGACCGGACCGTCCGTCAGTCGAACAGGTCCGGCTGCTCGCGGACGATCTGGTCGTACAGCGGCTGGTAGTTGATCCAGGCGACCAGGTCGTTGCCGAGCTGCTGGTGGGTCAGCTCCGCGTTCTCCTTGCTGATGTGGACGACCTGCCCGGCGGCCTTGGCGAGCAGCTGCACCTGGCACGAGCGCTCCATGGTGATGAACCACCAGGCGGCGGCGTCCACCGAGTCGCCGACGGTCAGCAGCCCGTGGTTGCGCAGGATGACGGCCTTGTAGGAGCCGAGGGCCGCGGCGATCCGCTTGCCCTCCTCGGTGTCGGTGACCACGCCGGTGTAGTCGTCGAACAGGCCGTGGTCCTCGTAGAACGCGCACACGTCCTGCGTGATCGGCTCGAGCTTCTGGCCGAGCGCGGAGATCGCGCGGCCGTGGGTGGAGTGGCTGTGCGCGGCGGCCACCACGTCCGGGCGGGCCTGGTGGACCTGCGAGTGGATCGCGAACGCGGCCTCGTTCACCGGGTAGCGGCCCTGCACGACCTGTCCCTGGTGGTTCACCAGGATCAGGTCGCTGACCTTGACGTGCTTGAAGGACATCCCGAACGGGTTGACCCAGAAGTGGTCGGTCATCCCGGGGTCGCGAGCGGTGATGTGGCCGGCCACGCCCTCCTCGAAGCCGAACTTGCCGAAGATGCGCAGCGCGGCGGCCAGCCGCTCCTTGCGGTGCCGCCGCTCCTCCTCGACGGTCGCGAAGGTCTCCGGCAGGCGGAAGATCAGGTCCTTCGCCGGCAGCATCTTCTCCAGGAACTCTTCGTCGGCGGACATCGGCCACTCCTCAGGGTCGGAGACGCCCAGAAAAGCGCATGCTTACGCGGTCCGCCTAGCCCGGCCCGGCCCAATCCGGACGGGGCGGGTTGTCCGTCGCGGACAACGGGGGCGTGACCGTCGCGGACAATGGAACGGTGGAGGAACCCGACCCGCGTCTGCGGCTGCTGCTGGCCGCCGCCGACCCCGGCCTGCTGGACGGCACGGTCCGCGCCGCCCGGGCGCGCTCCACGCAGGTCGGCGAGCTGCCCGAGGCGGAGGTCCGGCGGCACGTCCGGGCGCTGGTCGAGGGCGTGGTGGCCAGCCTCGCCACGGGCGGCGAACCCGATCCGGCGGTGCTGGAGGCGGCCGGGCGGCTCGGCTCCGACCGGGCCCGCCAGGGCGTCCCGGTCGCCGCCCTGCTGGACGGCTTCCAGGCGGGCCGCGAGTACCTGCTCCGCCGGCTGATCGGCGAGGGCCGTCGCCGGGGCGTGTCCGACGGCGTCCTGCTGGACGGGCTGACCACGATCGACGGGATGACGACCGCGCTGGTCCACCGCATGGTCCACGCGCACCGCACCGCCGAGCTGGAGATGGCGCAGACCACCCGTGAGAGCCACGCCCAGCTGCTGCGCCGCCTCCTGCACGGCGAGCCCACCCCGCGCCCGGCGCCGCTGGAGCCCGCCACCGCGTACCACTTCGTGGTGTCCGACGTGAGCGACCCGGCCGTCGCGTCCCGGCTGGAGGGACCCCTGACCGAGGCCGGGCGGGGCCTGGCCGCGCTGGTGGACGGGCGGATGGTCGCGCTCGTCGCCCGGCTTCCCGACCTGCCCGCCGACGCTCCGCTGATGGTGGCCGCGCCGCCGCGCCGTCCGGCCGAGGTCGCGCCCCTGTACTCGCTGGCGCGGCGCGCCCTGGCGGCCGGCGCCCACGCGGGCCTGCGCGGCCTGCGGCATCTCGGCGACCTCGCGCTGCTGACCGCCGCCGACGGCGAACCCGAACTCGGCCGCCTCCTGGCCGGCTCCCTGCTGGGCGCGCTCGACCCGGACGATCCGTTCCACCGCGAACTCGCCGAGACCGCCCTGGCCTATCTGGACCACGGCTCCCGGATCGACCCGGCCGCCGCCGCCCTCCACGTCCACGGGAACACGGTGAAGTACCGGCTGCGGCGGCTGCGCGACCTGACCGGCGGTCCGCCGGCCACCGCGTCGGTCGCCGACACGGCCCACTGGTGGTGGGCCCTGCGCACCTGGCTGTCGATCTCGTCCCGCTGATCCGCCTCCGGGGCTCAGGCGGACGGGGACGGCCAGTTGCGCAGCGCGACGTCGAGCGCGTCCAGCGTCCTGGCCCACGAGGTCTCGGAGTCGCCCGAGTGCTCGAACCCGCCGGACGCCTCCAGGCTGACGAAGCCGTGGAAGGTGCTGCCCAGCAGGCGGACGGCGTGGGTCTGCTCCTGTTCCGGTACGCCGTATCCGCGCAGGATCGCGCGGGCCATCGCCGTGTGCTTCGGCCCGGCGCTGGCGGCGGCCGTCTCCGGGTCCAGGCGCGTGCGCATGGCGTCGTAGCGGCCCGGATGCCGCTGGGCGTAGGCGCGGAAGGCATCGGCGAAGGCGACCAGCGCGTCCTTGCCCGCGCGCCCGGTCACCGCGTCGGCGACCCGGTCGGCCAGCTCCTCCAAGGCCAGCAGCGCGACCCGGACCCGCAGGTCGTGCGCGTTGGAGACGTGCGCGTACAGGCTCGCCACCGTGACGTCGAACCGGCGCGCGACCGCCGAGAGGGTCACGTTGTCGAAGCCGACCTCGTCGGCCATCTCGGCCGCCGCCAGCGCCAGGCGTTCGGTGGTCACCCCGGCTCGCGCCATGGGACTCCTCCCACAAACCTAAAGGCTTTAATAGTTTGCATGGTACCCCTAGCTTGCATACCGTCGCAGGCATGAACCCGCTCACCGAACCAGAGATCCGCGCGTCCTTCGTCAACTGCTCCAAGGGCGAGGCCAAGCGGCTCAACCTCCCCAGGGACTTCGCCGAGCTCCCCTGGGACGACCTGGACTTCCTCGGCTGGCGCGACCAGGGCGCCCCCGAACGCGCCTACCTGGTCTCCGAGTTCGGCGGACGCCTCGTCGGCCTCGCGCTGCGCGCCACCGTCACCACCACCCGCGGCTTCACGTCGCGCAGCATGTGCTCGCTGTGCCTGACCACCCGGACCGGCGGCGGCGTGGCCCTGATGACCGCCCGCCGCACCGGCGAGGAGGGCCGCCAGGGCAATTCGGTCGGCCAGTACATGTGCGTCGACCTGGCCTGCTCCCTGTTCGTCCGGGGCCGCAAGGAGAAGGCCACGGGCGGCGGCATGGACGAGTCGCTCAGCCTCGACGAGCAGATCGCCCGCGTCCGCGCCAACCTCGACACCTTCATCACCAAGGTCACCCGCTGACCGGAGACGTGCCGACGCCACCTCGTCCCGGGGAGGGAACGGGATGGCGCCGGAAAGGGGAATCCGCTCGACGCCGCCGGGCCGACCGGCGGCGCCTTCGGAATCAGCCGTCAACCGGCTGTGAACCGGCTGTCAGTGGCCGCAGATGTGCTGGTGTTCCAGTTCGAAGGGGACGGCTCCGGTCGTGGACGGAGTGACCTCCAGGACGAGCTCGCCCCCGCGGTAGACCGGGCGGACGAAGTCGTGGGTGGTCAGCGGCGTTTCGGGCGGCAGAGGGCCGCCGAGCGGCTCGATGCGGTCCACCGCTCCGGTTGCCACGGCCTCCGCCAGGGTCAGCGTTCCGCGCAGGAGGTGCCGGCCGGGGAAGCGGACCGCCCGGCCCTCACGCCGGTGGGCGGCGAGGGCCTGCAGGGCGCCGGTCACGTGCTCGTCCGGGCCGGTGACCTGGCCGTTCTCCGCCACTGCGGCCCCGTGGGCGAGGAGGGCATCGGTCGCCGCGGCGGCGCTGGCCGGGTCCAATTCCAGGGCCGCGGCGTGGTGCGCCTGAGGGTGCCTCACCGGATGAGTGCAGAGCAGGATCGGGTCAGGGACGGCGGCCAGCACCATCCGCTCCAGGGCCGATCGGTCCCGGTGGCCCGCGTCGATGCCGAGGACGGTCACCGGACGTCCACGAACACGGGGTTGGCGTAGCACCACAGGTCGTCCCAGGGAGCGGCGGCGCCCTGGACGTCCATCATCGGCTCCAGGCCGTTCGACCGCTTGCCGTCCGTGCCGCGCAGGCGCACGTAGAACGGCTCGCGGACGTTGCGGAAGCGGTGCTCGACGTGCAGGACCGGCGCGTGCCGGCGCGGGGTGAACGACTCGACGACCGACACCCGGGGGTGGGTGAACGCGTCGCGGTCGGCGGCGGGGCCGGTGACCGCCCCGCGGATCAGGTCGAGGCGCGCGAGCCGGGGGATCTCGCCGGCGGCGTTGGGGGCGGTGGCCGTCCGGACCGTGATCCGGACGGTGACGTCCGCGCCGCGCCGCACCGTCACGCGGCCGCCCAGCGTCGCGGGGTGACCCGCGCCCTCGCCGTGGACGCGCACGTCCAGGTCGGACACCAGGCCGCCCATCCCGACCCAGACGCGCCCCTGGCGGATGGCCTCCATGACGCCGCGGAAGGTGCGGGACGTCGCGCCCACGACCGTGCGGCTGAACTGCCCCGGCCAGAAGTCGGCGTAGGTGTGCGGGGTGCCGGTGTCGACCGGGTCGGGGTAGCGGCCGTGCGCGTCGTACCAGCCGTCCGGGACGGAGGGGGAGGCGAGGGTGCTGCCGTTGGCGCTGTGGATGTCGGAGTTGCTGGTGATCCACCAGCCGCGGCCCTCGGCGAGCATCGCGTCCCAGAGGCCACCGAGCTTGGCGGTCATCCAGTCGAAGCCGCCGAACGTCCGGTACGACTCGGACGGCCAGCCGGGCCAGGAGTCGGTGCCGGGCGCGTTGCCGTAGCCGCCGCGGTGCCCGCCGTCGTTCTGCGCGCCGGGGGAGCCCTCCATGCCCACGGCGATGTGCGGGGCGGTGTCGCGGTAGTCGCGGAACTCGCGCGGCGAGTAGCGTCCGTTGCGGCTGGGATGGTTGGCGATCATGAGCGCGGAGTCGATCGCGCCCCGGTCGATCTGCCCGGACATCCAGCGCAGCCCGGCCAGCACCGCCGCCTCGTTGGCGGGCGAGGTGTGGTTGGTGCCGTTGATGTTGCCGTCGAAGAGCCGCTCGAAGGCGCGCAGGGCGGTGAGCTCGTCCCGCGCGGCGTCGAAGAAGACCGTGGCGTGCTCGCCGGACGGAACGTTCCACTCCAGGCCCTGCCAGAGCAGCATGGACGGGTTCGCCCGCCGGGCCGCCAGGACGTCGGCGTAGGTCTGCTCGACCGCGAACTTCTCGTGCGCCACGTGCCCGTGGTCGGTGATGACCATCCAGTCGAGGCCGTGCTCGCGGCCCGCGGCGACCTGCTGCGCGACCGTGTGCATCGCGTCGTAGCTGGACTGCGTGTGGACGTGGTGGTCCCCGGCGAGCCAGCGCAGGCGGCGGGGGTCCGGCGCGGACGGCCGGTGCCGGGGCTCGGCGGACGCGGGCGACGGCGCGGCGACCATGCCGGCGCCGGTCG
>NZ_QURH01001020.1 GCF_003428695.1 Actinomadura logoneensis
CTGGCCGACGTGGCGCCGGCGGTCGCGAGCGCGCCGCCGCCCGCGGCGTCCGCCGACCGGGTGCCGGGCTCGTTCGAGGCACTGGTCGCGGAGATCGCCGCGCGCCATCCGCTGCTGGTGCTGGACGACCTGGACGCGTCGGTCGCCGCCGCGCTCGACCCGCATCCGAAGGCGGCGTCGTGGCGGCGCAAGGCGCGGGACGCCCTCACCACCCTGGACGCCTACGCGCGGGCCAAGCAGCGGGCCCGCCGGGCGGGGACCCCGCCCGGTCCGCACCTGTCGGACCTGCTGGCGTTCGTCCGGTCGGGCGCCCCCGGCGCGCTGATCAGCGCGAACATCATCGCGCTGGCGGAGTCGGACCGGGTGGAGCACCAGGAGAAGTTCCGGCAGGCGCGGATGTTCCCGGTGCGGCCGGCGACGCATCCGTCCGGCCGGGCCTGCTTCACGGCGCACATCAAGCTCGAACGCTGCAAACCCCCGGCCCCCCGGCTGCACTTCTTCGACGACACCGACAACACGGGGCTCATCTACATCGGGTATCTGGGTCCGCACCTGGCGACCGGGCGGACGAACTGACCGGCTCCCCGGGCGGGGGAGGGGGCTCCGGCATGTGCGGGTCGGCCCAGAACTCGATCAGCTCGGCGGCGGACAGGGCGGTGTAGGGGCCGGGCGGGGGCGTGCGGCCCGTCCGCATGGCCCAGAGGGTGACCAGGGAGAGCGCGATGCGGTCGGCGTCGTCCGGTCCCGGTTCCGGCAGGGGGTCCGGTTCGGGTCTCGGCGCCGGGACCCGGACCGGGTCGCAGCCGGAGGCCGGGGCCGGCGTCGGGACCTGGGCCGAGGACGGGAACGGGGCCGGTGGGCGGGGGGACGCCGTGTCGTCGGTGCGGGGTGCGGCGCGCAACGGGGGGATCTCCGTTCAGGCGGGGAGCGGATCCGTTCGTTACTCACTCTGCGGCATGGCCCGGCCGCGAATCGCAGTTTTCGGGCAATCCCGGACGCGCGGGAGCCGAATCCGGATACCGAAAGTATCCGTGGGACGGCCCTTCGCGGAGCCGCAGCCGGGCGACGAGCGGGCGCCGACCGCCGCGGAGCGCGGCTGAGCTGGGAAGAAGCGCGGGAGAGCGCCGCCGCCCCGGGAAGCGCGCCGCCGCGCGGCGGTCCTGAATGTGTCAGCCGACCAGGAGAGGGGACGGGACCGATGAGAACATGGGCTGCCCCAGCCCCCGACTCGCTCCGAATGGACCGGCGAATGCCCGATCCCGACCAGCAACGGCACCCCTGCGGCGCGGCCGTGGAGGCCCTGCGGCGCAACCTGCGCCTCGCGGGCCGGCCCACCCTGAACACGCTCGACCGGCTGTCCCGGCGGCTCGAAGGACGCCGGGTGCACGGCGTGACGGTCATCGGCGTCCCGCGCTCGACGCTCAGCGACCTGTTCACGCTGGTCCCGGTGCGGCGGCCCCGGCGGGAGAAGGTCGAGTCGGTGTGGGCCGTGATCTACGAGCACGCGCGGGACAAGGGCCTGGACCTCTCCGCCATGGTCTCCCTGGAGGAACTGCGCGACCTCTACGACCGGCGCGTCCCCGCCGGTGCCGTGCCCGCGCAGGCCGCCCGCCCGCCGGTCGGGGACGTCCGCTTCGCGCGGGCCGCCGACCACGCGCCCGCGCTGCGGTTCGGGGCGTCGTCCGCGTCGGTCTCGACGCTCACGATGCGCCGCCTGCCGGACACCTCCGTGCAGGCGCCGCCCGGACGCGGCCGGACCCCGGCGCAGGTGCTCGCCGACACCGAGCTGTGCATGCACCACGCCTGGTGGCGGGCCTACGACGACATCGTCCCGTCCCACTTCGCGCTGTACCTCACGCTGGAACCCGAGCTGGCCGACATCCGCGTGTTCGCGCCCGACCGGATCCCGGACCTGCTGCTGGCCGCCGACTACGCGCGGCACCTGATCCTGCTCGACCACCCCGACATCGACCCGGACCGGCTGCGTCGCCGCGTCGAACTGCTCGCCTTCCGGCAGGACGTGCTGCACCGCGCGCGCCCGCCCCGGCTCTGGGCGATCATCTCCCGCCGCGCGCTGGAACTGGACGTGGGTGACGTCGCGGCGCGGCGCGGGCAGCTGCGGCACCTGGTCGGCATGGCGGGCCGTCCGGGGGTGACCCTGCAGATCCTCGAGGACGAGGAGGCGGGGGAGGCCGTCGCCGACGGCTCCGTGACGGTGATGCGGTTCCCGGACCGGGACCGGCCCGACCTGGTGCGGGTGGAGCAGCCCGGCACGGCGGACTACCCGGGGGACCCGGACGTCGTCTCGCACTTCGTCGCCCAGCACGGGCGGCTGCTCATCAAGGCGGCCCCGCCGGAGCGGACGCCGCCTCTCCTGCACGCCATGCTGAAGGGTCTCGAGGGCCGCGCCTGACAAGGGACCGCGGCGCGTGTCGGTGACCGGCTTCAGCCACTTCGCGGTACCCCGCCGGTGGTCCGCTTCTGCTGTGATGGGACGGAGGAGGCGATCATGAGCGGCGACGAGCACGAGATCCTGGCGGCGACCGAGAAGGACCTGATGGGGGACCTCGACACCACGGTCCCGCATTCGGCCCGGATCTGGAACTACTGGCTGGGCGGCAAGGACAACTTCCCCGTGGACCAGCGCGCGGGCGACGACTACACGGCGGTGTACCCGGCGATCGTGGACCTGGCGCGAGCGTCCCGGGCGTTCCTCGGACGGGCCGTCCGGCACCTCGCGGCCGAGCGCGGCGTCCGGCAGTTCCTGGACGTCGGCACCGGACTGCCCACCGAGGGCAACACGCACGAGATCGCGCAGAGCGTCGCGCCCGAGAGCCACATCGTGTACGTGGACAACGACCCGCTCGTCCTCGTGCACGCGCGCGCCCTGCTGACCAGCCGTCCGGAGGGGGCGACGCACTACATCGACGCCGACCTGCACTCCCCGAAGGACATCGCCGACCGGGCGGGCGAGCACCTGGACTTCACCCGGCCCGTCGCGCTGATGCTCATGGGCATCCTCGGCCACGTCGCCGACGACGCCGAGGCGCGGTCGATCGTCGCGAAGCTGCTGGAGCCGCTGCCGTCCGGCAGCTACCTGGTGCTGTACGACGGGACGGCGACCGACCAGGCGTTCCTGGAGGCGCAGCAGGGCTACGACGAGACCGGCGCGGTGCCGTACCGGCTGCGGCACCCCGACCAGATCCGCGCGTTCTTCGACGGGCTGGACGTCCTCGAACCAGGAGTCGTCCCGCTCCAGCGGTGGCGCCCCGACCCGTCCGGCGAGCAGGGCGAGGTCGACGCGTACTGCGGGGTCGGCCGCAAGCCGTAGCGGGCCGGGGCGCCGCGGTCAGGAGCGGGTGCGCATGCTCTCGCAGACGCCGTGGACGCCCCGGACCTCGCGACCGCCGACCGTCCCGGTGTAGGTGCCGTACAGCTGGAAGTAGTCGATGGACGCGGCGAGAAGCTGGTGCTTCACGGCCTTGCGTCCGACGGGCTCGAACGTCACGTCCAGGCGTCCGTCGGCGGACGCGACGTGCCAGGGCGTCAGCGGCGCGGACGACCGGGGCGTGAAGGTGACGTCCGCGAGCGGTTCGGCCGCCCCCGGCAGCCAGAGGCACGACTCCTCCTCGCTGCCCGGGACGGTCGGCCGCCGCGCGAAGTTCGCGCCGACGATCCCGTCCGGCGTGCGCTGGGCGAACGTGCCCCACAGCCAGGTCGTCCGGTACGGCAGGAAGGTGTGGTGCTCGTCCAGGATCGCCAGGTCCCGGTCGGGGTCGAAGCGGTACACGCGGTCGCCGACGCGCAGCTCGCCGCTCGCGGGGAAGACGGCCTTGTGGGTGTACATCGCCCCGCCCGGCAGCGGCGAGCTGACCGACAGGGGAGCGGTGGCGTTCGCCCCGTCCAGCTCCAGGTCACCGGAGAGGGCGGGCGTGTCCCCCGAGGCGGGCGCCTCGATCCGGATCCGGTGTAGTCCGCCCTCCTCCCGCAGGTCGTAGCCGACGCGCAGCCCGCGCCGTCCGAACTGCACCCGGCTGCCGTACAGCGCGGCGGGCAGCCGGGCCGAGCCGCCGAGCCCGGTCGCGGCGTACTCGCGCAGCGCGCCCGTCGCCGCGTCGTACACGTAGCTCTCCGCACTGGCGAGGTAGTGGGCGTCCTGGATGATCATCGAGGACCACGCCTCGGGATGGACCAGCGTCCACCCCGCCCACTCCTTCAGCCGCAGCCGCCGCAGCGCGCGCGGCACGCCCGAGTCCGCGTCCAGCGGGTTGACGACGGCGGGCCGCGTGGCCAGCCGTCCCCAGCGGCGCCGCCCGTCCTCCACGAGCCGGTCGGTCGCGTCCAGCACCTGCCGTTCAGTCATCACTACCCCTCGAGTCCGCTCGGCCGACCCTACGCCGCCGCGCCGGCAGACCACAGCCCGGCCACCCCTTCGGAGTCCGCCGCTTGTCGGCGTCGGGGTTTGGCAGAGGAGTTCCGGGGTTTCCTCGCGGTTGGGCTCGGCGGTCTCCGGAGGTACCGGGGTGGGGGTCGGGGCGGCGTGGAGCAGTGCTGCCCCGACCCGGCGGTTCCCGCGTCCGTAGCCATGGCGCAATGGTCAACGGTTCTTGACCATTGCCCAAGCGCGGACCTCCCGGGTTCGCTGGGGGTCTCTACCGAACGGCGGCAGGGGTGTCCAGGCGCCTTTGAGGGGTCGGGCGCCCCGGCGACCCGATCAGGCGTCGGTGTCGTCTTCGGTGGCCGGCGCGGACGCTTCGAGTTCGACGCAGCACATGCCGGGACGAGGGGCCAGGGCCGCGGTCACGCCCGTCGCTCCGAGGCCGTCCAGGAAACCGGCGAGCAGGGCGTGGTTGATGCCGCAGACGAGGTCGGGGTCGTGGCCCGCCAGCGGCTGGAACGGGCAGTTGGTCAGCCTGATCCGCGCCGTGGACACGCGGTCGGGGGCGAAGCCGTGTCGTTCGAGCGCTTCTCCGGCGTGCGCGAGGGCCTTCTCCGGGACGAGACCTCCGGAGCCGGACCGGGTTCGTTCGTCCGCTCCGAGGGCCCGTCCTCGTTCGGCGGCGGCGCGGACGGCTGCGTCCCGTCCGGACTCGCCCGGGGCCTGGTGCCGGACGCCGTCCAGCAGGATGCCGGCGAGCAGCGCGTGCTCGCGGTGCGGGATGCTGACCCGCACGTCCTCACCGGCCGGGCGGTAGACCTTGGGGGCGCGGCCCACGCGGCGCGGACCGCCGGGACGGGCGTACCCCGCGTCCAGCAGCCCGACGGCGACGAGCTTGTCCAGGTGGAACGCGGCCAGCTTGCGGGAGATGCCCACGCTCTCGGCCGCCTCGTCGCGGGTGACCGGCGCGGGCGAGCGGCGGATGAACTCGTACATCCGGCGGCGCAGCTCGTCGCTGAGCGCCGCGACGGCCCGCAGGGCCCGGGCCTCCTCACTCACATTCGGGAGATTACACCCGTCGCCGGCGCGCCGACCGGGACGCGGCACGACCTTTACCCCGTGAATGTTGACTGGTCAGGGCCATTAGGCAAAAGCTTGTTAGTGAAATAGGGGGTGGTGATGTCCGATTCCCTCCGGCAGGCCAAGCGCCCGGTCTCGCCGCTGTCCGGCCCGTACGGGCACCCGCTGCATCCGATCCTGGTGACGGTCCCGATCGGCGCCTGGGTGACGAGCCTGGTGTTCGACCTGGCGTCCCGGCTCGTCCACGACCCCGCCTTCCTGACCCGCGGCTCGATCTGGCTGGTCGCCATCGGCGTGGTCGGCGCGCTCGCCGCGGCGGTGTTCGGGTTCCTGGACCTGCTGGCCATCGCGCCGGGCACGGCCGCGTTCCGGACGGCGCTGCTGCACATGGCGCTGAACCTCGCGGTCACCGCCGGGTACGGCGCCGGGTGGGCGTGGCGCGCGCTGAGCAACCACTACGACCAGGTCGAGGCCGGGCAGATCGTGCTGTCGGTGGTCTGCCTCGCCCTCCTGGGCGCCTCGGGCTACCTGGGCGGGATGCTCGCCTACCGCTACGGCGTCCGGGTCGCCGACGAGACGACCCAGGCCGAGGGCTTCGCCGTCACCCGACGACCCTGAACCGTCCGATTCCGAACCGAGGGCCGGCCCCGGCGAGGATCCGTTCCGACGAGGAGGCCGACATGACCGTCGCCGCACTCATCATCTGGCTGCTCACCGCCTTCGGGGGCGTCACCATGCTGGGACTGTGGATCGCCCGCGGCGGCGTCCGCGCCCCGGCGGGCACCCCGCCGACCCGCCTCCCCGCCCCGGTGGTCTTCGGGCACGGGGTCCTGGCGGTGGCCGGACTGGTCCTGTGGATCATCTACATGGCCACCGACACCACCGCGCTCGCGTGGATCTCCTTCGTGCTGCTGCTGGTCATCGCGGCGCTCGGCTTCGTGATGGTCGCGCGCTGGCTGCCGACCCGCCGCATCCTGCCGACCGAGCCCGGACCGCCCGAGCGGGCCATCCCGGTCCCGGTCGTCGTGGGGCACGGGCTGCTGGCCGTCGTCACGGTGGTTCTGGTGCTGATCGCCTCCATCACCAGTTGACGTCCCGCGCCGGCGCGGGCGTCGCGACGCCCGTCCGCGACCGGCGGCCCCCGGGAGGGCGCGCCGACCGTGGAGGAGCTGCGCGCGGCGTTGGACGCCGCCGGCGGGTGACGGGCTCAGTCCCCGACCTGGCCGGTCGCGGACGGTCCGCCCAGACCCCCGAGCAGCTCGCGCAGCAGGTCGGCGAGCTGCTCGCGGCGCTCGGGGGCCAGGTGGCCGATCAGCCGGGCCTCCGAGGCGAGCAGGTCGGCGACGACCCGGTCGAGCAGTTCATGGCCCGCGGCGGTGAGCGAGACGGCCCGCGCGTGGTAGCCGGACCCGCTGGTGGTCCGCTCGACCAGGCCCGCCCGCGCCGCCCGCTCGACCCGCTGCGTGATCGCGCCCCGCGTCACCATGCACGCCTCGGCCAGGTCGCCGGGGCTCATCCGGTACGGGACGCCGGCGCGGCGCAGCGTGGACAGCAGGTCCAGCGTCGCGACGTCCACGCCGAGCCGCGCCAACAGCCGCCGCCGCTCGTCGCCGAACACCTTCGCGGCCCACCAGATCCGGGTGACCACCCCGATGGACTCCACCGGGACGCCCGGCAGCTCGCGCCGCCAGGCGTCCGCGATCGCGTCGGCGCCGTCCGGGGGCGGCTCAGCGGCCATGCTCGGCCCCGCCGTTCACCTGCAGGATCTGCGCGGTGACGTGGCCGGCGCCGGGCGAGGCCAGCCAGTGCACCGTCTCGGCGACGTCGCGGGGCGTCCCGGCACGGCCGGTGTGGGTCTGGCCGACGAGCATCGACCGCCGCTCGTCGGTCATGGTGCCGCCGAAGAACTCGGTGTCCTCGACGAACCCCGGCGCGACCACGTTCACCGTGACGCCGCGCGGGCCGAGGGCGGCGGCCAGGTCGAACGCGTACGGGTGCAGCGCCGCCTTCATCGGCCCGTACGAGTTCCCGCCCGATCCCCGCAACGCCGCGATCGAGGTGAGGAACACGACCCGTCCGGACGGGTTCAGCAGGTCGCGCAACGCCTCGGTCGGCAGCACCGCCGTCAGGACGTTCGCCCGGAAGTTGGCCGTCCACCGCTCCGCCACCCCGGGGTCGTCGCCGTGGTCGTTCGGGTGCCGCTCGACGTTGCCGCCGGCGTTGTTGACCAGCACGTCGATCGTGCCGAACCGCTCGGCCAGCTCGGTCCGCACCCGCGCGACGTCCGCGGGCTCGCTCAGGTCGGCCTGGACCGCGGTGCCGCCGAGCTCCTTGGCCGCGGTCTCCAGGACGTCCGCGCGGCGACCGATGATGACGACCCGGTCCCCGTCGGCGGCGAACCGCGCCGCCACCGCCTTGCCGATCCCGGTGCCGCCACCGCTGACCACCACCGTGCGTGCCATCGTCTACCTCCTATGACTTTAGGCCTAAACTCAAGCTAACACGCCCACCCCGGGCCAGTGCAAGCTTGCGGGTTGGAGTGCGGGAAGGGACCAGCCGCCACTCTGTGCAGTTGTAACGTCGCTCTGTGTGTGACGTTCGGCCCCTCGGGGCTTCGGGCAGTCGGGACATGGGAGCGACGATGACCTTCAGCGAGACGCCGGCCCCGGACGACGTCCAGCCGGGGACCGGGGCCGTTCCGGCGGCGGTCAACAGCGGGTCGGCCTGGGAGCGGTACTGGCACCAGGTGGACCGCGGGGAGCTGGCCGAACCGCCCTGGAACGCCGCCTCCGAGGAAGCGGAGGTGCCCTACCTGGCGATGATGCTGGGCCGGCTCCCCGCCGACCTCCCACTGGTGGACATGGGCTGCGGGGACGGGAGGCTCACCTGCCGGCTGGCCCGCCACTTCGACCGGGTGACGGGACTCGACGTCTCCGCCAGCGCGATCGCGCGTGCCCGGCAGGCGACCGTGCCGTCCAACGTCGACTACGACGTGCTGGACCTGTCGGACGAGGCGGGCGCGCAGCGGATCGCCCTCCGCCTGGGCGAGGCCGACGTGCACCTGCGCGGCGTCCTGCACGCCATGCCGCCCCACACCTGGCCCGCCGCGCTGCGCGCCCTCGCCGCCCTGGCCGGACGGCGTGGACACGTCTTCGACATCGAGGTCCGCCACGACCGCGAGCATCTGGGGCAGGGCTCGCGCAGCCGGACGCTGATGGCCCGGCACGGCCAGGCCCCCGACCGCGTCGCCGACGTCGGCCGCGCCGGGCTGAGCCTGCAGCGGATCGGCGACCTGGCGGGCCTCTACCGGGACGCGGGCTGGCACGTCGTGGAGTCGGGGGAGCAGGTCCACAGCTCCGACGTCCGCCTTCCGGACGGCAGCGTCGTGGACTACCCCTTCCAGTACGTCCTGGCCCGGCCGCCGTCCGACTGACACGGCCCGCCGTCCGACCGACCCCATCCGACGGACCCGCCGGCGGGCGGGGTCGAACCGGTCGGCCCGCCGCCCTAGTGCTCCGGGTCGCGTCCGGCCGCCGCGTGGCAGGACGCGGCGCCGGTCATAGGCCGCGGCCCCTGCGGGTCATGCGGTGGCCGGGTCGTCGGACCTGGCGCCGCTCCGGTAGCGGGCGCGCAGCGCGGCCTTGTCCGGTTTGCCGGCCGGGGTGCGGGGGATCCGGTCGACGAGCCACAGCTGCTTCGGCTCGCAGTGCCGGCCCAGCGCCTCGCGGACCAGCAGGCGCAGGTCGCGGGGGTCGGGGCGGTGTCCGTCGCGTCCGACGACGACGCCCGCAAGCAGCGGTTCGCCGGAACACGGCAGGGCGAAGACGGCCGCCTCCACCACCGCGGGGTGGCGGGCCAGCGCGTGCTCGATGGGATGGGAGTGGATCCCGCCGGGGAGCCGGTCCTCGACCCGGTCGACCAGGAAGAGGAAGCCCTCCCCGTCGAGCCGTCCGAGGTCGCCGGTGCGCAGCCACCCGTCGCGCAGGACGTCGGCGGTCCGCGCGGGACCGCCGACGTAACCACGCATCCGCTGCGGCGACCGGATCCAGATTTCGCCGACCTCCCCGGTGGGCAGCGCGGTCCCGTCCTCGTCGCGCACGCTCAGCCGGACGCCGGGCACGGCGCGGCCCGCGCTGCCCAGCAGGTCGGGCCGGACGTGCTCGGCCGGTGACAGCGCGGTGAGGAACCCGGCCTCGCTGGTGCCGTAGCTCTGCGTCAGGACGGGCCCGAGCCGGTCCAGTGCCTGTTCGGTGCGGGCGGGGACGGGGGCCGCGCCGCCGTAGGCCGCCAGCCGCAGGGTGTCCAGCCGGTCGCCGGACGCCTGGAGGTGCTCGGCGAGCGCGTACAGGTCGATGGGCCGGCCGGCGAGCAGATGGGTGATCCTTTCGCGGCGCACCTTCGCGGCAACCTGTTCCGGGTCCCGGTCGGCCTGCAGGTGGACGGTGCCGCCACTGGCCAGCGTCCACCAGGCGACCAGGTCGGGCAGGTACCGCGGCGCGGGCGTCACCAGGAAGCGCCACGGCCCCGGCCCGAACAGCGCCCGGGCCGTCGCGGCCTGGGTGGCTTCGGCGCGGTGGCTGTAGGCGACCGCCTTGCGTTCGCCGGCCGTGCCGCTGGAGAACACCACCAGGCCCGTCGCGTCCGGGTCGGGCGGATCGAGCACCACGGGCTGCCGGACGTCGGAGGCGAACAGCCCGTCCGGGGCCTCGGTGCCCTGGGCGAGCGGATGGACGACCGGCGCCGGGTACTCGGCCAGCAGCGCGCGGGCCTCCGCCTCCCGCGACGGCTCGTACAGCAGGACCGACGCCCCCAGGGCGCGCATCGCGCCCGCGGCGGTCTCCGTCGGGGTCTCGGGGCAGATGTGGAGGAACGCGCAGCCCAGCAGCAGTGTCGCCACGCGTCCGACGGCCGACTCGGGCCGGGCGCCGTCGTACAGACAGGCGACCGTGTCACCGGGCCGCACGCCGCGCGCGGTCAGCGTGTGCGCGCCCGCTGCGGCCAGCGCCAGGACGGCGTGCCCCGACAATCGGCGCGTCCCGGACACCAGGACGTCGCGGGCGCCCGCCGAGCGGAGCCCGGCGACGACGGCGCGGCCCAGGCCGTGGCGGTGCTCCGGAGCCGTCGTCAGCGCGTCAGTCGTCGTCATCGCGCCGGCCCGTCCGGTGCCGGGAGACGTCCAGCTTGGCCACCGGGATGCCGGGGTCCCGCCCCAGGTACAGGTCGCGGACGATCTGACCGGCGGCGGGCGCGACGCACAGGCCGTGCCCGGAGAACCCGGCCGCGTACAGGAACGGGGTGTCGCCGGGCGCGCGGCCGATGAAGGCGGTGCGGTCGGGGCTGGCGTCGCGGACGCCGGTGAAGGCCGTGCCGATCTCGGCGCCGGTCAGGTGCGGATAGGTGAGGGCGAGCTGCCGCCGCACCCGGTCGCGCCAGTCGTCCCGGTCGGGGCCGGGATAGCCCATCCCGACCAGCAGGCCCTCGCCGCGGCGGCGGACCAGCAGTCCGCTGGCGGCGTGCAGCGTGATCGGGATGTCCGGGGCGTCCGGCAGCGGGCCGGCCGTCAGCAGTTCCTGGACGACCGGCTCGGCCAGCGGCAGGTCCACGCCGGCCATCCGGGCGATCGGCGCGGACCAGGCGCCCGCGGCGCACACGACGGTCCCGGCCGTGACGGACCGTCCGCCCGCGATGCCGACGCGTCCGGTGACGGTGTCCACGTCCGTCACCCGGCACCCGGAGTGCACTCCCGCGCCCGCGCGGCGCGCGGCCCGGACGAACCCGGCGACGATGGCGGCGGTGTCGGACACGTACGCCTGCGGCGACCACGCGGCGGCGGTCAGCGGCAGGTTCGGCGCGATCAGCGGGTTGCGCCGCCTGGCCTCGGCGGCGTCGATCAGCTCCACGTCCACGCCCGCGTCGTGCTGCGCGGGCCGCTGCCGCTCCCACTCCGACACCTGCTCGGCGTCGGTGAACAGCACGAGGTAGCCGGTCGGCCGCATCGGCAGGCCGTCCCATTCGCGGTAGGCGGCCAGGCTGCGCACGGCCATGGCCGAGCTGACGGGGTTGCCCGCGAAGTAGGCGCGCAGCACGTCGGCGGTCGCCTTCGAGGCGCCGGAGCCGGGCGTGTCGCGTTCGAGCAGGACGGTCTCGACGCCCGCGCCGGCGAGTTCCGCGGCGATCGACAGTCCGATCACGCCGCCGCCGATGACGACGACCTCGGCGCGCTCGGGCGGCGCGCCGCGCTCCGCGGTCTCCGCCGGTTCCGCTGACCCCGGCGGCTCCGTCCGCGCCCTGGGTTCCGTCGCCATCAGAGGGCCGGTTCCGCTCGGCGCGGGTGGCCGCCGATGAGCGCGTCCACGTGCGGGTCCCGCGTCGGCGCGGGATCACGGTCGTCCGGTTCGGCGGTCACTGGCAGGCCGAGACTCGACCCTGCGATCTCGTTACACCTCGCGCTCGTCACGTTCGGTGATGCTACATCAACTGAACGTCACTAACGGGTCATCGGACGGTACGGCCCGCCGTCCTCGCGGCCATGCCGACCCGTCCTGACGGACAGGGCGGCGTCGCGCGGCGAGAAATGGCTGCCGACGTCCGCTGGCGGGCGCCGGGCAGCAGGTGCGGGGGCGGACTCAGAAGCCGAGGATCGCGAAGATGATGCCGCCGACGACGTGGGCGATGACGGTGAGGATGCCGACGGCCCAGAACAGCTTCTTGGCGGTGGGGTGGTCGAACTGGGACCCCGCCTCCGCCGGCGCGGCGGAGCGCTTGAGCGCCTGGTTCTCCAGTTCGTCCAGGGACGGCAGGAAGGACGGTCGCTTGACGGACATCCACTCTCCTCAGGGCGCTGGGCGGCGGTCGGGGGCGACGGTGCCGGCGAGGTGGAGCGCGTCCGCGGAACCGGGACGTTCAGTTGACGCGCAAAAGGTTGGTGTACAAATTATTGCAGTACTATCTTTCTACCCCACGAGCAACGTGTCAGGAGGAACCGTGGCCGGTGATGTGCCTAACACCGCCAGCACCGTCGACGCCGCCGACGCGGCCCACAAGGCCGGCACGGACGGCGCGGCCAACCCGTTGGCGCTGGAGAACCAGGTGTGCTTCGCCCTGGTGGTGGCCTCGCGCGCCGTCCTGGCGCACTACCGGCCGGTGCTGGAGCCGATGGGGCTGACCCACCCCCAGTACCTGGTGATGCTGGCGCTGTGGGAGCACCGCCAGCTCTCGATCAAGGAGCTCAGCGCCCTGCTCCAGCTCGACCCCGGCACCCTCTCGCCGCTGCTCAAGCGCCTGGAGGCCGCCGGGCTCATCCGGCGGGAGCGGGACGTCCGGGACGAGCGGATGCTGGCGGTCACGGTCACCCCGGCCGGACGGGAGCTCCGGCAGCGGGCCGAGAGCATCCCCGCCACGATGATGGAGTGCCTGGGCATGAGCCTGGAGGAACTGCAGGACCTGCACCGCACGCTCACCCGCGTCATCGCCGCCGCCGGGGACGCCCCCGCCGCCTGATCCGCACCGGCCGCCCTCCGGCCGGCGCGGCCCGCCCTCCGGCCGCCG
>NZ_QURH01001018.1 GCF_003428695.1 Actinomadura logoneensis
CCGGCGGGGTCGGCCCCGCGCCCGTCGCCGCCCCGGTGCCGGACGGTGCGGGGGTGCCGGAGCCGGCCGAGACCTCCTGACCGGCGGGAATCCGCGAACGCGTCGCCGTCCCCCGCCGTAGCGTGCCGAAAAGTGGGAACACCGGTGACCGGTGGCGGCTTTACTCGGGTGGCGTACCGGTTCCCTATGATCGCAGGGAGAGTCCGGTGGCGCGTCTTTGCGGGGGCACGGGTGGGCGCCGCCGGACAGGCTGAGGAGATGAGGGGTTATGGCTGATATCACCGAGACATCCGAATGGTCGGCGCTGTCGGAGCACCAGGGGGAGCTGGCGGCCCGTAACCTGCGCGAGCTGTTCGCGGACGACCCCGAGCGCGCCGAGCGGATGACGGTGACCGCGGGGGACCTGTACCTGGACTACTCCAAGCACCGCGCCACCGACGAGACGATCCGCCGGCTGGTCGCCCTCGCCGAGCGCGCGGGCCTGCGCGACCGGATCGACGCCATGTTCTCCGGCGCGCACATCAACGTGAGCGAGGACCGGGCCGTCCTGCACACCGCGCTGCGTCTCCCCGCCGGCGCCGAGCTCACCGTGGACGGCCAGGACGTCGTCGCCGACGTGCACAGCGTCCTCGACCGGATGGCCGAGTTCTCCGACCGCGTCCGGTCCGGGGAGTGGACGGGTTTCACCGGCGAGCGGATCACCACGGTGGTGAACATCGGCATCGGCGGGTCCGACCTCGGCCCCGCGATGGCCTACGAGGCGCTGCGCGACTACGCCGACGCCGGGATCACCGCGCGGTTCGTGTCCAACGTCGACCCGGCCGACATCACCGGCACGCTCGCCGGGCTCGACCCGGAGACCACCCTGTTCGTCGTCGCGTCCAAGACCTTCGGCACGCTGGAGACGCTGACCAACGCGCGCGTCGCGCGGCGCTGGCTGGTCGAGCGGCTCGGCGACGAGAAGGCGGTGTCCCGGCACTTCGTCGCGGTCTCCACCAACGCCGAGCGGGTCGCCGACTTCGGCATCGACACCGACAACATGTTCGGCTTCTGGGACTGGGTCGGCGGCCGCTACTCCATGGACTCGGCCATCGGGCTGTCGCTGATGGTCGTGGTCGGCCCGGCCCGGTTCCGCGAGATGCTCGACGGCTTCCACGCCATCGACGAGCACTTCCGCACCGCGCCGTTCGACCGGAACATGCCGGTGCTGATGGCGCTGCTCGGCATCTGGTACACCGACTTCTTCGGGGCGCAGACCCGCGCCGTGCTGCCCTACAGCCAGCGCCTCGCCCGCTTCCCGGCCTACCTGCAGCAGCTCACCATGGAGTCCAACGGCAAGTCGGTGCGGGCGGACGGCGCGCCCGTCGTCGCGCAGACCGGCGAGATCTTCTGGGGCGAGCCCGGCACCAACGGCCAGCACGCCTTCTACCAGCTGCTGCACCAGGGCACCCGGCTCGTCCCGGCCGACTTCATCGGCTTCGCCGAGCCGTTCCAGGACGCCGACGCCGGGGACGGCACGCCCGGCATGCACGACCTGCTCGTGGCGAACCTGCTCGCCCAGACGTCCGCGCTGGCGTTCGGCAAGACCGCCGAGGAGATCGCCGCGGAAGGGACGCCCGCCGACGTCGTCCCGCACAAGGTGATGCCGGGCAACCGCCCGACCAACACCATCCTGGTGCCGAAGCTGACGCCGTCCACGCTCGGCCAGCTCATCGCCCTGTACGAGCACATCGTGCTCGTCGAGGGGACGGTCTGGGGGATCGACTCCTTCGACCAGTGGGGCGTCGAGCTCGGCAAGGTCATGGCCAACCAGCTCACCCCGGCGCTCACCGACGAGCAGCCGGCCGACGGCGCCCCCGACGCCTCGACCGCCGCGCTCGTCCGCCGCTACCGCGAGCTGCGGGGCCGGGCGGTCTGACGGAACCGCCCCGACCCCGCCGTCCCCGCCCGGTGGGGCGGCGGGGGCCCCTCATGGAACGGCTCGGGCCGTCCTCCCTCGTGGAGGACGGCCCGTCTTCTTCTTCCGGCGGTGGTGGAGCGTCAGACGCCCGCGTCGTCCCAGACCTGGGCCGACAGCAGGGCGCGCAGCTCCATGAGGGAGATGAAGCCGTCATGGTCGGTGTCGGCTCTCTCGAACCTGTCCTGCGTCTCGGCCCGCGTCCACGACAGACCCACGCTGTCGAGCACCAGGCCGAACTCCATCAGGTCGAGCCTCCCGTCACCGCCGAGGTCGGCCCGCGTGAACACGGTGACCAGTTCGTCCTCGGCCGGCTTGGTCGTCATCCCACTCCTCGTGATCGGTCGGACAAGATCCCGCATCATGCCACAGCGGTACCCGGTCCCACTGGGGATAACGCGGTTTCCGATCAAGAGGTTCCCGCGATGTTCACGCTCCCGGGTTCACTCTTCCGTGTTCATGCTTCCGTCCCGCCACCCCTCCGGATAGGCGCCGGCGCGGAACTCCTGCGGGCTGACCCCGCGCTCCCGCTTGAACGCCGCGCTCAGCGCGAACGCGCTGCCGTACCCGACCCGGCGGGCGATCGCCTCCAGCGTCTGGTCGCCGCCGCGCAGCAGGTCGGCGGCGTGCGCCAGGCGCAGCCCGGTCAGGTAGCTCATCGGCGGCTCGCCGACCAGGTCGCCGAACCGCTTGGCGAGCGCCGCCCGGGACGCCCCCGCCGCGGCGGCCAGCTCCGCCACCGTCCAGGGCCGCGCCGGGTCGTCGTGCAGCAGCCGCAGCGCCGGCCCGACGACCGGGTCGCCGTGCGCGGCGAACCAGCCCGGGGGCCGCGCGCCCGGCCGGGAGAACCACGCCCGCAGCACCGCGATGAGGATGAGGTCCAGCAGCCGGTCCAGCACGACCGGCTGGCCCGGCGCGTCCCGGACGATCTCGTCGCCGAGCAGCGCCGGCAGCGGCGACTCCCAGTCCGGCAGGACGGCCAGCGGCGGCAGCGCCGCCAGCAGTCGGCGCTCGACCGCGCCCTGCGCCAGGTACGTCCCGACCAGCAGCGTCGTCGGGCCGTCCGGGTCGTTGCCCCACATCCGGACGCCGAACGTCATCGAGCTCGCCGGGGGAGCGCCGAACAGCGTGGTGCACCGCTCCTCGTCGTGGATGATCCACTGCGGCGGGGAGCCGGGCGCGTCCGACACGACGTACGGGGCGGGGCCGCGCATGACGGCCACGTCGCCGGGCCCGCAGCGGACCGGCTCGCCGCCCTGCGGCGTCACCCACAGCTCGCCGGTGCGCACGATCACCACGCACAGCGGCGCGCCGTCCTCCACCCGGACCGCCCACGGCGGCCTCATGACCATGCGCAGCAGGAACGCGCCCCGCGCCCGGGGGCCGTCGAGGAGATCGGCGAGGGTGTCCATGCCCGCACCCTAGACGCTTGCGTATGGGACCGGGACGCTCAACGATGTTCCGTGATCATCCCGGCCGGTTGACTACAGGACATGACGAACACGACGAACACCACCGCCGCGACCACGACCGTCAACGCGACCGACACCACCGCCGCGACCGACACCTCCGCCGAGACCGGGAGCACCGCCGCCGGCACGAGCGGCGGCGCGCCGATCCTCGTCCTGGCCGGCACCGGGAAGACCGGCCGCCGCGTCGCCGAGCGGCTCACCGCCCTCGGCCTGCCGGTCCGGATCGGCGCCCGCTCCGCCGAGACCCCCTTCGACTGGACGGACCGGGGGACCTGGCCCGCCGCCCTCGACGGGGTCCGCGCGGTCTACCTCGCCTACGCGCCGGACCTGGCGGTCCCCGGCGCGCCCGAGGCCGTCACCGCCTTCTGCGAGGCGGCGGTCGCGGCGGGCGTGCGGCGGATCGTCCTGCTGTCGGGACGCGGCGAGAAGGAGGCCGAGGAGTGCGAGGACGTCGTCCGCGCCTCCGGCGCCGACTGGACGGTCGTCCGCGCGGCCTGGTTCGCCCAGAACTTCACCGAGTCCGACTTCGTCGGGTACATCCGCGCCGGCCACCTGGCGCTGCCGGTCGGCGAGGTGCCCGAGCCGTTCGTCGACGCCGACGACATCGCCGACGTCGCCGTCGCCGCCCTCACCGAGGACGGCCACGCCGGCGAGGTCTACGAGGTCACCGGTCCGCGCGCGCTGACGTTCGCCGAGGCGATGGGCGAGATCTCCGAGCTGACCGGCCGCCCCGTCGGGTACAGCGCGCTCGCGCCGGACGACTTCGCCGCCGCGCTCGCCGCCGACGGCGTGCCGGCCGAGGTCGGCGACCTGCTCACCTACCTGTTCACCACGCTGTTCGACGGCCGCAACGCGCGGCCCGCCGACGGCGTCCGGCGGGCGCTCGGCCGCGAGCCGCGCGACTTCCGGGACTTCGTCCGCGAGGCCGCCGCCACCGGCGTCTGGAACACCTGACCCTCCCGCGACACCGCACGACCAGAACCCGAGAGGAACTCCCCACCATGCGCTTCCACTTCGCCACCGCGTCGGCGGCCCTGTCGATCCTGATGACCGCCGCGATGGCGGGGACGTTCTTCGGGTTCTCGGCCGGGGTGATGCCGGGCCTGAACGCGACGAGGGCGTCGTCGGCGATCGCCGCGATGAACGCCATCAACCAGAAGATCCAGAACCCGGCGTTCCTCGCGGCGTTCATGCTGGCGCCCGTGGTCGCGGTCGCGGCCGGGGTCCTGCTGCTGACGATGGGCCACCGGCCCGCCGCCTGGCTGTTCTTCGCCGCCGCCGCGGTCTACTTCGTCGGCGCGTTCGTGCCGACCGCCGCGATCAACGTGCCGATGAACAACCACCTCGCGAACGTGAAGGTCCCGCACGACCTGGCCGACGCCGCGAAGGTCTGGACGGACTACTCGGGCCGCTGGACCACCTGGAACACCATCCGCGCCGTGTTCTGCGGCATCAGCCTGCTGCTCATGGGCGCCGGCGCCTACGTCTGGGGCAAGTCCCACTGACCACCGGCCGACCGGGGCCGACCGGTCGTCCCGCGAGCGCCGGACGACCCCCGCGGCCTTGTCGCAAGCGCCTTCCGAGACCCACCGGGACTCGGAAGGCGCAGTCGCGTCCGGCCGGTCCCCGGGTGGACGCCCCGGCGGCGCGTCCGGCTCAGGCCTTGCTGATCTGGACGACCCTCAGACCGTCCTTGACGGTGACGACCGTCGCCTCGTACGCGCCGCGCAGGCTGCCCGTCTCCTTGCCGAACAGGTCGCGGTAGGTGGCGTTCAATGCGAAGTCGCCCTTCACCCGGATGACGCCCCAGGCGTCGTCGGTGGTCGTCCGGGTGTTCTGCAGCGGATCGCCGTCGAAGACCCAGTCCACGTTCCCGGCGCGGAAGCCCGGAAGGACGTCCTGCGGGCAGCCGGGCGGCAGCGGCGAGCGGCGCGCCGCCAGGCAGTCGGCGAACGCCTGCCGCAGCACGGGCTCCAACCGCCCCGTCACCGCGGCCGGCGGACGCTGCTTGGTGATCGGACGGTCCTTGGGCTCGACCTTCGTCGGCCGGATCCTCCCGACGAGCTCGGCGGCGCCGTTCCGCCACGCGACGGAGGCGCGGAAGCGCACCGGATGCTGCTCGATGACGGTGGCGGTCAGCGTCCGGTAGGTCACGGTCATGAACGCGTGGCCGATCAGGTCGAAGCGGCCGTCGTGGTAGGTCGCGCGGGCCCCGTCCACCGGATCGCCGAACAGCTCCCACCGCACGTCGCTGACCTGGTCGTTGCGTCCCCCGGCCCGCTGCGGGCAGTTGACCGGCTCGGTCGAGGTGGCCTTCGCGCAGGACCGCAGAGCCGCCGCGGCGGGCCCGGCGATCGCCTCCAGGGTCGCCCCGGCGGGCCAGCGGTCGCCGGGGAGGACGAAGGCGCCGTTGTCCGCGTCCGGGTCGGCCTGCTGCCGGAGCGCGGCGACCAGGAGCAGGACGCCGACCGTCAGCGCGAGCAGCCACGCCCACGGGGAGGTCTTCTTCTTCTCTCCGGCCGCCTCACCCCCGGAGCCGCCGGAGCGGCCGGAGCCGCTGGCGTCGCCGGAGGAGAGGTTGACCGTGACGTCGCCCTCGGCATCGATCTGGACGTTGTGGCCCCCGACGTGGCCTCCCTGGTTCACGCCCAAGGCGGTCTCACCGCCGCCGTCGCCAGCGCGATCCGCCGGAGTCGCGGACGACCGTCACGTCGCCGCTTCCCTGGATCTGGATGTTGTCGCCGCCGACGCTTCCCGACTGCTGGACGCCGGCGTTGTTCGTGACGTCCGGCCGGAGCCGGCCGATGAGCTCCATGAGGTGTTCCACCTCGGAGCGGGCGCCCGGATCCTCGTCCAGGATGCGGCGGAACTCTCCCGCCCAGCGGACGCTCTCCCCGTCCCGCGCGGCGGGGACGGCCGTCAGGACCTCGCGCGTCTCCTCCAGCCGGGTGGCGACCTCGGCCTCCGGACGCCTCCTGCTCAGAATCTGCCTGGCCAGCGCGGAGACCGCCTCGGCGGCCTGGCCCGCGAGCGCGGTCACCAGCGTGCGGGCGGCGTCCATGGCAAGGTCGTCGGCCATTGCGTCGCGTCCTCCTCGTGCATCCCGGATTGAGAGGGACAGCCGGAAATGCTGCGATTGTAAGGTGCGTCACCCCCGTTCTGAGGCGCTTGAACCGCAGGGATCGGGAAGCCCGGGCGGAGCCGTCTCCGCCCGGTGGCGGCCGACGTGGTCAGCCGGTGACGCGCGGGCGGTCAGTCGGAGGCGCGGGTGGTCAGCCGGGGACGCGGGCGGTCAGTTCCTTGAGCGTGAGCTCGCCGGGGGACCGGCGCAGGCGGGCGAACTCGTTGGCCACGTCGAGGAGCGTTTCGTTGACGGGCGTCGGGACGCCGTGCAGGCGGCCCAGCAACACGATCTCGCCGTTGAGGTAGTCGGTCTCCAGGGACCCGCCGCGCGCCAGGCTCTGCCAGGAGGAGTTGCGGAGTTCGGAGACGCCGTCCACGTGCCGTACCTCCACCGCGTCGCCGCGCAGTTCGGCGACGTCGCGGTTGGCGGCGTGGCCGATGCCCGCCGCCTCCAGCACGCGGTCGGCCTCCGCCCACGCGCGGGCGTGCAGGTCCGGGGAGGGCTCCCCGCACACCGCCTCGATCGCGTTCCCCAGGTTCCCGAGCAGCTTGAGGTACTTCCAGCGGGGCAGGTCCGGGACGACCTCGGTGCGGAACCGCGACGCCGCCAGGTCGGCGCCGATCCGCTCGGCGGTCCCGTCGGCGCCGGAGGGGTGGCGGCCGAGGACGAGCAGGCCGGTCAGCGGTCCGCACGGCGCGATGACCTCGCCCGGTTCCAGGTACGAGGCGGGCAGCAGGACGAACGCCCCGTACACGTGGCGGAAGCGGCGAAGCGCCATGCGCTCGTTCGCGACGCCGTTCTGGGCGCAGAACACCGGCAGCCGCTCGCCCGCCGTCCCGCCGCCGCGCACTGGACGATGGCGCCAGGCGTCGAGCGCGGCGACGGTGTCCTGCGTCTTGACCGCGAGGACCAGCACGTGGTCGGGGTCCAACTCGACCTCGTCGGGCCCGGACACGACCGGGACGCGCAGCCGCAGCCGTTCCCCGGGCGTGACGAGCGTCAGACCGTCCTCGCGCAGGACGCGCCCGTGCTCGCCGCGCGCGACCAGCACCACGTCGTGTCCGGCCTGGTGCAGCCGCCCGCCGATCGAGCATCCGATCGCCCCCGCGCCGATGACCACGTAGCGCATGCTGCCCACCCTCCGTTCAGGGCGCCCGAGTGTACCGATCGGGATCCGGACGGGCGCCGACGTCCTCAGCGGGCGCGCTGGCATCACTCCGCAGATGTGCATCGGGCAGGGGAACGGCGGTCCGGAGGCCCGGCGTGCCCCGGGACGACGCCGTCGCCGGTGCTCAGGCGGCCCCGCTGGTCACGGGGTGCCGCCGAGCTTGTCGCCCTGCTCGATCAGGCAGCGCATGAGCTTCTCCCAGTAGGCCGCGCCCTTCCCCTTCTTGATCACCGGCTTCGTCTTGCACGCGCCTTGGAGGAGGGTGATGAGCATGGTGTACTGGGCGGCGGGGACGCCGCAGCGGACGAACACCGCCCGGGCGTTCTTGTCGTTGTACCTGCCTTCGGCATCGACCATGTTGCCGAATCTCTGGAAGGCGGCCATCGCGGCCGTCCCCGAACTGTTGTCCTCGGACTTGTAGAGCTTGTTCAGATCCTGGAGGCAGGCGGCGAGCTTGGCCATGTCGAGACCATCGGCAGAGGCTGCCGGTGCGGCACCGATCCCCGCGCCCACCAGCCCGCCCGCCAAGACCCCCGCAACCAGGAGATGCCCCGCCCGGAACCCAGCCACAGAAACCCCGCTTTCCGTCGATGCCCCCGGAGCGGCCATCGCTCGCGGCTGACCGAACGTAGCGATCAGCGCGCGGACGGCAGGTCGGTGACGGTCTCGCCTGGCCGTGTCCTGACGCGGTCTTTCCCCAGACCGCACAGACGACCGACCCGGGGCTCAGCAACTGACGGTCTGGTGACCGTGCCGGGGGAGGCGCTCCTGCGGGGAACGCCTCCTCCGAGGGGTGTCAGTGGTGGTGCTCCTGGCGGCCGAGGGTCTGCTCGGGGGTGACGCCGGGGCGGGTCCACTGGGGGACGGGACGGCTGGTGGGGCCCCAGGTGGCGTTGCCGTCAACGTCGGTGCGCCAGTACCAGCAGGGGTGCTCTCCCTTGGGCCAGCCTTCGGGCTTGTCCTCCCACGCCTCGCCGCGCCCGTACGGCGTCATGTCGAGCAGGTTGAGCGACACGGTGAGCACTTCGCTGCCGCGTCCGGTGGTGGAGTAGGTCAGGAAGGTGCGGTCGCCGTCGCGCAGGTAGCAGGTCAGGTACCCCATCGGACCGCCGACCGGGCCGTCCAGACCGCGCACCGAGTACCAGGACTGGGTGTAGCCCATGAACTCCACGAACGGGGCGACCTCCTCCCAGCGGCCGGAGGTGGCGATGGCGAACGAGACGCCCCGGGCGTTGAGGTACACGGCGTCCCGCATATGCCAGACCGCGTTGGTGCAGCCCTCGCACTGCCCCTGGTGCGGCGCGCCGTCATGCCACATGTGCTTGTAGACGAGCAGCTCGTCGCGGCCCTCGAACAGGTCGATGAACGGCACGGGGCCGTTGGGACCGACGACCTCGGTGGTGCCGTCGAACTCGACCATGGGCAGGCGGCGGCGTGCGGCGGCGATCGCGTCGCCCTCGCGGGTGTGGGCCTTCTCGCGGAGCAGGAGCTCGTCGCGCGCGGCCTGCCAGGTGTCCATGTCCACGATGGGCGGACGGCCGGGCAGCGCGGTGGTCGGTTCGTCCGTCATGGTTCCTCCGGGGGTCGGGCCGGACGGCCTGGTGCGCCGTCTGCGGCGGTCACCCCCTACGGACCACCGGCCCCGCCGGAACTCATCGCGGCCGGGAACACCGGGCAGGAAAGGCGCGCTGACCAGCCGGAAAAGCGGCCGGCGGCCGTCCCCCTCCCGGTGCGGGGAGGAGGACGGCCGCCGGACGTGTGACGCGGACCGCCGGCAGGCCGTGCCGGCGTCAGAACCGCGCGCCGTGGCGGCGCGTCAGGCGGGGACCTCGTCGGTCTCGGACGCCGCGGCGGCGCTCCTGGCCGACTCGTGGCCGATGGCCAGGCCGCTCGCCGGGTCGAAGAAGTGCAGGCGGGTCGTGTCGATCGCCAGCTCGACGGTCTGGCCGGGGCGGACGTGCGAGCGGGAGTTGACGCGGGCCGTCCAGAGGGCCTTGTTGTCGGTCAGCGGGATCGCGCCGTCGCCCTCGCCCTCGGCGGCGTCCTCGGCCAGGTCGGCGGTGTCCTTGTGCTCGACCGGCGGGGCGTCGATGGTGAAGATGACGTTGATCTCGCTGCCCAGCTCCTCGGTGACGGTGCTGGTGACGGTGATCGGCGCCCACTCGGGCTTGGCGTGCCCGGAGTCCTCGAAGTCGGACGGCCGGATGCCGAGGATGACCTTCTTGCCGAAGTAGCCGTCCAGGCCCTGGCGGCCGGTGACCAGCGCGTCCGGCACCGGCAGCGAGAACCCGGCGAACTTCACCTGCGCGCCGCCGTCGCCGCGCACCAGCTCGGCCTCGACGAAGTTCATCGCGGGCGAGCCGATGAACCCGGCGACGAACAGGTTCACCGGGTGGTCGAACAGCCGCTGCGGGGTGTCGACCTGCTGCAGCTTGCCCTCGCGCAGCACGCAGACGCGGGTGCCGAGGGTCATGGCCTCGACCTGGTCGTGGGTGACGTACACGGTGGTGACGCCGAGGCTGGCGTGCAGCTGGCTCAGGGACGCGCGCATCGACACGCGCAGCTTGGCGTCCAGGTTCGACAGCGGCTCGTCCATGAGGAACGCCTGCGGCTGGCGGACGATCGCGCGCCCCATCGCGACGCGCTGGCGCTGGCCGCCGGACAGCGCGGCGGGCTTGCGGTCGAGGAACTGCTCGAGGCCGAGCATCTTGGCGGCCTCCAGCACCTTCTTGCGCCGGTCCTCCTTGGACACGCCGCGCAGCTTCAGGCCGAACGCGAGGTTCTGCTCGACCGTCATGTGCGGGTAGAGGGCGTAGTTCTGGAAGACCATGGCGATGTCGCGGTCCTTGGGCGCCAGGTCGTTGACCACGCGCTCGCCGATGGACACGGTGCCGCCGCTGATCTCCTCCAGGCCGGCGATCATGCGCAGCGCGGTGGACTTCCCGCAGCCGGACGGCCCGACCAGCACCATGAACTCGCCGTCGGCGATCTCCAGGTCGAGTCCGTCGACGGCCTTCACGCCACCGGCGTACACCTTGTCGACGCTCTCCAGCGCGATCCTGGCCATCCCGGCCCCCTTCGATTGGAAACGTTTCCACTGACCCCGGCCCACCTGGGCTTTCAGGGCCGGAACCGGATTCAACATCATGGAAACGTTTCCAGAAAAGGGTCGTTCGTGGCAGCATGGGGCGAGCCGGGCGCACCGCCGCCCGGCGCGGCCGGAACGAGGGGGCGCCGTGGCGGCGACGATCAAGGACGTGGCGGCGTCGGCGGGGGTCGGCATCGCGACCGTCTCCCGGGTGTTCTCCGGGACGGGCGCGGTCAGCGCCGCGACCCGCGAGCGCGTGCTGGCCGCCGCGCGCGACCTGCACTACCGGCCGAGCGCCGTCGGCCGCAGCCTGAAGACCCGCCGCACCGGCGGACTCGGCCTCGCCGTCCCGGACGCGACCGACCCGTTCTGCGCCGACCTGATCGGCGGCGTCCTCGACTGCGCCCGCACGCTCGGCCAGCACGTCCTGCTGGACGCGACGCTCGGCGACCCCGCCCGCGAGGCCGAGATCGCCGACCGGTTCGCCGAGCAGCGGGTGGACGGCGTGATCGCGGTGCCGTCCGGGACCGGGGACCCCTGGGAGGGGTTCCCGCGCGCCGGCGTGCCGCTGGTCTTCGCCGGACGGGTGCCGTCCTGCCGCACCTGGACGGGCCGGGCCCCCGCTGTCCTCGCCGACGACGCGGCCGGGATCCGCTCGGCGGTGGAGTACCTGGTCGGGCTCGGGCACCGGCGGGTCGGGTTCCTCGGCGCGCCCGCGCCGGGCACCCCGCCGGACGTCCGCGAGGACGCCTTCCGCGCCGCGCTCACCGCCCTCGGCGTCCCGGTGGAGGAGGACCTGGTCGCCCGCGCCCGGCCCACCCGGGACAGCGCCTACGCCGCCGCGGCCGGGCTCCTGCAGCGGCGCTCCGACCTCACCGCCGTGCTCGCGTCCGGGCACCTGCCGGGCGAGGCGGCCGTGCTGGTCGCCCGCGAGCTGGACCTGCGCGTCCCCGCCGACCTGTCGATCGCGATGGTGGACGACGTCGCCTGGGCGGAGCTGTGCGACCCGCCGCTGACCGCCGTGAGCCGCCCCGCCCGCGACCTCGGCTACCGCGCGTGCGAGCTGGCCGCGCGGGGCGGCGTCCGGCGCGGGCCGTCCGGTCCGGTGCTGCTGCCGACCGAGCTGGTCGTCCGCGGCTCCTGCGGCCCGGCCCCGTCCCGTCGCGCCCGCCACTGACGCCATTCCCGACGCGGCCCCGACGCGGCCACGGGCACCGCCCTGACGCCGCCGCGACGGTCGTCGGGTCGGCCGGGCGCGGGACATTCCCGGATGGACCGTTCCGGGTGCGTATCGGATCGCGCCCGTCCGTCCGGGCACGCTAGATTCTTCGGGTGGAGGATATCGATCGCCAGATCCTCGGCCTGCTGGCCGACGACGGCCGGATGAGCTTCACCGACCTGGCCAAGGAGACCGGGCTGTCGGTGTCGGCGGTGCACCAGCGGGTGCGCCGGCTGCAGCGCCGCGGCGCGATCCGCGGGTTCACCGTGCAGCTCGACCACGAGCAGGCCGGGCTGCCGATGACCGCGTTCATCTCCATCAAGCCGATCGACCCCGCCGCCCCCGACGACGCGCCCGACCGGCTGGCCCACCTGACGGCGATCGAGGCGTGCCATTCGGTGGCGGGCGACGAGAGCTACATCCTGAAGGTCCGGGTGGCCTCGCCGAACGAGCTGGAGGAGCTCCTCCAGAAGATCCGCGCCGCCGCGAACGTCGCCACGCGCACCACCGTCGTCCTCAGCACCCCGTGGGAAGGGCGCCACACCGCCCTGTAGACCCGCCGACGGGGGGAGGGGAGCGGCCGGACGCCCGGCTGCCCCGCCGTACGGGTCAGGACCCCGGCGCGAAGGCCTCCAGTGCCTCGCGGGCGCGGTCCATGGACGCGGCCGGGTCGGCGTCCGGGCCGGTCAGGGACGCGTCGAAGTTCAGGTCGACGAACAGCTCGGTGACGCCCTGCCCGGCGAGCCGCCCGAAGTCGTCGCGGATCTGCTCGACCGTGCCGCTGAGCGGCGGACGGTCCGCGCCGCTCGGGGCGTCCTGGCCGCCCGCACCGCCCGGCCGGATCCGCACGGCGCCCCGGCACACCATGCGCAGCTCCGCGGGGTCGCGGCCCGCCTTCTCGGCCGCCTCGCGGACGACCCCGATCGAGCGTCCGAGCGCGCCGAGGTCGGCGCGGCTCGAGCTGACCCAGCCCGCGGCGAGCCGTCCCGCGCGGCGCAGCG
>NZ_QURH01001019.1 GCF_003428695.1 Actinomadura logoneensis
GCCCCCACCGCTCGACCCCGCGCCGGGCCTGGCCGACCTGGAGCGGCTCGTCGCCGCCACCGCCGACGCGGGCGTCCGCGTCGAGGTGCGGTGGACCGGCGAGCGGCGCCCGCTGCCGCCGGAGATCGACCTGTCGGCGTTCCGGATCGTCCAGGAGGCGGTGACGAACGTGGTGCGGCACGCGCGGGTGCCCGCCTGCCGGGTGACGATCGGGTTCGGTCCCGAGGAGCTGACCGTCCTGGTCGAGGACGACGGGACGGGCGGGACGCCGGGCGCGGCACGCGACGGCGGCGGGTTCGGGATCGTCGGGATGCGCGAGCGCGCCTCCCTGCTGCGCGGCGAGCTCGTCGCAGGGCCCCGGCCCGAGGGCGGCTTCCGGGTCGCCGCGCGCATCCCGACCCGCTCCGCGGCCGTGCCGGCGGTGGCCGGATGACCGCGGCGGACCGGCCGGTCCGCGTCGTGCTGGCCGACGACCAGCCGCTGATCCGGGCGGGGCTGCGCGTGCTCATCGCCGACTGCCCCGACCTGCGGGTCGTCGGCGAGGCGGGCGACGGCGCGGCGGCGGTCGCGCTCGCCGCCGAGCACCGCCCGGACGTGGTGGTCATGGACATCCGGATGCCCGGCACGGACGGCATCGAGGCGACCCGCCGGATCACCTCCGCCGGGACCGCGCGCGTGCTGATGCTCACCACCTTCGACGACGACGAGTACGTCTACGGCGCGCTGCGCGCGGGCGCGAGCGGCTTCCTGGTGAAGGACATGGCGCTGGAGGACATCCTGGCGGCGGTCCGCGTGGTCGCGGCGGGCGAGGCGCTGCTCGCGCCCGGCGTGACCCGGCGGCTGATCGCCGACTTCGCCGCCCGGCCCGAGCCGCCCGCCGCCCGTCCGGCCGAGCTGTCCGGCGTCACCGGGCGGGAGCTGGAGGTGCTGACGCTCGTCGGGCGCGGCCTGTCCAACGCCGAGATCGCCGCCCGGCTGACGATCAGCGTCGCGACCGTCAAGGCGCACGTGGCGCGGCTGCTCACCAAACTGGACGCGCGCGACCGCGTGCAGCTGGTCATCATCGCCTACGACGCGGGCCTGGTGTCCCCCACCGCGCCCTGAGTGCCCAGGTGGCCGCCCGTTTTTATAGGGTCTGACGACAGTCACACACCCGAACGGAAGGCGGCGAGGATGGCGCAGCAGGTACGCGGGGTCATCGCACCGGGCAAGGGGCAGCCGGTGCGGATCGAGACCATCGTGGTCCCGGACCCCGGCCCGGGGGAGGCCGTGGTGAAGGTGCAGGCGTGCGGCGTCTGCCACACCGACCTGCACTACCGCGAGGGCGGCATCAACGACGATTTCCCGTTCCTGCTCGGCCACGAGGCCGCCGGCGTCGTCGAGTCGGTCGGCGAGGGCGTCACCGAGGTCGCGCCGGGCGACTTCGTCGTCCTGAACTGGCGCGCGGTGTGCGGGCAGTGCCGCGCCTGCACGCGCGGACGCCCCTGGTACTGCTTCAACACCCACAACGCCAAGCAGAAGATGACCCTCACGGACGGCACGGAGCTGTCCCCCGCGCTCGGCATCGGCGCGTTCGCCGACAAGACCCTCGTCGCCGCCGGGCAGTGCACCCGGGTCGACCCTGCGGCCAAGCCCGAGGTCGCGGGCCTGCTCGGCTGCGGGGTGATGGCCGGGCTGGGCGCCGCGATCAACACCGGGAACGTCGGACGCGGCGACAGCGTCGCGGTCATCGGCTGCGGCGGCGTCGGCGCGGCGGCCGTCCTCGGCGCGCGGCTGGCGGGCGCGGCGCGGATCATCGCCGTGGACCTGGACGACCGCAAGCTGGCCACCGCCCGCGAACTCGGCGCCACGCACGCGGTGAACGGCGGGGACACCGACGTCGTCGCGGCCGTCCAGGAGCTGACCGGCGGCTTCGGCGCGGACGTGGTCATCGACGCGGTCGGCCTGCCGGAGACCTACCGGCAGGCGTTCTACGCCCGCGACCTCGCCGGGACGGTCGTCCTGGTGGGCGTGCCGACCCCGGAGATGACGCTGGAGCTGCCGCTGCTCGACGTCTTCGGCCGCGGCGGCGCGCTCAAGTCGTCCTGGTACGGCGACTGCCTGCCGTCCCGCGACTTCCCGATGCTCGTCGACCTGTACCTGCAGGGCCGGCTCGACCTGGAGGCGTTCGTCTCCGAGACGATCCCGCTGGACGGCGTGGAGGCCGCGTTCGAGAAGATGCACCACGGCGACGTGCTGCGCTCGGTGGTGGTGCTCTGATGGCCGCGCGGACCGACCACCTCGTCACCTCCGGGACGTTCTCCCTGGACGGCGGCACCTGGGAGGTCGACAACAACGTCTGGATCGTCGGCGACGACGCCGAGTGCCTGGTCATCGACGCCGCGCACGACGCGGACGCGATCGCCGCGGCGGTCGGCGACCGGCGGCTGGTGGCGATCGTGTCCACCCACGGGCACGACGACCACATCGACGCCGCGCCCGCGCTGGCCGCCCGCACCGGCGCGCCCGTCCTGCTGCACCCGGCCGACCTGATGCTCTGGAAGCAGAAGCACCCGGACACGTCCCCCGACGGGGAGCTGGCGGACGGCCAGGTCCTCACGGTCGCCGGGACGGAGCTGACCGTCCTGCACACGCCCGGCCACTCCCCCGGCGCGGTCTGCCTGCACGCGCCCGCGCTCGGCACGGTGTTCTCCGGCGACACCCTCTTCCAGGGCGGTCCGGGGGCTACCGGACGGTCCTTCTCCGACTTCCCGACGATCATCGACTCGATCCGGGAACGGCTGCTGACGCTGCCGCCGGAGACCGTCGTCCGCACCGGCCACGGCGACGGCACCACCATCGGCGCCGAGGCCCCGCACCTGGACGAGTGGATCGCACGCGGCCACTGACCTGGGCCTTCGCCACGACGGCGGCGCGCGGAACGGCGCCGCCGTCTTGACGGTTCGCGGGTGCGGCCGCCAGGGTGCGGCTAGTGTCCATCGTGCGGACGGGCCGTGACGCGCCTCCGCTGACGACCGGGGACTCCGGGGAGGTGCGGTGCGGATGCGGCACGGGATGCCCGCGGGGCACGGGATGCCCGCGGGGCGCGGGGCGCTGAGGTCCGGGGGGCTGGTGGCGGCGCTGCTCGCGCTCGGTCCGCTCGCCGCCGCCTGCGGGACGTCCAGCGCGTCGGACGGCCGGTTCGACCCGCCCGCGCAGACCGTCCTGCCGCCCGTCGCCGGGGTGCCGAGCGCGCCGGTGCCCACCCCGAACGAGCGCGCGCTCCCCTCGTCGTCCCCCGGCGCGGCCCCCGGGACGGTCGTCCCGCTCGGCAAACCGGGCTCGTGGCGCGTCACCACGTACTACACGGCCGTGGAGAGCCTGCACGGCGGTGCGATGACGCCGGTGAAGGGCTGCCCGACCCTGCGCTGCTCGCGCGGGCACACGCCGCTCGGCTCGTACCCGGCCGACTTCCTGCGCGTGATCCGCATGGAGGGCAGCGGCCGGATCACCTCCGGCCCGCGCCGGGGCCGCTACCTCAACTGGTCGCACAACACCGGCTACTGGCTGGACGACAGCACCCGCGACCCCAAGGGCCGTCCGCTGCGGGCGTGGGAGTCGGCCGCCGCCGACAAGGACGTGCTGGCGCGCGGGCAGCGCTTCGTGATCACCGCCTGCGGCGCGAACGTCCCTGCGCCGGTGTGCGCCAGGTTCCGGCAGGCCCGCTGGAAGGTCACCGACCTGTTCCGGCCCGGCTACGGCGGCCGGAGCCACGCCGACGTCTACGTGGGCGAGGAGACCGGGCCCGGCTTCTCCCGCTATGCCACGACCCTCACCGGAGCGTCCCTGGGCGTCCTGAGCTGACCGCGGGCCCCCGAACGTCCCGGACACCGGGCCGTCAGAACGTGAGGCCCGTCAGCGCCGTTAGGACGCTGCGCGGTCGGGGACGCGGGGGTGCGCCAGCCGGGTGGGCCGGATCCGGCCGCGCAGCTGAATCTCCTCGCCCAGCTCCCAGCGGGCGGCCTCCTCCGGATCGGCGCCGCCGACGACGGTCGCCGCGGCGAGCACCCGGTCGGGACGGCTCTTGGCCAGGTCGGTGAGGCGCGCGGCCTCGTTCACGGGGTCGCCGATCACGGTGTACTCGAACCGCTCCTCCGCGCCGATGTGCCCGGCGACGGCCTCGCCCGCCGACACGCCCACCGCCGCGGACAGGCCCGGCACCCCGTCCTTCAGCCGGACGGCGAGCTCCCGTCCGGCGGCCAGGGCGCGGCCCGCGGCGCCGGGCAGGTCCAGCGGGGCGCCGAAGATCGCCAGCGCGGCGTCGCCCTCGAACTTGTTGATCCAGCCGCCGTGCCGTCCGACGACCTCGACCACGACCGCGAAGAAGTCGTTGAGCAGCGCGACCACCTCGGTCGGCGGGCGCTCGGCGGCGAGCCGGGTGGAGCCGATGACGTCCACGAACAGCACCGCGACCTCGCGCAGCTCGCCGCCGAGGTCCACGCCGTGCTCGAGGGCGACCTTCGCCGCGTCCTCGCCGACCTGGCGGCCGAACAGGTCCTGGAGGCGCTCGTGCTCGCGCAGCCCGGCGGCCATGTGGTTGAAGCCCGCCTGCAGCAGGCCGACCTCGCTGGCGTCGTAGACGGGCACCTCGACGTCCAGCTCGCCGCGCTCGACGCGGGCGAGGCCGAGCCGCACCGACTCGACGGGGTCGGCGATCGCGCGGGCGGCGAAGTAGGTGACGCCGAAGCCGACCAGCAGGGCCGTCCCGCCGAGGGCGAGGACCGCGACCGCGAAGGCGTGCATGTTCACCCGGTTCAGCACGAACGAGCCGACCGCCAGCACCATCAGGCCGAGGATCGGCACGGCCGTGCCGAGCGCCCAGGCCAGCACCGAGCGGGCGACCACGCCGGGCAGGCCGGTGCGGCGCGGCAGCCCGGACCGCAGCGCGGTGGTCACGGAGCGGCGCAGCAGCCGCTCGGCGAGCAGGTAGACGATGGTGCAGGTGGTGAGGCCGCCGAGCAGGCTGGTCAGGCCGAGCTTGACCGCGACCAGCGCGGAGAACGGCAGGTTGACCAGCACCCAGCCGACCGTCCCGACGCCCCAGAGGGTGAGGTGGACGGCCATCAGCCGCAGCGGGCCGTAGAGCAGCAGCGCCCGTTCCCGGCGGTCGGGCTCCTCGTGCCGGTCCACCAGCCGCCGGAGCCGCCGGAAGAACCGCTCGCCGAGCAGCAGCCCGACCGGGACCGCGAGCACGACGTAGGCGGTGAACACCCAGACGTTGACGGTCTGCAGCCGGTGCGGGGAGTGGCCGCCCGGATTGGGGACGACCAGCGTGAACAGCAGCACGACCAGGGCGCCGCCGAGGTTGGCGAGGCCGGTGGAGAGCGTGACCAGGACGCGGGCGCGGCGGGTGATCTGGGCGCGGGTGTCCTCGGGGCGGCCGTCGATCAGCCGCCGCAGGAGGCCGAAGGGCGCGCGGGCACGCCGGTCCCTGCCCTCGTCCACCGCATCGCCTCCCACGAAGGTGGAGCGTATCTGGTCGTCCCAGGTGTTCCGTACATCACAGTCGTCCCAGGCGTGCCGCCAGGGAAGTATGACGCTCCGGACAGATCCGACTACCGCGTCGGCACGTTGACCGACCGGTCAGTCAGGGCATTTTCCCGGAACAGAACAAACACCCGTCTCCCCGGAGGTATCCCATGGGCAAGCCTGCATGGGAGGACGCCGTCGTCTTCGTCGCCGGACTGGTCGCCCTGGTCGCCCCGGACCTGTGGGCGGACGGCCACGGCCGCCTGCCGCTCATGGTCCTCGGCGCCCTGCTGCTGGTCGCGGGCCTGTTCCCGCTGCTCGGCACCGTGGGCCCCGCCGCCTGGACCGCCACCGCCTTCGCCCTCGTGCTGTTCGTCTCCCCGTGGGCGTGGCAGTTCGACGGCGACCGCAACGCGGCCTGGACGGCATGGATCGCGGGCGGCGTCGCGACTATCGTCGGCCTGTGGGTCGCCTACCGCACCCGCACGGTGAGAAGCTGACCGTCGCCTGACCGGCCGGGCGGCCATCGGGGAGGCCGAACATGACCGCAGCCACGCCGCCTCGTCGCCCGGCCGACGCCACCACCGCTCCCCCGGCCGAAGTCCCCTCCCCCGCCCCGCCCGGCGGCCCGGCCGCAGGCCCGACCGTGGGCGGGACGGGCCGTCCGGACGCCCGCACCCGGATCCTGGACGCCGCCGAGGCGCTGTTCGCCGAGGGCGGCTACGAGGGCACCTCCACGGCCCGCATCGCGCGCAGCGCGCAGGTGCCCAAGGGCCTGGTCTTCCACTACTTCCCGCAGAAGATGGACGTCCTGGTCACGCTGGTCGCCGAGCGCACCGAGATCGAGCCGGCCCCCGCCCCGGGCGTGCTGGAGGCCGTCCCGGGCGACCCGGCGGGCACCCTGGCCCGCCTCGCGCGCGGCTTCCCGCTGCGCGCCTCCCCGGCCATGCGGCGCATCCTCTTCCGCGAGGCCGACACGCACACGACCGTCCGGGAGCGGCTGCGCCTGCTGAACGGCGAGGTCGTGCGGCGGGCACGGCTCGCCCTGGAGATGGCGCTGCCCGGCACGCGGGGCGACCAGGCCCGGCTGGAGGTCGCCGCCGCGACCTTCGCGGCGGTGCTGCTCTACCAGGAGCACCTGGCCCAGCTCAGCGGCCACCACGTGGACCCCGAGGCCGTGGCGGAGCTGATCGCGCGGGCGCTGGGCGGCGCCTGACGTCCGTCCGCCGGGATCAGGTCTCGACGGGCGTGAGCATCCGGTGGGGGACGCGCAGCGCCTTGCTGACCGCGTCGTCGCGCCGACTGGCCACCGGCCCCGGATGGGTCACCAGGTCCCTCGGGTGGACGGGCCCGCCGCCGCAGGCCGGGCAGGTGCCGTCGGGGTCGACGCGGGTACCGCACGCCTCGTGCAGGAAGAGCCGGCAGACGCCGTTCTCGCCGAAGTTCCGCTCGCCCCAGCGGGCGAGGCCGTGCACGACCGGCCACAGCGACACGCCCGCCTCGGTCAGCACGTACTCCTGCCCCTCCTTGGCCAGGACCCCGTGCGTGACCAGCGTGGACAGCCGCGCCGACAGCACGGCGCGGGGGATGTCCAGGTGGGCGAGGAAGTCGCTGAACCGGCGGACGCCGTAGAAGGCGTCCCGCACGATCAGCAGCGTCCAGCGCTCGCCGACCACCTCCAGCGCCCGGGCCAGCGTGCAGTTCTGCCCGGAGTAGTCCTTGCCGAGTGCCATGCCGTGCAGGATACCCGGCCGCCAGTTCAATGAACGAACCTGATCGTGTACAGTCTCCGCCGACGAGGTTCGTTCATTGAACTGGAGACCGCATGACGACTCTGGCGACCCCCGGCGCCCCGCCTCCCGGCGCCCCACCGGCCGGCGTCCGCCCGCCGGGAGCGAGGGCCGCGCTGGTCCTGCCCGGCGCGGCGACCCTGCTGGGCCTGATGAACTACACCGCGCCCATCGCGACCCTCACCGACACCGCCGCCGGGCTGCACGCCGGGACCACCGCCCGGATCTGGGTGATGAGCTCGATCAGCCTCGGCCTCGCCGCCGCGCTGCTGGCGGTCGGCGCGCTCGCCGACGACCACGGCCGGCGCCGGGTGTTCGCGCTCGGCGGCGGCCTGCTCGCGCTGTCCAGCGTCGTGTGCGCGGTCGCCCCGGACTCAGCCGCCTTCGTGGCGGGGCGGATCGTCCAGGGCGCCGCGACCGCCGCGCTGCTGGCGACCGGCCTCGGCATCATCGGCCACACCTTCACCGGCGCCGCCCGCGCCCGCGCCGCCGGGATCTGGGGCGCGATGCTCGGGCTCGGCATCGCGCTCGGCCCGATCGCCGCCGCCGGAATCGCCCGGCTCGCCGACTGGCGGCTCTGGTACTGGGTCACGGTCGCCGCCTCGGTCGCGCTGACCGCCGCCGCCCGCGCCCTGCCGGAGTCGCGCGCCGAGCACCGGCGCGGCCTGGACCTGCCGGGCCTGGTCACCATGGTCGGCGGCGTCTCCGCCCTGCTCACCGCCGTCACCCTCGGCCGCACCGGCTGGACGCGCCCGACCGTCCTCGTCCTGCTGGCCGCCGCCGTGGCCCTGCTCGTCGCGTTCGTCGCCGTGGAGGCCCGCCGCACGGCCCCGATGCTGGACCTCGGCCTGTTCCGCCGCCCGGCGTTCCTGCTGTCGGTCGGCGGCGCGATGGTCACCGGCCTCGCCGTGATCGGCATGGCCAGCAACCTGGTCACGGTCATGGTCAGCGCGCTGGGGCTGTCCCCGCTGGCCGCCTCCTTCGTGCTGGCGATCTGGTCCGGCGCGTCCTACCTGGTCGCGCTGCAGGCCCGGCGGCTCCCCGCCCGCTGGTCGGCCGGCCACCTGCTCGCCGCGGGCCTGGCCCTGAGCGCCGTGGGCGAACTCGCCATGACGGGCCTCGACCCGGGCACCCCCTGGTGGGGCCTCGCCACCGGCCTGGTGATCGCCGGAGTGGGCAGCGGCCTGGCCAACGCCATGCTCGCCCGCCTGGCCGTCGACAGCGTCCCGCCGCAGCGCGCGAGCATGGGGTCGGGCGCGAACAACACCGCCCGCTACACCGGCGCGGCGCTCGGCGTGGCCCTGGTCTTCGCCATCACCACCGGCTCCGGCACGTCCCCCCGCGCCCTCACGCACGGCTTCGGCATCGCCCTGGTCGTCTCCGCCGTCGTCTGCGCCCTGGGCGCCGTCGCCGCCGTCCCCCTCACCCGCCGTCTCGCCGCCCACGCCACGTCCTCCGCGGTCGTCCCGTCCCCTCAGGAGCGGTAGCCGAGCGCCCGGAAGTGGTCGGCGGCCTCCCGCGCGGGGACGTCCAGCACCGCCAGGTCCAACCTCCGAACCGCCCCGTCGCGGCGGTGGTCGGAGAAGACCAGGACGGCCGTCCCCTGCCGGACGACGACCGCCCGATGGGACTCCCACGTCGGGCCGTCCCGGCGGAGATCGACCGACAGCGCGTCCTCTCCGAGCCGCGGCTTGGACACCTGGACGTCGATGCCGCACGCACCGGCGCGTTCCTCGAGAAGCGCCATCGCCTGGCGGGACGCCCGAAGAGTCGGGAAGACGAAGAACTGCGCCTGAAGCCGCTCGTCGGCACGCCCGCCGGGGGATTCCCGGGCGACGGTCACGGTCAGCCGCTGGACCGTCCCGGAGAAGTCCGGTCCGGGACCGCGACACCCCGGTACGGCCGGCGACGGCGACGCGCTGACCTTCTGGTGCGTCGCGCCGGCCGTTCCCGACCGCGGGAAGAGGTCGGCCGCCACGAGTGGCCGCGGTCCGGGTGACACCGTCGCCGGAGTGCGCCGGCCGGCGTCCGCCAGTTCCACGACGCCGAGCACGGCCGCCACGACCACGGCGGCGGCGACGATCATCGCGGCCAGGCGGGTCCGGCCCCGCGAGAGCCGGGCCTTCACCGTGCCCTCGGCCACGCCCTCCAGGTCCGCGATCTCGCTGATCGTGTAGCCGCCCATGTGGTGCATGACCAGGGCGCGGCGCTGGGGCTCGGGGAGCTCGGCGAGGGCCGCCACCAGATGCACGGACGACTCGTCCGGCGGCGGGACGTCGGGCGGCGGACCGTGCCTGCGGAGGCCCCGCAGGGCGACGGCGGCGCGGCGCCAGCGACTGGCCGCCAGACGGTAGGCGACCCGGGCGACCCAGGCGCGCGGCTGGTCGAGGTCGCGGACGTGCTCCCAGTGGGTCCACGCGCGGGTGAACGCCTCCTGCGCGATCTCCTGCGCCTCCGTCCGGTCGCCGGTACGGGCGCACAGCTCGGCCACCAGTCCCGGATACGCGTCGCGGTAGAAGGCGGGGAAGCCCGCGTCGTCCTCGTCGGCCACGCCCTCTCCTTCGGTAGGTCTCGCGGGATACACGCGGCAGGACCGGCGGAGGTTGCGGGATCAGGCGAGTTCTTCGACGAACGTGGCGAGCTGGGCGAGGTTGCGGCACTCGAACATCGGCAGCAGCCCACCGTACGCGGAGGCGGCGGAGTCGCCGGTGTCCCACTGCGGGCGCGGCTCGGGGTTGAGCCAGTAGGCGTGGCGGGTGCGGTCCACGAGCGTCCGCAGGACGGGCAGGGACAGCTCGCCGTAGTTGGAGCGGGCGTCGCCCAGGATCAGCAGGGACGTCCGGGACGTGACCGCGTCGCCGTACTTGTCGGAGAACATCTTGATGGCGTTGCCGTAGTTGGAGCGGCCGGTGATCCAGACGAGGTCGGCCTCGGCGGCCATCCGGGTCATGGCGTCGACGACGTCCGCGCCCGGGGCGAAGTATTCCGTGATCTCGTCGGTGCCGTCGATGAAGGCGAACGCGCGGACCTTGCTGAACTGCTCGCGCAGCGCGAACGTCAGCAGCAGGGTGAAGTGCGCGAACGAGGAGACCGAGTCGCTGGCGTCGCAGAGGACCACCAGCTCGGGCTTGTGCGGGCGGCGCGGCCGGTGCCGGGTGGCGAGCGGGACGCCGCCGGTGCCCAGGGACGCGCGGACGGTGCGCCGGAAGTCCAGCCGCCCCCGGTTCCCCGCGCGCTGCTTCTGGACGAGCCGGGACGCCAGCCGCCGGGCCAGCGGGTACACCTCGCGGCGCAGCGCGGCCAGCTCGGCGCGGCTCGCGCGGTTGAAGTCCAGGTGCTCGATCGGCGGACGCGCGGAGATGCGCGCGGTGCGCTCCACGCCGGTGTCCTCGGCGATGCGGCGGCGCACCTCGGTGGCGACCAGGTCCCGGAACCGGGAGATGCGCTCGTCGAACGTCCGCCGCGCCACGCGTTCGGCCATGCCGCCGCGCTCCTGGCCGGTCAGGACGGCGTTGAGCAGGTTCGCCATGAGCGTCTCGGGCGACAGCGCCCGCGTGACGCCGGTGGCGAACCACGACCCCTGCCCCTCGGCCCGGCCGTACTCGGCGACGGCCGTCCGGGCGAACTGGCGCAGCCCAGCGTCGTCACCGTCCAGCAGGAGGTCGAACAGCGCCTGGCGACGTTCCTGGACGGCGGGGTCGAGCGGCGGGGGCAGCGGGCGCCCGTCCGGGCCCCGCGTGCGCGCGGGACGGTCGGACGCGGGCGCGGAGCCGTCGCCGAGCGCGGCCGGGTACCAGAGGTCGAAGAGCGTGTCGAAGACCGGGCGGTGCGTCGGCCGCTTCACCAGCGTCGCCGCGTACGCGGCACGGAGGGTCTCGCGGTCCAGCAGGTCCACGGCCCGCATCGCGCGGACGGCGTCCAGGCCCTCGGCGACCGACACCGGAAGCCCGGCCTCGCGCAGGGCCGCGACGAACGCCGTGTGCCGGTCGATCAGGGAGGCCACCGCGGTCAGCCCTTCAGGCCGAGTTCCCGGCGGGCCCGCTCCTGGTCGGAGACGTGCTTGAGGACGACCCCGAGCGTGCGGGCCACGGCCCCCTCGTCCAGCTCGTCCAGCCCGAGGGCGAGCAGCGTGCGCGCCCAGTCCACGGTCTCGGCGACGGACGGCGCCTTCTTGACCTCCAGCGCGCGCAGCGTCCCGACCGTCCGGACGAGCTGCTCGGCCAGTTCCGCCTCGATCCCGGGGACCTGGGCGAGGACGATGTCGCGCTCGCGCTCGGCCGCCGGGTAGTCCAGGTGCAGGTAGAGGCAGCGCCGCTTGAGCGCCTCGGACAGCTCGCGGGCGGCGTTGGAGGTGATGAGGACGAACGGCCGCCGGACCGCCGCGACCGTGCCCAGCTCGGGGATGGTGACCTGGAAGTCCGACAGCACCTCCAGCAGCATGCCCTCCATCTCGACGTCCGCCTTGTCGGCCTCGTCGATCAGCAGGACGGTCGGCCCGGTGCGCCGGATCGCCGCGAGCAGCGGACGTTCGAGCAGGAAGTCCTCGGAGAAGATGTCGTCGTGCGTCTCCTGCCAGCCCCGGTCGGACGGGGCGGCCTGGATGGCGAGCAGCTGCTTCTTGTAGTTGAACTCGTACAGCGCGCGGGCCTCGTCCAGCCCCTCGTAGCACTGCAGGCGGATGAGCTCGGCCTCGCAGGCGCGCGCGACGGCCTTGGCCAGCTCGGTCTTGCCGACCCCGGCGGGCCCCTCGACCAGCAGCGGCTTGCCGAGCGCCTGCGCCAGGAACACCGTCGTCGCGATGGACTCGTCGGTGAGGTAGCCGCCCGCGGCGAGCCGCGCCGCGACGTCCTCCGGAGAGGCGAACAGGGCGTTGACCGTCATTCAGTGGCCTTTCGGGGTGGTCGGCTCGCCGTCGGGCGCCGCGCCCTTGGCGGCCTTGCCGCCGGACGTCCTGGTGTAGGTCTGCCCGGTCCCGGAGAACGTCATCTTCCTGCCGTCCTCGCTGACCGTCGCGCCCCAGTAGTTGCTGCCCTTGGGGTCGCCGCCCTGCCACGAGAAGCGGAACCGCGACCGGCCGTCCGGGATGGCGAGGCCGCTCCAGAGGGTCTGCCCCTCCTTCTTCCAGACACCCGTCCCGTCGGCCTTGAACTGGAAGTAGTCCTTGCCGGCGCCGTCCCAGCGGCCGACCAGGCCCTTGACGGCGGCGGGATCCACCTTGGGCAGCGGCGCGAGCTTGACGGGCCGGGCGTCCCCCTCGCTCTTCTTGGCGTCCCCGCCGCCGCCACCGCAGCCGGCGGCGCCGGCGGCGAGGAGCGCGACGAGGGCGGCGCAGCCGAGCCGAGACACGGCGCGTGTCCGCATGCTCACCTGGACCTCCGGATGATCTGTGGGGAACGGGACCGGCAGTTTACCGGCGGGTAGCCCTCCGCAGCAGCCCTCCGCCCAGGCCATTCCGGCGGCGCCTCTCGGGGAGGTCCGCCGCGGCTGCCGGGCCGGGCGACGCCCTGTGGCAGGCCCGGCGGCCGTCCTCACCCTGCGGAGCCATCCGCGGGATGGCCCGCCGGGGTGAGGACGTCCCGGGACCGGACCGCCTACAACATGACCATGACCGTTCCACGTGAGGACCTCGTCGCGGGGCTGGCCGCCCGCCGCGAGCTCGGCCCCGACTACGACGCGGCCTTCGCCGAGGTGATCGCGGCCCGGATCGAGGAGCAGCTCGCGGCCCGGCAGGCCGGGCGCGAGCTGCCCCGGC
>NZ_QURH01001022.1 GCF_003428695.1 Actinomadura logoneensis
GGCGGCGATGGCGGCGTTCCAGACGCTCGGGGACGGGCCTCGCGCGGAGCGGGCGGCGGTGCACGCGGCCCGGCTGATCCTGCGGGACGCCGGGCGTGAAGCGGCGGGTCCGCTGCGCGACCTGCTCGCGCGGCTCGTCCCGGGCGGGGACGGGCACCGGCGGGTGGCGCAGATGCTGGCGGAGGCGGAGCGGCGGCCCGACCGGGACCACGACGTCCTGGTCACCGATCCGGAGGCGCCGACGTGGGGGAAGCTGGCGCACGCGCTGGCCGTGGGCGCGCACCTGGCGGTCGGCAACGGCGCGCCGTGGAACACCCTGGCCGACCCGGACGGCCCGGAGGGGAGCCGCGACCTGCTGGCCCGCATCTGGCACGTGACCGACGCCGAGGGCTGGCGCGAGAAGATGGACCAGCTCCTGGAGGCCGAGTACAGCCACCCGGCGATCCGCCTGGTGCTGACGTGCCGGCAGCGGACGCCGGAGGCGTGGTCGCGGGAGATCCGCCGCCGGTGCGAGGGGCACGACATCTCCCGCCGGTCGATCGCGGAGTTCGACGAACTGGCCGACCTGGTCCGGCGGTACGAGGAGCGGTTCCGCGCGGACGGCCTGCTGCGGCCCCACGGCCACGTCGCCGACGTGGACGCCTACGACTACGGGCGGGCGGTGAACGTGGCCCGGTGGGGTGTCAACGCGGGACTCTGCGACGCCGACACCGCGCTGGACTGCACGCTGACGGCCGGGTACCGCGCCTACCGGACCTACGACTCCTGGGAGGAGTTCTCGGCCGCGTACATCCTCGGCCGGATGCTGCAGTTCGACGAGGGCGAGTTCGGCGAGCTGTACCTGCAGTCCCTGGAGGGCCACCGGATCCTGATGACCGAGCCGGCCAGCCCCTGGCGGCTGATGGCCTGGGGCTGACCGCCCCGGAGCCGGCCGCCGGAGCCGACCGCAACGAGGGACCTACGACACGGGCTCGGGGTCGGCGCCGGGGGCGGGGGCGGACGCGCCCGCCGCGACGGCGTCGATCTCGTCCAGGATCGCCCGCTGGTCGGCCGCGTCCATGCAGGACGCGGTGACGCCGTTGCGGGCGAGCCCGGCGAGCTCGGCCGGGCCGAGGCCGAACACGTCGGCGGCGACGCGGTACTCGCCGGTCAGGGTGGTGTCGAACATGGGCGGGTCGTCGCTGTTGAGGGTGACGAACAGGCCCTCCTCCAGCAGCCGCGGCAGCGGGTGGGCCTCCAGGTCGGGGACCTGCCCGGTGCGGACGTTGGAGGTCGGGCAGACCTCCAGCGGGATCTGCCGGTCACGCAGCACCCGCACCAGCTCCGGGTCGGCGAGGCAGTTGATGCCGTGCCCGATGCGCTCGGCGCCGTAGTGGTCGAGGCACTCCCAGATCGTCTCCGGGCCGGTCATCTCGCCGCCGTGCGGGAGGCTGCGCAGCCCGGCGGCGCGGGCGGCGGCGAACGCGTCGCGGAAGGCGTCCCGGTGGGTGGGCCGGACCTCCTCCATGCCGCCGATGCCGAACCCGACCAGCGCCTCCGGCGGGTGCTCGACGGCGTGCGCGAGGGTGCCGCGGGCGGCGTCCGCGCCGAACTCGGCGGGGATGTCGAAGATGTAGGCGAGCCGGACGCCGTGCTCGGCGCGGGCCCGGCGCGCCGCGTCGTCCAGGGCCTCGGTGACCGCGGGCATCGGCATCCCGACGCGCTGGTGGCTGTAGGGCGTGACGGTCAGCTCGAAGTAGCGGACGTTCTGCGCGGCCAGGTCGCGGGCCGCGCCGAGGACGAGCGTCCCGACGTCCTCGGGCGTCCGGACGAGATCGGAGACCGCGAGGTAGACGCGGGCGAAGTCGGCGAAGTCACGGAAGGTGTAGAAGGCGTCCAGCTCGGCCTCCGTCGTCGGGACGCCGCCGTCCGGATGCCGGTTGGCCAGCTCCAGGACGGTCGGCACCGACGCCGAGCCCACGAGGTGGACGTGCAGCTCCACCTTCGGCAGCGCGTCGATGAACGCGTGGACGGAACGGTTCTCGGTCAGCATGGGGGCGAACGTAACAGCGCCCCGGACGCGGAGCCATGCCCCGCCCGGCTATCTGCCACGAACTTGTCAGAATGGCCGACAATGGTGGTGTGCGCGCGTCCCGGCTGATCTCCCTGGTCCTCCTGCTCCAGTCGCGCGGCGAGATGACCGCCGCGGAGCTGGCCGCCGAGCTGGAGGTGTCGGAGCGGACCGTCTACCGGGACGTGGAGGCGCTGTCGGCCGCCGGGGTCCCGGTGTACGCCGACCGCGGGCCCGGCGGCGGGTACCGGCTGGTGGGCGGGTACCGGACGCGGCTGACGGGCCTGACCCGCGAGGAGGCCGAGGCGCTGTTCCTGGCGGGCCTGCGCGGCCCGGCCGGGGACATGGGCCTGGCGGACGCGGTCGCCACGGCCGAGCTGAAGGTGCGCGCCGCGCTGCCGTCGGTGCTTCAGGACGCGCCGCTGCGCGCCGGGCAGCGGTTCCACCTGGACGCGCCGGGCTGGTTCGGCGACCCGACGCCGCCCGCGCCGCTGCGCGACCTGGCCCGCGCGGTGTGGACGGACGAGCGCGCCGAGATCCGGTACCGGCGGCGCGACGCGGAGGTGGTCCGGACGGTCGAGCCGTACGGGCTGGTGCTCAAGAACGGCGGCTGGTACCTGGTCGCCGGCACCGGGCGCGGCCACCGCACCTACCGGGTCGACCGGATCACCGACGTCCGTCCGCTGGGCGAGCACTTCGCCCGCGACGAGGCGTTCGACCTGGCCGGGTTCTGGCGGACGAGCACGGCCGAGTTCCGGCACGGGATGCTCCGCGAGCGGGTGACGGTCCGCCTCAGCCCCGCCGGGCTGCGGATGCTGCGGTTCCATGTGGAGGCGGAGGCCGTCGAGCGCGCGCAGGAGGCCGCGCGGGCGCCCGACCCGGACGGCTGGGTCACGGCCGTCCTGCCCGTGGAGTCGGCGGAGGTGGCGTTCACGCAGCTGCTCGGCCTCGGCCCGGACGTCGAGGTCCTGGAACCGGCGGAGCTGCGCGCCCGGATGGCCGAGACCACCGAGCGCGCAGCCGCCCTCTACCGCCGACCTCCCCCGCCGTTCCGCTCGATCACGGAACCGCCTCTACGGGACCGCGGGTCGCCGGACCGGCGGTGGTGACCACCGGTTCGAGGGTTTTAGCGGTAGTCCTCCGGGTCGCCCGGGTCCTCGCCGTCCCGCATCCGCCGGACGAAGGGCCAGACGTTCGGCTGGCTGCCGTCCACATCGGTGAAGCCGTACTCCCGGGCGAGGAACCCGCTGTCCAGGGACCGCCCGTTCCACCGCGCCTTGTCCGGGTCCGCGGCGATGGACGCGACGGCCCGGCCGACGAGCGCGGGCGTCTCGGAGACGGCGAAGGCCGGCTCGTTCTTCGCCGCGTCCCGCCAGTTGTCCTCGGTGACGCCGAAGAGCTCCAGCATCGCCTCGGACCGCAGGAAGCCCGGCGTGACCGAGACGGCCGTGCCCCCGAGCGGGCCGATCTCGTGCGCCTGCGCCTCCGCCAGCCGCAGCACCGACCACTTCGCCAGGTCGAAGAACGGCCCGCACTCGGCCCGGTAGACGGCGTTGAACTCGGCCGTGCCGTCGGTGACCTCCACGACCAGCCCGCCCGGGTTGCGGGTGAGCAGCGGCAGCGCCCGGTGGCTGGTGATCAGGTGGGTGTCGACCGCGAGCCGCAGCAGGCGCAGCCCGTTGTCGAGGTCCTGCTCCCACAGCCGCTTGCCGAACTCGAACAGCCGGTCGCCGCCCCACACGTCGTTCACCAGGACGTCCAGCCGGCCCTGCTCGGCGTCGATCCGCTCGACCAGCGTCGTGACCTGGGCGGGGTCGAGGTGGTCCACCCTGACCGGGATGCCCTCGCCGCCCGCCGCGGTGACCCGCTCGGCGGTCTCCTCGATCGTCTCCGGACGGTCCATCTCGGACCGCCCGGCCCGGGTCGTCCGGCCCGTCACATATACGGTCGCGCCCATCGCGCCGAGTTCGGTCGCGATGCCCCGGCCCGCGCCGCGCGTCCCGCCGGCGACCAGGGCGACCTTGCCTTTGAGAGTGTTCGTCGTCGTCATGTCCCCCACGCTCCCAGGAGTACCTGACAGCTTTCGTCAGGAATTACGGGCGAGGCGGAGGACGTTCGCCACGATGCGGTGACCGGCCCGGCCCCGCGCGCTCAGGATCGACTCGGGGTGGAACTGCACGGCCCAGCGCCGCCGCTCCGGGTCCTCGACCGCCATGACGACGTCGCCGAGCAGCGCCGTCACCTGGAACCCCCGCACCCCGTCGGGGGTGGCGTGCAGCGAGTGGTAGCGGGCCGCGGTGAACGTGCCGGGCAGCCCGTCGAACAGCTTCCCGCCGGTCACCTCGACCTCGCCCGGCTTGCCGTGCGCGGGCTCGGGCAGCAGCGCCAGCTCGCCGCCCGCGTGCTCGACCATCGCCTGCAGGCCGAGGCAGACGCCGAACACGGGCAGGCGGCGCGCGTCCAGCTCGGCCAGCAGCGCGGAGGTCGCGAAGTCCTCCGGACGGCCGGGACCGGGCGACAGCACCACCAGGTCGGGGGCGTGCTCGTCCAGCAGCCGGGCGGGGAAGCCGTGCCGGAGCGTCACCACGTCCGCGCCCTGCTGCCGGAAGTAGTCGGCGAGGGTGTTGACGAACGAGTCCTCGTGGTCGACGAGCAGCACCTTCATGCCCTCGCCCGCCCGCTCGGTCGCGTCGGCCGTCGCCTGGTCCGCCGCGTCGGCCGTCGCCGCCGGATCCGCCGTCGCCGCCGGGTCCGCCGTCCCGTCCGCGCCCGTCCGCGCCCTCGCGGCCTCGGACTCGGCGAGCGCCCGCAGCAGCGCGCTCGCCTTGAGGTGCGTCTCGCGCTCCTCCTCGTCGGGGTCGGAGTCGAACAGCAGCGTCGCGCCCGCCCGGACGGTCGCCACCCCGTCGCGGATCTGCGCGGTGCGCAGGGTCAGGCCCGTGTTCATCGACCCGTCGAAGCCGACGAACCCGACCGCGCCGCCGTACCAGCGGCGCGGCGCGTCCTCGTTGTCCTCGATGAACTGCATCGCCCACGTCTTCGGCGCGCCCGTCACCGTCACCGCCCACATGTGGGTGAGGAAGGCGTCCAGCGCGTCGAAGCCGGGACGCAGCCGCCCCTCGATGTGGTCCACGGTGTGGATCAGCCGCGAGTACAGCTCGATCTGCCGCCGCCCGAGGACTTTCACGCTGCCCGGCACGCAGATCCGCGACTTGTCGTTGCGGTCCACGTCGGTGCACATGGTCAGCTCCGACTCGTCCTTGGCGGACGCCAGGATCGTGCGGATCTGCTCGGCGTCCTCCAGCGGGTCGGCGCCGCGCTGGATCGTCCCGGCGATCGGGCAGGTCTCGACCCGGTCGCCGCCCACCCGCACGAACATCTCCGGCGACGCGCCGACCAGGAACTCCCCGTCCCCGAGGTTGAACATGAACTCGTACGGCGCGGGATTGGTCTCGCGCAGCCGCTCGAAGAACGCGGCCGGGTCGGTGCAGCGCCCGTGCATGGCGTGGCCCGGCGTGACCTCGAACAGGTCGCCCCGGACGAACTTGTCCTTCGCCTCGCGGACCAACTGCGCGTACACGCCGGGGACGGGCTGCGGCGGCAGCTCGGCGACCGCCCGGACCGGCGTCGGCCGGGTCGCGCGGGCGAGCCCGTCGGTGGACGCGCCGTCCACGGTGAACTCGTACGACAGCCGGTGGGACGTCTCGCGCTTGCGGTCCACGACGACCATCTCGTCGGCGAGGTGCAGCACCAGGTCGCGCTGGTCGTCCGGGCGCTCCAGCCGGGTGCGCAGCGGCTCGAACTGCAGCGACAGGTCGTAGCCGAACGCCCCGTACAGGCCGAGGTGCGGGTCGTCGCAGCGGAACAGGTCGACCACCGCGCGCAGGGCGGTGAAGACGGTCGGCCGGCGGCTGCGCTGCTCCTCGGTGAAGAACTCCCCGCTCTCGGGGACGAACACCTCCACCAGCTCGTCCGTGCTCGCCCGGGTCTCGCCCGTCCCGGCGACCGCGGACGCCACGGCGGGCAGCAGCACCCGGCCCCGGTCGTTCAGCGCGCGGACGGCGACCGTCCGGCCGCGCGCGACGATCTCCAGGCACGGGTCGACGTAGGCCATGTGCCAGCGGCTGTAGCGGCCGGGGTACTCCATGCCGGAGCTGAGCACGCCGCCGCGCCGCTCCCCCACGGCGGCGACGAGCGCGTTGAGCACGGCGGACTTGCGCTCGGGATCGACCGGGGCGGCCACACGGCGCACCCGCACTCCCCCGGCGGTCACGAACTCGCTGGTCAGCGGCTTCTGCTGGACGGTCTCCACCGCGGTGGCCCCTCGTCTGGTCAAGGCCCCGCACCGGTGGAAGCACGAAAGGCGACCGCCGGTGAGGGGCGATCGCCTGGTCGTCGAACGTGCGAATACCGGCGCCGCCTCAGCGGCGCCACCACCACTGGCGGTGGGTGTCGGTTCGCATGCGCCGAGCGTACCCGCTCACGCGCCGTCGCCGCCACGACCTCCGGGGGAACACCCATCCGGAGGTCGCCGTCCGAGTTTCCGAACACACTCCGGATACGCACGGTTTCCCAGCGGGAGGGGCCGGGAGCGTCCGGCGGCCTCCCCGCCCGGACGGCTCCCGGGCGAAGCGGGCTTCTGTCCGCCCGGCATTCCTGCGAAGATGGATGAAAGGGATCACTTACCGAGACGGGCGGGAGGACGGCGTGACCTCCACCGGAGCCGGACGCGCCAACACCGAGTTCGAGCTGCGCGGCGTGAACCACGTCGCGCTGGTGTGCCGCGACATGAAGCGGACCGTGGACTTCTACCAGGGCGTCCTCGGCATGCCGCTGATCAAGACGATCGAGCTGCCGATGGGCTGGGGCCAGCACTTCTTCTTCGACTGCGGCGGCGGGAACGCGCTGGCGTTCTTCTGGTTCCCCGACGCCCCCGAGCCCGTCCCCGGCGTGTCCGCGCCGAAGGACCTCCCCGACCGGGGCGAGCTGCTGTCGGCGGTCGGCTCGATGAACCACATCGCCTTCGACGTCCCGCCCGACCGGATCGAGGAGTACCGCGACCGGCTGGTCGCCAAGGGCGTCGACGTCGGCGTCCTGCTCAACCACGACGACAGCGAGTTCGGCGTGGCCAGGGACGTCCACGACGGCGTCTTCGTCCGGTCCATCTACTTCAGGGACCCCGACGGCGTCCTGGTCGAGTTCGCCTGCTGGCTGCGCGAGCTGGACCGCCCGGACGACGTCCGGCACGAGCCGAGGACGTCCGCCGACCGCACCGTCTGACCCGGCCTCCGACCCGACCGCCGCCCGGCCCTGCCGCCCCGAACCTGCCCTGCCGTCTCCAACCCGCCCTGCCGCGCCGAAGGAGAAGCCCGATGCCCCGACTTCGCCAGGTCACCCGCGCCGAGCTCGAGCGGAAGGGCGACGAGCTGGCCCTGTTCTTCTACGACCGGCTCTTCGGCGAGGACGCCGACCCGACCGAGGGCCGGCCGACCGCGACCGGGTCGCCCGGGACCTGGTGGACGACGTTCGCCCTCGACCGGGCGATCTTCAAGCACTGCGTCCGGGGCTTCCAGGTGTACCGGGGCGTCAGCCTGGACCCGCTGCTGCGGGAGCTGGGGCAGACGCGGGCCGGGTGGGCGCGCGGCAGCCAGTTCGTGTTCTCCCAGCACTGCAAGCAGATGCGGGCGCTCGGTGTGCCGGAGGACAAGATCCGGGCGGTCGCCCACTGGGAGGTGTCCGACCTGTTCGACGAGGTGGAGCGCGCCGTGCTCGCCTACGCCGACGCGCTCGTCCTCAACGGCGGCCGGGTGCACGACGAGGTGTTCGCAACCCTGCAGAAGCACCTCCCGGACGAGCAGATCCTCGAACTGACCTACGTGACCTGCCTGTATGAGATGCACGCGACGATGGCCCGGGCCCTGCGCGTCGAGTTCGACGACCGGGACGACCCGGTCGTGGAGGTCCCCGCCCCGGAGGGCTACGGCGCCCGCGACATCGCCGACGACATCGCGGGCGGCGCAACGAGCGGTACGGCGGGCAACGCGGCGGGCGGCGCGGCGGGCGGCGCGGCGGGCGGCTGACCCCGCCGCCGGAGCGGATCACGGGCCCTCACCCGGGCAGATCACGGTCGCCGCCAGGCCAGATCACGGCCGCCGCTCGGGCAGCCGCGGAGCCACCGCCCTGACCTGGTGTTTCACATGTTGGAACGCTCCATGCAGTCGTGGCGAGTCCGAGACCTCACCGTAATCGGACAACCAGTAGGCTTCCCGCCACTCACCCCAGGTCAGGAGCTGTCTCACCTTTTGGACAGCCCCGGTCGGCCGCGAGGCGACATGTGCGCGAGGAGGACCCCTTGGCCCCGCAGGACCCACCCCCCGAACCCCCGACCGCGGCTCCGGCCACACCGCGGCGCTCGGACCACCACCCGCTCAACTGGCTGCTGGTCGTCCCGGTCGTCGTCCCCCTGCTGACCCTCCTGTTCAACCACGACGGGCCCCGGATCGGCGGGTTCCCGGCGTTCTACTGGATGCAGTTCGCCTTCATCCCGCTCGGCGTCCTCTGCACCGCGGCCGTCTACCAGGCCACCAAGCGCCGGAAGGAGGATGACCGGTGAAGGACCACATGACCGAGTTCGTCGTCTTCGCGGTCCTGTTCGTGCTGGTCAGCGGCATGGGCTTCGTGGCGGCGCGGTGGCGGCGGCCGGAGAGCATGCACAGCCTGGACGAGTGGGGCCTCGGCGGACGCTCGTTCGGCAGCTGGATCACCTGGTTCCTGATCGGCGGCGACCTCTACACCGCCTACACCTTCGTCGCCGTCCCGGCGCTGGTGTTCGGCGCGGGCGCGGCCGGCTTCTACGCCGTCCCGTACACGATCGTGGTGTACCCGCTGGTGTTCCTGGTCCTGATCCGGCTGTGGTCGGTGTCGCACCGGCACGGGTTCGTCACCCCGGCCGACTTCGTCCGGGCCCGGTTCGGCTCCCCGGCGCTCGCGGCCGTCGTCGCGGTCACCGGCATCGTCGCGACGATGCCGTACATCGCGCTGCAGCTGGTCGGCATCGAGTCGGTGCTGAAGGCGATGGGCGTGAACGGGCACTGGCCGATCCTGATCGCGTTCGGGATCCTGGCGGCCTACACCTACCAGTCGGGGCTGCGCGCGCCGGCGCTGATCGCCTTCGTCAAGGACGCGCTGATCTACATCGTGATCATCGTGGCGGTCCTCTACATCCCGTCCAAGGTGGGCGGCTGGGGGAACATCTTCGACACGGCGCAGGCCAAGTTCGCCAAGACCCCGGCGCCGAGCGACGGCGTCCTGCTGGACGGCACCAACCAGCTGAACTACGCGATGCTCGCGCTCGGCTCGGCGCTGGCGCTGTTCCTCTACCCGCACAGCATCACCGGCGTCCTGGCCAGCAAGAACCGGGACGTGATCAAGCGGAACATGGCGGCGCTGCCCGCCTACAGCTTCGTGCTCGGGCTGATCGCGCTGCTCGGCTACATGGCGATCGCCGGCGGCGTGAAGCCGCTGACGAGCGGCGGCAAGCCGGACACCAACACGGTCGTCCCGGTGCTGTTCGACAAGATGTTCCCGGACTGGTTCGCGGGCGTGGCGTTCGCGGCGGTCGGGATCGGCGCGCTGGTCCCGGCGGCGATCATGTCGATCGCGGCGGCGAACCTGTTCACGCGCAACATCTACAAGGAGTTCTTCCACAAGGACGCGACCGACAAGCAGGAGGCGGTCGTCTCCAAGCTGGTCTCGCTGCTGGTCAAGGTCGGCGCGGTCGTCTGCATCCTGGCACTGGACCCCGAGTTCTCCATCGACCTGCAGCTGATCGGCGGCGTCATCATCCTGCAGACGCTCCCGGCGGTCGGCCTCGGCCTGGTGACCAACTGGTTCCACCGGGGCGGGCTCATCGCCGGCTGGGTCGCGGGCATGGCGGCCGGCCTGTGGATGCTGTACGAGATCCCGAACCCGGCCAAGGGCAAGGAGCACTTCGGCGGCTCGGCCTACAAGCTGAGCGAGCTGGGCCTCGACACCAAGATGACGGTGTACGTCGGCATCCTGGCGCTGCTGGTGAACCTGGTCGTCGCGGTCGCGGTCTCGCTGATCCTGAAGGCCGCCGGCCTGGAGGACGGCGAGGACGCCACCGCGCCCGACGACTACACGGCCGACGAGGGCGACCCGAAGGTGCGCGACCTGGAGTTCTCCTCCAGCACGTGACCGGCACCCGGCACGTGACCCCGGCACCCGGCACGTGAACCCGGCACCTCGGCTCTCCGTGTGACCACGTGGACCCGGCCCGGCCCTCGTTCCCGGGGGCCGGGCCGCTTCCGGTTCCGGTGGGACGGGGTCAACCTCGCGGTGCTGTCCGGTAGCGGACGGACGCCCGGGCCTGCGTTTTCCCGGGTGGCCGGATCAGGGCGCCGGGAGATCGCCGGGGCGCGGAAATAGACAGGTTACTTTCCTGTTCATGTCGCAGCCAGCCCTGAGAAGACCGCCCCGGATGGCGGTGCTCGTCCCGGTCGCCGCGTTGACGGCCGCCGGGGCGGCGGTGCTCGCGTCCGCGCCCGCGTCCGCCGCCTGCCACCCGGACCCGCGTGCGCTCCAGATGACGTGGCAGCCGGTCGACCACACGGTCACCGACGCCGTCTACTTCCGTGCCCGGCTCACCCTGGACGACCACGACCGCCGCTGCGGGCTCGGGTCGTCCGGGTGGGCCATGTACTTCACCTCCGTCCGGCAGCCCGCGGCCGTGCTGTCCGGGACGGTCGGCGACGTCGGCCGCAAGCAGCTCGCCGACCAGGGACTCAGCGTCGCGCGCGCCGACCGGGCGCAGAGCGGCGACTTCTACGTCCTGAAGCCGACCGCGGCGTTCCGGCCGGTCAAGCCCGGTGAGCGGCGCCCGGTCGACTTCAACATGGAGCTGTGGGCCGTCCAGAAGACCGACGCCCCGGCGGGGTGGAGCATCTCCTACGACGGCGGAACTCCGCACTGGATGCCCGCCAAGTCCCTGCTCGACCCGGCCGACCCCAAGCAGACCAAGGCGTTCAGCGGCGACAACCGGCCGGTGCAGGACGCCGCGCGCCGGTACGCCGACAACACCGCGACCCGGCTCTCGCTGAGCCTCCAGCAGAGCATCGTCCCGCAGCCGCTGTCGGCCCAGGCGGCCGGCGGGACGGTCGCGATCGGCGGCGGCTCGGACGTCCGCGCCCCGAAGAGCCTGGAAGGCGAGGCCGCGTACCTGAGGTCGGCGCTCGGCGACCTGACCCGGGCGCGCGGCGTGCCGATCACGCTGCGCACCGACCCGCGGCTGGACGTCGACCACGACGGCAGGCCGGACGCCGAGGGCTACACGCTGTCCACCACGTCCGGCGTGGAGATCACCGGGACGGACGCCGCCGGGGTGCTGCACGGCATCCAGACGCTGCGGCAGCTCGTCCCGGCCACGGCGTACCGGGCCGCCGGGCACGGCGGCGGCGCCGCGCGGGTGCCGCGCGCGACGGTCGCGGACGCGCCGCTGTTCCCCTACCGCGGCCTCGGCCTCGACGTGGCCCGCCACTTCGAGAGCCGGCAGACGGTCCAGAAGTTCCTGGACCTGATGTCGTTCACCAAGCTGAACAAGCTCCACCTGCACCTCACCGACGACGAGGGCTGGCGGCTGCAGATCCCGGGGCTGCCCGAGCTGACCGGGTTCGGCGCGCACCGCGCGTTCGACCCGGACGAGACGAACGCGCTGCACCAGGGCATGGGCTCGGTGAACGACCTCGGCGGCGGGGACGGCATCGCGGGCAAGGCCCGGAACCAGACGCAGGCCAACCTCGGCCGTCCCCCGGCGTACCAGGGGTACGAGCCGGACGTGCTGAACTTCGTCGGCAAGGGCAGCGGCTACTACTCGGTCGCCGACTTCCAGACGATCCTGCGGTACGCCAAGCAGCGGCACATCGAGGTCATCCCCGAGTTCGACTTCCCGGCGCACGCCCGGGCGGCCGTCCAGGCCATGGAGCGCCGCTACCGGAACTCCGGGGACGCGACGTACCGGATGCTCGACCCGAACGACACGTCCCGCCACGTCAGCGTGCAGGGCTACACCGACAACATGGCGAACCCGTGCCTGCCGGGCACCTACCGGTTCCTGACCAAGGTCGTCGGCGAGCTCAAGAAGATCTACGCGGGGGCGGACGCGCCGCTCGGCCGCATCAGCCTGGGCGGCGACGAACCGCCCGGCGCGCCCGACACGTGGTGGTCCGGCTCCCCCGCCTGCAAGAGCAACCCCGAGACGGCGGGCAAGGGCGGCGAGGAGCTGAAGAACCTGTTCTTCGGCAAGTGGAACGACATCGCCCGCACCGCGGCGCCGCGGACGTCCGGGTGGGAGGACATCACCGATCCGACCACGTCGTTCCGGCTGAAGGGCTTCACGCCGCTGCCGTGGCAGAACGTGTGGGGCTGGGGACGCGAGGACTGGGCCTACCGGTTCGCGAACGAGGGCACGCCGGTGGTCCTGGCGCACGCCACCAACCTGTACATGGACCTCGCCTACAACAAGGACCCGGACGAGCCCGGCTACTACTGGGCCGAGTACGTGGACGAGAAGTCCACGTTCACCTACCAGCCGTTCGACGTGTACGCGAACGCGACCGAGGACCGGTGGGGCAACCCGATCAAGCCCAACCCGTCCTGGACGAAGCTGACCGCCGAGGGCCGCAAGAACATCCTCGGCATGGAGGCGCAGCTGTTCGGTGAGAACGGCATGACCCCGCAGCTGCGCGAGTACCAGGCGTTCCCCAAGCTGCTCGGCGCGGCCGAGCGGGCATGGAACCGCAACACCCCGACGTCCGCGCAGATGCCCGCCGCGTGGAACGTCTTCTCCAACACGCTCGGGCAGGTCACGTTCCCGCTGCTGTCGGCGTACCGTCCGGTCGGACTGCCGGGCGCCGCCGGGGTGAACTACCGCATCCCGCTGCCCGGCGCGAAGATCGAGGGCGGGACGCTCAGCGCGAACGTCCGCGATCCCGGGCTCGCGATCGAGTACTCCACCGACGGCGTCCGGTGGCACGGGTACTCGGGGCCGGCGGGGGTCGGCGCGTACGCGCTCACCCGCACCCGCGCGGTGGACGGCCGCACCAGCCGGATCTCGCCGGTGGGCGTGCCGGTGTGGAAGCCGGACGGCTCCTACGGCCGGGACGCGGTGGTCTCCTACCAGGGCGAGTTGTTCCGGGCGCTGCGTCCGGGCGCCGGGCAGGCCCCCGACGTCTCTCCCGCCGCCTGGCGGTTGATCCGGTAGCCGGCTGATCCAGCAGGTCATGGGTGCGCCCCGGCCGGTCATGCCGGCCGGGGCGCACG
>NZ_QURH01001021.1 GCF_003428695.1 Actinomadura logoneensis
CCCTGCCCCCGGCGGCACGGCCACCGCCGCCCCCGCCGAGAAGGAAGGCCCCGCCGATGAGTGACCTCGACGTCCGGCCCGCGGAGGCCGCCCCCGCCGCCCCGGACGAGCCGTCCGGGCTGCGCGGCTCGCTCGCCGCCGTCACCGACCGGATGCGCGGCGGCGACCTGGGCGTGGCGCCCGTGGTCGCCGGGCTGGTCGTCATCTGGACGGTCATGCAGATCCTCAACCCGGTCTTCCTGTCCAGCGACAACCTGTCGAACCTCACCATGGAGATGGTGCCGGTCGGGGTGATCTCGCTCGGCGTGGTGTTCATGCTGCTGGTCGGGCAGATCGACCTGTCGGTCGGCTCGCTCAGCGGCGTCTCCGCGGCGATCACCGCGGTGCTCTTCGTCGACCAGGGGCTGAACCCCTGGCTCGCGGTCGCCGCCGCGGTCGCCGTCGCCTGCCTGATCGGCTGGCTGTACGCGCAGGTCTTCAACCGGTTCGGCGTCCCCAGCTTCGTCATCACCCTCGCCGGACTGCTCGGCTTCCTCGGCCTGCAGCTGCACGTCCTCGGGCCCAAGGGCGCCATCAACCTGCCGTTCGACTCGAAGCTGGTCACCTTCGCCCAGCTCGACTTCGTCCCGCCGTGGCTGGCGTACGCGCTGGTCGTCGTGGCAGCCGCCGCGCTGTACGGCACCGGCCGCGCCCGCGCCGCCGCCCGCCGCAGGGCCGGGCTGGGCGCGACGTCCGAGCGCGTGCTCGTGCTGCGCAGCGTCGCCGCCCTGGTCGGGCTCGCGCTGGCCGTCTGGTACCTCAACCGCGACCGCGGCGTCGGCTGGATGTTCGTCTTCTTCCTGGCCCTGGTGCTCGTCGCGCACTACGTGCTCACCCGCACCAAGTACGGCAAGGCCGTGTACGCGGTCGGCGGCAACGTCGAGGCGGCCCGCCGCGCCGGCATCAACGTCCGCACCGTCTACACGTCGGCGTTCGTCATCTGCACCACGCTCGCGGCGATCGGCGGCATCCTCGCCGCCGCGCGGCTGGCGGCGGCGAACCAGAGCACCGGCGCGGGCGACGTCAACCTGAACGCGATCGCCGCCGCCGTCATCGGCGGGACGAGCCTGTTCGGCGGACGGGGCGGCGCGTTCGCGTCGCTGCTGGGCATCCTGGTCATCCAGTCCATCTCCAACGGCCTGACGCTGCTGAACCTGGACTCGTCCTACCGGTTCATGGTGACCGGCGTGGTGCTGATGCTCGCCGTCGCGCTGGACTCGGTCGCCCGCCGCTCGCGCGCCTCGGCCGGCAGAGCCTGAGCCGGGCCCGGGGGAGAGGGAGGCCCTGATGGCAGTCGTGTGCGTCGACGCGGGCACCACGATGATCAAGGTCGTCGGCTACGCCGACGACGGCGCCGAGCGGGTCGTGGTCCGCCGCCCCACCGAGGTGCGGCGGCCCGCGCCCGGCCACGTCGAGCAGGACATGGACGAGGTCTGGCGGGCGGTCGCGAGCGGCGTCCGCGAGGTGCGCGGACGGCTCGGCGGCGAGCCGGTGTCGTTCCTGGCGGTCACCGCCCAGGGCGACGGCTGCTGGATGGTGGACGCGGCGGGCCGCCCCACCGGCCCGGCGATCCTGTGGAACGACGGCCGGGCGGCCGAAACCGTCGCCCGGTGGGCGGGCGCGGGCGTCATGGACACCGCGTTCCGCACCAACGGCTCGGTGTCGTTCGCCGGCGTCCCCACCGGGATCCTCACCTGGCTGCGCGCCCACGACCCCGACCGGCTCGCCCGCACCGCCGCCACCCTGACCTGCGGCGGCTGGATCTTCTCCCGGCTCACCGGCGAGACCGCCGTGGACGAGTCGGACGCCGCCGTCCCCTTCATGGACGTCCGCACCCGCCGGTACTCCGGCGAGCTGCTGCGCCTGTACGGGATGGAGTGGGCGCGCCCGCTGCTGCCGGAGATCCGGTCCGACGACCGCCGCGTCGCCGGGCTGACCGGCCCGGCCGCCGCCGAACTCGGCCTGCCGGACGGCACCCCGGTGGTCCTCGCGCCCTACGACGTCGCCTCGACGGCGTTCGGCGCGGGCGCCACCGAGACCGGCCAGGCGTGCGTCATCCTCGGCACCACCGTGTGCACCGAGACCGTCGTGGACGAGCCCGACCTGGACGGGCGGCCGACCGGGCTGACCCTGCCGCTGGGCCTGGCGGGCGGCCGGTACCTGCGCGCCTTCCCGACCCTGTCCGGCGGGCAGGTCGCCGACTGGGCCCGCCGCCTGCTCGGCGTGGACGGCGACCCGGGCGCCCTCGCGGACCTCGCCGCGCAGGCGCCGCCCGGCGCCGACGGCCTGCTGTTCCTCCCCTACCTCTCCCCGGCGGGGGAGCGGGTGCCGTTCCTCGACCCGGACGCGCGCGGCTCGTTCCACGGGCTGACCGTCGACCACGAGCGCCCGCACCTGGCCCGCGCCGTCCTCGAAGGGCTGACGATGGTCGTGCGCGACTGCCTCGCCGCCGCCGGGACGCCCGCCACCGAGCTGCGCGTCAGCGGCGGCGGATCGGCGAGCCCGGCGTGGCTGCGGATGATGGCCGACATCACCGGCGTCCCGGTCGTCCGCACCACCGACGCCGAGGCCGGCGCGCGCGGCGCGTTCCTGGTCGGCGCGGTCGCCACCGGACGCGCCGCCTCGGTCTCCGCGGCGGCGCGCGACCACGTCCGCGTCGGCGACGCGCACCGGCCCGACCCGCACCGCGCGGACCTCTACACCCGCATGTACCAGACCTTCCTCGACGTGCGCGCCGCCGCCTCGGCCACCTGGCCGGTGCTGGCGGACGCACGCCGCGGCCGAACCGACGGGGGGACCCTGTGACCCGGCCCAGCGCCAGGGACGAGGCGGTATGGATCGGCGTCGACCTGGGCACCCAGAGCGTCCGGGCCCTCGCCGTCACGGCCGGAGGCGAGGTGCGCGGCGCCGGCGGACACCCGCTGACCGGCCGCCGCGACGGCCCCCGGCACGAGCAGGACCCGGAGGAGTGGTGGACCGCCGTCGGCGCGGCCTGCCGCCAGGCGCTGCGCGACGTGCCCGCCGCGGCCGTCCGGGCGGTCGCCGTGGACGGCACGTCCGGCACCATCCTGCTCACCGACGCGACGGGCCGTCCGCTCACGCCCGGCCTGATGTACGACGACACCCGCGCCGCCGACCAGGTCGAGCGCATCAACCGGGCGGGCGCGGGCGTGTGGGCGCGGCTCGGCTACCGGCGGATGCAGCCCGCCTGGGCGCTGCCCCGCCTGCTGTGGCTGCTGGAGCACCGCCGCGACCTGTTCGCGGACGGCGTCCGGCTGGCGCACCAGACCGACTTCGTCAACGCCCGCCTCACCGGCGGACCGGTCGCGACCGACCTCAGCTCGGCGCTGAAGACCGGCGCGGACCTGGTCGCCGAGGACTGGCCGCGCGACGTCCTGGCCGACCTCGGCGTCCCGGACGGCGTGCTGCCCGCCTTGGAACGTTCCGGCACCCCGCTGGGCACGGTCTCGGCGTCCGCCGCCGAGCACACCGGCCTGCCCGCGGGCGTCCCGGTGATCGCCGGATGCACCGACGGCTGCGCCTCCCAGCTCGGCACCGGGCGCCTCACCGTCGGCTCGTGGAACTCCGTCCTCGGCACGACCCTGGTCCTCAAGGGCGTCACCGACGACCTGCTCCAGGACCCGCTCGGCGTCGTCTACTCCCACCGCGCCCCCGACGGGCACTGGCTGCCCGGCGGCGCGTCCAGCACCGGCGCGGGCGCCCTCACCCGCGACTTCCCGGGCCGCGACCTGGCCGCGCTCGACCGCGCCGCCGCCGCCTACGAGCCGTCCGACGCCGTCGCGTACCCGCTGGTCGCGGCGGGGGAGCGGTTCCCGTTCGTCGCGGCGGACGCGCACGGCTTCGTCCTCGGCGAGCCCCGCGACGACGCCGAGCGGTTCGCGGCCGTCCTCCAGGGGGTCGGGTACGTCGAGCGGCTCTGCTTCGACTACCTCGCCATGCTCGGCGCGCCCGTGGACGGCGACCTCACCCTCACCGGCGGAGCGGCGCGCAGCGCCTACTGGTGCCAGCTGCGCGCCGACATCCTCGGCCGCCCCGTGACCCTGCCCGAGCACGCCGAGCCCGCGCTCGGCGCCGCGGTCCTGGCCGCGTCCGCCGGACGCGACCTGGCCGACGTCGCCGCCGGGATGGTCTCGGTCCGCGCGACCGTGGACCCCCGCCCCACCCACCACACCCGGTTCGACGACGGCTACCTGCGCCTGGTCGGCGAACTGGAACGGCGCGGCTGGCTGCCCCGGCCGGTCGCCGAGCACGCACGGGAAAGGACGCCCGCATGACCCGCCTGGTCCTGGTCCGCCACGGTGAGACCGAATGGCACGCCGAGAACCGGTACGCCGGGGTCTCCGACGTCGCGCTGACCCCGCGCGGGCTGGAGCAGGCCGGACTGCTGGCCGGCTGGGCGCAGGGCGCGGGCCTGTCCGCGCTCTGGTCGTCCGACCTCACCCGCGCCCGGCTCACCGCGTCGTTCAGCGCCGAGGCCACCGGCCTGCCCCTGCAGATCGACCCGCGCCTGCGCGAGCTGGACTTCGGCCGCGCCGAGGGCCTCACCCGCGCCGAGATGCGCGAGCGCTTCCCCGACGCCCTCCAGGCGTTCCACGACGACCCGGTCAGCGGCCACCTGCCCGGCGGCGAGGACCCCCAGGCCGCCGCCGCGCGCTTCGTCTCCTGCCTGGACGACATCGCCGCCCGGCACCCCGACGGGCGCGTCATGGTCGTCGCCCACACCACCGCGATCCGCCTGGTGCTGTGCCACTACCTGTCCATGCCGCTGCGCGACTACCGCCGCGTCTTCCCCTCGGTCCGCAACTGCGCGCTCACCGAGCTCAGGCTGACCGGCGGGCACGCCGCGCTGCTGGAGTTCAACACCCCGCTGCGCGGCGCGCTGGACGCCTGCGCCGGCGACCGTCCGCAGACCGCCACCGCACGCCGGACCATCACCGAACGCCAGACCGCCACCGAAGACCAGACCGCCGCCGACGGCCAGACCGCCGCCGACGGCCAGACCGCCACCGAAGACCAGACCAGGAGCCACCGATGAGCATCCGCGTCCTCGCCGCCGGCGACCACTTCGTCCTCAACCGGCTCCTCGTGGACGCCGTCCGCGCCGAGACCTCCGCCGACCTGGAGTTCACCGAGCTCACGCTGCCCTGGCCGGTCGTCCCGTTCGGGCGGGTCGCCGAGGTGACCGAGGCGTCCGGCACCGAGGACGAGCTGATCGAGGCGCTGCGGGGCGTCCGGGTGTGCGTCACCCAGATGGCGCCGCTCACCCGGCGCGTCCTGGAGGCGTGCCCCGACCTGGAGTTCTTCGGCGTCAGCCGCGGCGGCCCGGTCAACGCCAACCTGGAGGCCGCCACCGAGCACGGCGTCGCCGTGGCCTTCGCCCCCGGCCGCAACGCCGCCGCGACCGCCGAGCACACCCTCGGCATGATCATGGCCGCCGCGCGCCGCATCCCGCAGACCCACGCCGACCTGCATGCGGGCCTGTGGCGCGGCGACTACTACCGCTACGAGCAGGTCGGCCCGGAGATCGAGGGCAGCACCGTCGGACTGGTCGGCTACGGCGCCGTCGGCAGCCGCGTCGCCCGCATGCTCGGCGCCCTCGGCGCGCGCGTCCTCGTCCACGACCCCTACGCGTCCGACCTGGGCGGTGTCGCCGAGGCCGTCCCGCTGGACGAACTGCTCTCCCGGTCGCAGATCCTCTCCCTGCACGCGCGCGTCACCCCGGAGACCACCGGCATGATCGGCGCCGCCGAGCTCGCCGCCCTCCCCGAGGGCGCCGTCGTCGTCAACTGCGCGCGCGGCGCGCTGCTCGACTACGACGCCCTGTGTGACGCGCTGGACCGCGGCCACCTCTACGCGGCCGCCTGCGACGTCTTCCCCGAGGAGCCGATCCCGGCGGGCTCCCGCCTGCTCACCACCCCGAACCTCACCATCACCCCGCACCTGGCGGGAGCGAGCAAGCAGACCGCCATGAACGCCGCCGCCATCCTCGCCAAGGACGTGGCCCGCCACCTCAATGGCGAACCCCTCCTCCACTGCGCGAACCCGGAAGTCCAAAAGACGAAGTAACCAAGAAAGGCCCCCGGCGAGCACCGGGGGCCTTTTGGCTTGCCCGGCCGCCCCCCTCTGCGCAGCCGGTGGACGTGGGGCGAGCACCGGCTGCGAATTCCGTCCGCGAGAGGGCGGACCGGGGTGGCGGCGGCCGGAAGCGGCCGTGGCCGGACGGCCACTGGGCGCGGTCGTGATCAACCGGGGATACTGGTTCGCCGTGGTCCGGGCACGGACGAGGGGACTTCCGCATGGGGTCGCAGGTGGCGGGTTCGGGACGGCTGCTCTCCGTTTCCCTCGTTTCCTTCGTCCTGTTCGGAACGGCGTCGTGGGCCGCGCCTCCCGCCCTCGCCACTCTCGCGACGCCGACCTCCACCCCGCCGTCAACTCCCTCGCCGTCGCGGACTCCCCTGCCCTCGCGGACTCCCCTGCCCTCGCGGAGTTCCACGCCTCCGCAGGGCTCCACGCCGTCGCCGACCGGGAACCCGGACAGCGCCGCCGACGCCCGTACGGTCTACTGCCTGCGCGAGGAGAACCGGGACGACCTTCTCAAGGCGGCGCAGGATCTCGGCTTGGGGAAGGCGCGGTCCGGTGGACGGATCGTCCCGGCGGGAGCGACGAAGCCCGTGGGCGTCGCCGAATGGCGGCAGGGCGACCGCCGTGCGGATTTCGACCGGGCGTGCGCGTCCCTCGTCCTGCTGCGCAAGCTGCCGAAGGCCCCCGACCACGGCTCCGGCCCGGCGTGGCTGGGCACGTGGGCGACCACGGTGGGGTCCGCTTTCCTCGGCGCTTTCGCGACCCTGCTGGCGACCCTTTTCACCAACCGGAAGGCGAATTACAGGGAGCGTGCCAAAGAACTGCGGGAGGCGTCCGAGAAGTACCGCATCGCGGTCACGGATGTGCTCGAAGTTCTGCATTCCCAGCAAGGCGCTCGCGAGAAGATGGAGGCGATGGATCCGCGGATGCGCGCACTGACCGGAATTCTCCTGCGCGAACAGAGCCGGAGGGGTCTGCGGAGCAATCTGGAAGAACTCCGGCGGGACGTGAAGGCGCTCGACGGCGAGATCCGGAAGCGTCCTCCGGCGGAGAACACCGTTCTTGAGGCGGAGCTCGACCGGATCACCGATGACCTCCAGCGGACCTCCGTTCTGATGGAGCGGACCCTCCTCCTCCCGCGGACGGGGAGGCGGGCATGAGCGGCTCCGGCGGGCACGCGCACAACCCGTTCGCGCTGCCCGAAGATCCGCAGATCCCGGCCCCGCCGCTGAACTGCGCGGCCCACGGGGGCGACCCCTGCCATGTCGACGTCGGCGGGTCGGAACGCAACTTCAGGCGTTTCCAGGAGCGGTTCGACGGGCTCGGGAAGCTGGCGGAGCGCGGGCTGCTGGTGGTGCTCAAGGGGCCGAGCCACTCGGGCAAGACCTCGCTGCGGAACCGCTGCCTGTCGTACGCGATGGAAGCGCTCGGGCCGGACGACCAGCGCCCCGACGCGGAGGCGCTGCGGGTGGACCTCAGCGACCGGATCCGCCAGCCCGCCCTGTCGGGGGCGCAGCGCGTGACCAACGTCGGACGGATGCTCGCCGCCCACCTCAAGGCCAACGAGCGGATCTTCGAGACGCCCTACGCCGCTCCCGACACGGCGCCCGACGACGCCGACCTCGGGCACTGGACGGCGTCGGCCGGCGACCGGCTGTACCCGCGCTCCTCGGTCGTCCTGGTGACCCCGCCGGTGACGACGGTGGACGAGATCCGGCGGTACTGGGCGGGCGTGGACCGCGGTTTCCTGATCTTCGTGGAGTGCTCGGCCGAGGGGCTGGAGATCCCCGAGGACAGCGAGGAGTGGGCGCAGTTCGAGGTGGCCAAGTGGATGTTGCTGGAGACCGGGATGATGCTGGCCCGGGAAACCCGCGAGTTGGTCGAAAGGCGAACATCGGGGGGCGGGGGAGGATTTCGTAAATTGGCGTCCAATGCAACCGATGGTCGCTTCGGCGTCGACGGCTCCTTTCCGGTCGGGACAGTTCAAAAGCTGCTTTACCTGTTCTATCGTGAACATGGGCGCGCAGGTTCCGGCGGGGAGGTCACCCAGGATGAGCTCTCCCGATTCATCGACGACCAGGTACCACGGGGGTGAGTGCGGTGAATGAGGGACGAGTGGCGCCGCTGGACGAGAACCCGTTCCCGCTCCGCCTGTGGGCGCAGGGCGACAGCGCCCAGAACGGCGCGGTGCACATCGACACCCGTCCGGTCGGGCAGGCGCTGGGCCTCCTCGACGAGTACCTGGACCGCCGCTCCCCGGACGCCGCCAACCCCGTCCCCGATCCGGCCCGCGCCCAGGGCACGCTGGTGTTCGTCTCGGGAGAGCCCGGCTCGGGCAAGACGCACCTGGCCGCGCGACTGATCCGGCGCTTCCGGGAGGCGGCCGGGTCGGCGGGGTCGGCGGTCCGTTCGGGCGAGGCCACGGCGACCGCCGCGCCCGTGCTCGACCCCGACTACATCCCCGCCCGCGAGAGCTCGTTCACCCGCCTGTACGACAGCTTCCTCGAACGCCACGACCAGCGGAGCCTGCTGCGGTTCGTCCGCCACCACTACTCCGCGATCGTCGCGGACGCGCTCGCCTCCGCCGGGTTCCCCGAGCAGGTCATCGACCGGGTGCGCGGCCCGGACGCCGACCCCGGCGGCGTCGTCCGCATCTTCAACATGCCCGAGAGCAGCTACCTGGTGGAACTGCGGGACCGGCTGTCGGCCGTCACCGGCCGCGAGGACCTCGCCGGCGCGCTGGTGCTGATGGAGTCCCGTCCCGAGCTGGCCGAGCCGGTGCTGAAATGGCTGGGCGGCGCCGACCCGGACGAGCCGCTGCGCGAGCAGGGCATCACCGCCGCGATCGCCGACGAGGCCGCCGCGCTCGGCATGCTCGGGGCGCTGGTCCGGCTGGCCGCCGGCGGCGGCGGGCCGTACACGCTGATCCTGGACGACCTGGAGAAGGCGCTGCCCGACACCGGCGCCCCCGACCCGCGGACGACCGACGCGTTCGGCCGGCTGCTGGACGACGCGGGCGCGCACGGCGTCTTCCTGGTGATGTGCGGGCTGCCCGAGTTCTTCAGCGGGTTCGCGCGCGAGGCCGAGACCGGGCGCGAGTGCCACCGCGTCCGGATGGACCGGCTCACCGAGGACGAGGTCGCCTGGTACATCGCCCGGCACATGGAGCAGACCCGCCGGCCCCCGGACGCCGCCGACGAGATCTGGCCGTTCACCGTGCCCGCCGTGGAGGCGATCGTCGACGTCAGCGCCGGCAACGCCCGCAAGGTGCTCCAGCTCTGCCGCGAGTGCTACGAGCAGCACCGCCGCGACGGGGACGAGATCACGGCGTTCGCCGTCGAGCGCGCGGCGGGGGAGACGCGGGGCGACTCGGCCGCCGCCGTCGCCCGGCGCATCGAGCGCGTCCTCGTCTGGCAGGGCCGCCGCCCCTACCGCGACCACCGGGTCGCCGACGCCGGCGACGTCCGGGCGGCGTTCTGGGTCCCGGCGGGCGACGGTCCCGACCGGCCGGACGCGCCCGGCTGCGCGATCTTCCTGAGCGGGCCGCTGACCCTGGAGCGGGACGCCGAGCGGATGGCGGCGCGGGCCGAGGCCGTGGTGCGGCAGCGTCCCGGCGCCCGGACGCTGCTGGTGGTGAACGGCATGCTGAGCGACCGGGCGCAGCGGATCCTGGAGGGCCGCTTCTCCGACCAGCCGCTCCAGTACTCGTCCGCGACGTTCCAGCAGGTCCTGGACCGGCGGCTGCGCGACCTGCTCGACCAGGGCGGCGCGGGCGGCGAGGAGCTCACGCTGCTGCGCGCCGACATCCGCCGCGTGTCCCGCGCCCAGGCGGGCACGCAGCACCTGCTGGAGGACCTCACCGCGAAGATCGCCCAGCTCGAGCGCGGCACCCGCCGCGCGCTGGCCGAGACCCGCCGCGCCGTGCCGGACGGGGACGCGGCGCTCAGGGGCGGGCTGCCCGAGCCGGTGGCGACCGCGTTCGAGCGGGCGCTCAGCGGCCTGCGGTCGGTCAGCGGGGTGGCGGACGCGGTCGCCGAGGCGTTCGCCACGTCCGACACCGCCCGCGCGGGCAGCGCCGACCGGTTGCTGCTGCGCCTGGAGGGCGCCGGGACGGCGCGCGCGGTCGGCATCGCCCTGGCCGCGGAGAACATCGTGACCGCCTTCCGCGGCGCGGTGCTCTCCTGGTACCGGCGCGGTCCCGACCGTCCGCGGGACGTGCTGGACGGCCTCTGCGACAACTACACCTTCCTCATCAACGACCTGCGCCTCGACCGGCTGGAGGAGCTGGCCGAACCGGGAGCGGAGGGCGGCCCGCTCGCCGTCGACCGGCTGGACGAGAGCCTGCGCGACCTGCCCCGGACCGTCCAGCGGACGCTCGTCGACTCATGACCGCGCCCTCATGACCGCGCCCTCATGACCGCGCCCTCGTGACGGCCCACGCGCGTCGGCCGTGTGTCAGGCGAAGCACGTGTCAGGCGAAGCACGTGGCAGGCATCGAGCGCGGGTCAGGCGTCGTGCGGGTCGGGAGCCGCCACGCCGCGGCCCTCGGCGGCGGTACGCGGACGGGGGTCGGCGCCCCGGAGCGGGCGTCCTCGGAAGGCCCTCGCTCCCGCGGCGGCGTTCGTGACCAGGTAGAGCGTGTTGACCACCAGGATCGCGGGCGCGACGACGGCGACGCTCTCGGGGAACACCGGCTCCAGCAGTAGCGCGAGCGAGATCGCGGTGATGCCGTTCTGCTGGGCGATCGCCAGCAGCACCTTGTCCGGACGGCTCTGCGCGCGGGTCAGCGGCACGCTCACGATCGCCTGCGCCGCGAACGCGACGACGCCGAGCACGACGCCCTGCAGCGGACGCACCCCGCCCGCCAGCACCACGCCCAGCAGAAGCGACGCCAGGACGAACGCCACGTCCACCGCGCGTTCCAGCGGCCGGTCGGCGGACCGTCCCGGCGGCTCCGGCCGCAGCCCGAGACCGGCGATCGCGACGGCCAGCACCCAGAACTCGGTGACCGCCACGGCGAAGACCGCCGCGAGCACCGCCGTCTCGATCCAGAACCGCCGCCGCGCGGGCAGCGACCGGGCGGCCCGCGCCGCCAGCAATGCCAGGCCGCCGACGACCAGGTTGCCGAGCAGGTCCACGGTGAACGCGGACACGCCCAGATGGAGCCGTCCGCCGCCCTGCAGCGACACGGCGACGGCGGCGGCGTAGATGGTCAGCAGCGTCGTCACCGGATCGTCGAACGACGCCCACGCCAGCAGCAGCCCCCGCCCGCGCGCCGACAGCCGGGACGACCGGCCGAGCGCCGCGACCGCCAGCGGGTCGATCTGCGCGACGGCGATCCCCAGCACCAGGTACATCGGACGGCCGAAGACCCCGTACAGCACGGCCCCGATCACGACCGACTTCAGCAGCACGCCGACCGTGACCGCCGCGAGCACGGTCCGGCCGTCCGTCCGCAGCAGCCGCGGGTCGATGGAGCGCGTACTGGCGTACAGGCCCACCGCCAGCAGCGCCGCGACGGCGGGCTGGTACCAGGAGGAGCCGGTGACGCGTCCCGGGGTGCCGTCGGGAAGGCCGAGGACGGCACCGGCGGCGACCACCGCCAGCATGAGCGCGAACCGTTTGGCCATGGACGGCCCTTCCACGCCGGATGACGGGGTGCCCCACGTTGGTATCCCCGACGGGACCAGCCGTCAACCGGACGGCCGGGTCAGGCCCGGCTCTCCGCGAAGAGCGCCTGGACGAGGTCGCCCAGCACCTCGTCGGCCTGGCACACGTGCGCCTGGTGGACCGCCACGCCCACCAGGTACTCCGTCGGCGACAGCCGGTAGTGGTAGACCGCGCCCTGCTCGACGTCCAGGACGATGCGCAGCACCCGGCCCGGGACGGCCTGCGCGCTGGTCTGCGCGAGCTGCCGGGCGTGCCCGCCCAGGTCCTCGGCGAGCCGGTCGTAGAACGCCCGGACGGCCATCGCGGGCACCCGCGCCGAGCGGCCCCGCGCGACCTGCTCGTGCTCGATCAGGTCGGCGCTCTCCAGCAGCACCCCGTCGCGGCAGTACGCCAGGTAGACCAGCCCGACGGGGTGCAGCGCGTCCTCCAGCCGCCCGACCAGCGCGCCGTCGCGCTCGCGGCGCACGAGGCCGGGCAGCGGGCGCTCCGGCTCGGCCAGCACCTCGTCGAAGGTGTCCCAGCCGCCCGGGTTCTGGGGCGGCAGCCCGATCTGGTCGCGCAGCACGTCGGCCAGGCGGCAGGTGGCCCGGTCGGCCTCCCGGACCAGCGCCACGCGGGCCAGCGACAGCGGCGGCCCGCCCGCGGGCGCGGACGCCCGGCCGAACACGATCCCGAGCACGTAGTTGCGGGGCGTGACCGAGACGGCGTACAGCGCGCCCCGCTCGGCGTGCACGACCATGCGGATCAGCCGTCCCGTCCGGGCCTCGGAGAGCTCGCCGTCCAGCGCGCTCATCGCGAACGCGAGCTGCTCCTCCACGCCCCGGTACAGCGGGTGCCGGGACGGGTCGTCCAGCCTGCCGACGGCGAACTCGTAGACGCCGTGGTCGTACCTGCCGAGGTGGTGCGGCGCGCCGTCCGCCCGGGCCTGCCGGACGAACGCCGCGACCACCTGGTCGTCCTCGTCCAGCGAGGCGGGCCAGGTGGAGTGTCCGACGCCGTTCCTGCCTTCCGTCACCGTGCTTCCCCTGTCGCCTGGCCCCGTCAGGTGCAGGGCACGTCCACGTGGTGCACCGGGAGCGGCGCGCCCCGGTCCGCCGCCTCGACGGCCGCGCGCGCCGTGCGGTGGACCGGGTGCCCGCTCCCGAGCAGTTCGGCCGCCTTCGCCACGACGCCGGCCGCGACCTCCCCGGCCGTGTCGTACCGGCCGTTGACGCCGTGCGCCCGCGCCAGGTGCAGTTCGGCCGCCAGCGTCCACGGATGGGTCGGGCCGAGCCGCGCGCCGAGCCCGTCCGCGGCCCCGGCGCAGATGTCCAGCCCCTCGGCGGCGCGGCCGTCGTCGAGGGTGAAGGCGCCGACCGCCATCTGGCACAGCCACACGAAGGGATGATCGGCGGAGAAGTGGTCGGCGAATCCGCGGTGGCACGTTCCGGCCAGCGCCAGCGCCCGGGACGTGCTCCGTCCCGCCCGGTCGATCGCCAGGCTGAACATCGCCGCCAGCGCGTTCGGGTCCCCGGCGCCCAGCACGTCCGCCATCTCGCGCTGGATCTTCGCCGGGTCGGCCGTGACACCGCCGCCGGGGCCGCCGGCGCGGGAGCCGTCGCCCGCGGCGCCGGACGCGCGCCGGGCGATCGCGAGCTGGTGGCGCAGCAGCAGCCCGCCGGAGG
>NZ_QURH01001025.1 GCF_003428695.1 Actinomadura logoneensis
CAGCCCGACGACCCGCGCGCCCCGCGCGTGCGCGGCGCGCAGCGCCGAGACCAGCCCGTCGGACGGCCGGGCCGCGAGGTCGGGCCAGCCGGCCACGATCACGGTGTCCGCCTCGGCGGTCGCCTCGAGGCCGCGCTCGACCAGCAGCGGGCAGCCGGCCATGACCGGCACGGCCCCGGGCGTCTCGGCGCACACCTCGAAGCGGTAGCGCGCCGGGAGGCCCGGGTTCTCGACGCCGAACACCTGCGCGACGCCGGCCAGTTCGAACGGCGACTGCGGCGGCACGACCAGCGCGACGACGTGATGGAGAAGGACTCTCTCGCCACTGCCCGGCCGAGCCGGCGACGGCATCCCTGGGGACATGACCGAAACCACGTGGATCGGACGTTGCGGCACCCGGTACGGCTCCGTCCCGACGATCATCCGTGACACCGATGTCGGGACCGGCCTCCGGCGAGACCTCGCGGCACGTCCGTCTCCCCCGCCGAACGCGGCGAAGGTCGCGCCTACAACAAGCAAGAAGGCCGCGCCCTCCACGAGGAGGACGCGGCCTTCGCCGTCATCAGGTTCGGTCAGGTGTCGATGCGGTTCATGTCGAGCTCGGCCGCGCCGCCGATGATGAACTCGCGTCGGGGCCCGACGTCGCTGCCCATGAGCAGCGAGAACACCTGCGCCGCCGCCTCGCCGTCCTCGACGCGGATGCGGCGGAGCATCCGGTGCCGCGGATCCATCGTGGTCTCGGCCAGCTGGTCGGCGTCCATCTCACCGAGGCCCTTGTAGCGCTGGATGGGCTCCTTCCAGCGCTGGCCCTTGCGCTCCAGCTCCACCAGCCGCTGCCGGAGCTCGGCGTCGGTGTAGGTGTAGATGTACTTGTCCTGGCCCTTCTTCGGCTTGATCAGCTCGATGCGGTGCAGCGGCGGGACGGCGGCGTAGACGCGTCCGGCCTCCAGCATCGGCCGCATGTAGCGGTAGAAGAGGGTCAGCAGCAGGGTGCGGATGTGGCTGCCGTCGACGTCGGCGTCGGCCATCAGGATCGCGCGGCCGTAGCGGGCGTTCTCCAGCTCGAACGAGCGGCCCGACCCGGCCCCGATCACCTGGATGATCGCGGCGCACTCGGCGTTCTTCAGCACGTCGGCGACCGACGCCTTCTGCACGTTCAGGATCTTGCCGCGGATCGGCAGCAGCGCCTGGAACTCGGAGTTGCGGGCGAGCTTGGCGGTGCCGAGGGCCGAGTCGCCCTCGACGATGAACAGCTCGCTGCGGTCGTCGGTGGTGCGGCAGTCGACGAGCTTGGCCGGGAGCGCCGAGTTCTCCAGGGCGTTCTTGCGCCGCTGGGTGTCGCGCTGGGTGCGCGCGGCGATGCGGGTCTTGGCCGCGCCCGCGATCTTCTCCAGGACGGTGCGCAGCGGCTGCTTCATGCCGCGGCCGGGGTTGTCGAAGACGGCCTTGAGCTCGCGGCTCACCACCTGCGAGACGATCCGCGTGGCGGCGGAGGTGCCGAGGATCTCCTTGGTCTGCCCCTCGAACTGCGGCTCGGGCAGCCGGACGGTGACGACGGCCGTCAGCCCCTCCAGCACGTCGTCCTTGATCACGTCGTCGTCGCTGTTCTTCAGCAGCTTGGTGGCGCGCAGCTGCTCGTTGACGACGCGGAGCAGCGCCCGGTCGAAGCCGCGCACGTGGGTGCCGTGCTTGGGCGTGGCGATGACGTTGACGAACGAGCGGGTGATCGTGTCGTAGCCGGTGCCCCAGCGCAGCGCGACGTCCACCTCCAGGGAGCGCTCGACGTCGGTCGGGACGAGGTGCCCCTGGTCGTCCAGGACCGGGACGGTCTCGGTGAAGTGCCCGCTGCCCTGCAGCCGCAGCACGTCGATGATCGGCTGGTCCTTGGCGAGGTAGGAGCAGAACTCCGAGATGCCGCCGTCGAACCGGAACGTCTCGGCGACGACCTCCTCGCCGCGCTCGTCCCGCACGTCGATGGTCAGGCCGGGGATGAGGAAGGCGGTCTGCCGCATCCGGTCCAGGACGAGCTGGGTGTCGACCGTCGCGCCCTTGAGGAAGATCTGCATGTCCGGCCAGAACCGGACGCGGGTGCCGGTGGTCTTCTTGGCGACCTTGCGGACCTGGCGCAGCCCGGACTTCTTCTTGAACCGGGCGTTGGGCCGCCCCTCGTCGGCGAACTCGCCGGGCAGCCCGCGGCGGAAGCTGATCGCGTGGGTGTGGCCGTCACGGTCGACCTCGACGTCGAGCCGGGCCGACAGCGCGTTCACCACCGAGGCGCCGACGCCGTGCAGGCCGCCGGACGCGGTGTAGGAGACGCCGCCGAACTTGCCGCCGGCGTGCAGCCGCGTCATCACCAGCTCGACGCCGGGCAGCCCGGTCTTGGGCTCGACGTCGACCGGGATGCCGCGGCCGTTGTCCCCGACCTCGAACGATCCGTCGGCGCGCAGCACGACGTCGATGTGGGTGCAGAACCCGGCCAGGGCCTCGTCCACGCAGTTGTCGACGATCTCCCAGAGGCAGTGCGCGAGGCCCCGGGAGTCGGTGGAACCGATGTACATGCCGGGACGCTTGCGGACGGCCTCCAGCCCTTCCAGCACCGAGAGGTGCCGGGCGGAGTAGCCCTGCTGGTCGTCTGCGGTCGCTTCGGCGGTGGCGGCGGTCAACTGCGTGTGCTCCTCGGGGGATGGACGGTCGGGCATGAGGGTACCCCCGAGGGCCGACACTCCACCGACAGCCACGCCGCTCCGCACATTCCGGACCCGGGGGTGGAGAGCGCGGAATCCACCCCCGGAACCATTGGAGGCCCAGGTCACACCGCTCTAAGGTCAATCCATGACAAACACCATCAGCGTGTCCGGCCTGCGCAAACGTTACGGGGACGTGCAGGCCGTGGACGGTGTCTCCTTCGAGGTCGCGGAGGGCGAGTTCTTCGGCATCCTCGGCCCGAACGGAGCGGGGAAGACCACCACGCTCGAGATCGTCGAGGGCCTGCGCGAGGCCGACGAGGGCGAGGTCGAGCTGCTCGGCCTGAAGCCCTGGCCGCGCAACGCCAAGCTGCTGCCGCGGATCGGCGTGCAGCTCCAGGCGACCTCGTTCTTCGAGCGCCTGACCGCGCGCGAGCAGCTGCGCACGTTCGGCTCGCTGTACGGTGTGCCGGCCCGCAAGGCCGACGAGATGCTGGAGACGGTCGGGCTGACCGAGAAGGCCGACGAGCGGGTGGAGAAGCTGTCCGGCGGCCAGGCGCAGCGGCTGTCCATCGCCTGCGCGCTCGTGCACGACCCCGAGCTGGTCTTCCTGGACGAGCCGACCGCCGCCCTGGACCCGCAGGCCAGGCGCAACCTGTGGGACGTGCTGCGCGCGATCAACACCGAGGGCCGCACGATCGTGCTGACCACGCACTACATGGACGAGGCCGAGGTGCTCTGCGACCGCGTCGCGATCATGGACCGCGGGCAGATCCTCCGGCTCGGCCCGCCCGCCGCGCTCGTCCGCGGCCTGGACGCGCCGACCCGCATCAGCGTGGCCAGCGGCACCCTCGACGCCGAGGACGCCCGGCGGCTGACCGGCGTCGACGAGGTCACCGACGACGGCGTGTCCCTGGTCGTCGAGACCCGCGACCCGTCCTCGGTCGTCGCGGCGCTCTCCGCCAAGGACGCCCTGGACGGCGTCCAGATCCGCGGAGCCACGCTCGAGGACGTCTTCCTCGAACTGACCGGACGGGAATACCGGGCATGAGCACCTTCGAGAGCTTCAAGTCGCTGTCCCGTGCCCTGTTCCTGGGGTTCCGGCGGGACCGCGGTGCGCTGTTCTTCACCATCCTGTTCCCGCTGCTCTTCCTGGTGATCTTCGGCGGGGTGTTCGGGAAGCAGTCCACCGGCAAGGTCGAGATCGTGGAGATCGGCGCGGTCCCGGTGCTCGACCAGGCCATCGCGCACGACCCGTCCGGGGACCTGCGCAAGACCGTCAAGACCACCCGGAACGACGACCGGGCGGCGGCACTGAAGAAGGTCGGCAAGGGCGACGCGGACGCGGCGGTGGAGCAGAGCGGCGGCCGGATCGTCATCCACTACTCCGGCGCCGACCAGGTGAAGTCCGGCGTCGTGCAGTCGGTGGTGCAGCAGGTCGCGAACTCGGCGAACCTCGCGGCGACCGGCCGCCCGCCGACGTACACCGTGGCCGGGCAGCAGGTCGAGGACAAGTCGATCAAGGGCATCAACTTCTTCACGCCGTCGCTGCTGGGCTGGGCGCTCGCCTCCGCCGGCATGTTCGGCGCCTCGCAGACCCTTGTGCTGTGGCGGACCAAGGGGCTGCTGCGCCGGCTGCAGCTCGCGCCCGTGCCGATCCCGACGGTCTTCGGCGCGCGGGTCGTGGTCAGCCTCGGCATCGCCCTCGGCCAGCTCGCGGTGTTCCTGCTGGTGGCGCAGCTGCCGTTCTTCGGGCTGAAGCTCCAGAACGCGTGGTGGATGTCGATCCCGCTGGTGATCTGCGGCGTGCTGACCTTCCTGGCGCTCGGGATGCTGGTCGGGGCGTGGGCCAAGACCCAGGAGACGGCCCAGACCGTGACGCAGCTCATCGTCCTGCCGATGGCGTTCCTCGGCGGCTCGTTCTTCCCGCTCGACTACGCGCCCAAGTGGATGCAGGTGCTCTCCTACATCTTCCCGCTGCGCTACCTGAACGAGGGGATGCTGAACGTGATGGCGCGCGGCCTCGGCCCCGCGTCCGCCCTTCCGCAGATGGGGATCCTGCTGGGGATCGCGATCGTCGCGGGCGCCATCGCGGCCCGGCTGTTCCGCTGGGACGCCGCATGACGCCACGCGGCATGACGGGTGCGCGTAGCGGGACGCTGGGTGACGGGACGCGGCTTGTCGACACGCGGCGTGACGAGGCGTGACGGAGTGCTGTGACCTCCGTCACTAAAGGGCTCATTCTGCTGTGGGCGTACTGAGAAGCAGGTTGGGAACGTCAGCGTCGGGTTAGATGTTGTCCTAAGTACCGACCCCGACCATGAGGAAGGTGCCGTGACTGGAGCCCTTGCCCCGACCAAGCCGCTGACGGCCGCCGACCGGTGCGACCGCTGTGGCGCTCAGGCCTACGTCCGTGCGGTCCTTGTAGGCGGCGGCGACCTTCTGTTCTGCGCTCACCACGGGCGTAAGTACTCGGAGGCGCTCCGCTCTAACGGGGCCGACATCCAGGATGAGACCGACAAGCTGACGACCACCCCGGCCTCCGCTTCGGACGACGAGCGTTAGCCCTTTAAATAAGTGAATCGCAGAACGGCGGTCACCGAGTGGTGACCGCCGTTCTGCTGTAACGCCGCCACTACTCTTTGTGTGCGACCGTGCACACTGGGGCATTTTCCACGCCGCCGTCTGCCGGTTGCTTGCATGGGCCACATATCCTGGAGGGACCGCCGTCCGGAGCCCGCCGGGTGCCACGACCCCGGAACCGCCCGGGACGGCCGAAGAACGCTCGCCGCGCCCACACGCCGCACCAAACGGGGGAACCGTGCTGATCCTGCTGCCGCCGTCCGAGAAGAAGTCCCGCACCGGGGACGGCCCGCCGCTGGATCTGGCGTCCCTCAGCTTCCCCGCCCTGAACCCCGTCCGCGAGCGCGTCCTGGGCGCCCTCGGCGAGGTGTGCGCGCGGGAGGACGCGGCGGACGTGCTGAACCTGCCGTCCGGGCAGACCGACGAGGCCCTGGCCCGCAACCGGGCCCTGCGCGAGGCCCCCACGCTCACCGTCGCCGAGCTGTACCAGGGCGTCCTGTACGACAACCTGGCGCTGAACGACCTGCCCGCCGGGCCCGCCGCCGAGCAGATCATCGTCTTCTCCGGTCTGTGGGGCGCGCTGCGCCTCACCGACCGCATCCCGCCGTACCGTCTCGCGATGGGCGTGTCGCTGCCGCCCGAGGGACGGCTCGCCGCGCTCTGGCGGCCCGCGATGGCCGAGGCCCTCGCCGACCTCCCGGCCGGCCTCGTCGTGGACATGCGCTCCGGCCCCTACGCGGCCGCCTGGAAGGCCCGCCGGCCGGCCGTCGCCGTCCGCGTGTTCCGCGAGTTCTTCCTCGGCGGCGTCCCCAAGCGGACGGTCGTCAGCCACATGGCGAAGGCCACCCGCGGCAAGATCGCCCACGACCTGCTCAAGGCCGGTGCGAACCCCGCCACACCGGAGGAACTCCTCAAGGCCGTCATCGATCTCGGTCACATCGCCGAACTCAACGGCTCCAACCTGGACATCGTCCTCCCGGCCTGACCACACCCCCGGCCTGGCGGCAGCCCCCGACTCCGCCGGCCTGACCGCAGCTCAGCACCGCCGACCTGACCGCAGCCTCGGCTCCGCCGACCTGACCGCGATCCGCGCCGGGATCCCATGCGCTCGAGCCTCTGCGCTCTCGTTCGCCTACACAGCGTGATGGACTCCGGACACGCGGAACGCCCCCGCCGCTCGGCGGGGGCGTTCCGGCCGTCGATCAGTCCAGGTAGTCGCGCAGGACCTGGCTCCGGGACGGGTGGCGCAGCTTGGACATGGTCTTCGACTCGATCTGGCGGATGCGCTCGCGCGTCACGCCGTAGACCTTGCCGATCTCGTCCAGGGTCTTCGGCTGGCCGTCGGTGAGGCCGAATCGCATGGAGACCACGCCCGCCTCACGCTCGGACAGGGTGTCCAGGACGGAGTGCAGCTGCTCCTGCAGGAGCGTGAAGCTGACCGCGTCCGCCGGGACGATCGCCTCGGAGTCCTCGATGAGGTCGCCGAACTCGCTGTCGCCGTCCTCGCCCAGCGGGGTGTGCAGGGAGATCGGCTCGCGGCCGTACTTCTGCACCTCGACGACCTTCTCCGGGGTCATGTCGAGTTCCTTGGCCAGCTCCTCCGGGGTCGGCTCGCGGCCGAGGTCCTGGAGCATCTGGCGCTGGACGCGGGCCAGCTTGTTGATGACCTCGACCATGTGCACCGGGATGCGGATGGTGCGGGCCTGGTCGGCCATCGCGCGGGTGATCGCCTGCCGGATCCACCAGGTGGCGTACGTGGAGAACTTGTAGCCCTTGGTGTAGTCGAACTTCTCGACCGCGCGGATCAGACCGAGGTTGCCCTCCTGGATCAGGTCCAGGAACAGCATGCCGCGGCCGGTGTACCGCTTGGCCAGCGAGACCACGAGGCGGAGGTTGGCCTCCAGCAGGTGGTTCTTGGCGCGGCGGCCGTCCTCGGCGATCCACTCGAGGTCTTCCTGGTCCTCCTCCGACAGCGTGCCCGCCTCGGTGGCGAGCCGCTCCTCGGCGAACAGGCCGGCCTCGATCCGCTTGGCGAGCTCGACCTCCTGCTCGGCGTTCAGCAGGGGGACCTTGCCGATCTGCTTGAGGTAGTCCTTGACCGGGTCGGCGGTCGCGCCCGCGGCGGCGATCTGCTGCGCCGGCGCGTCCTCGTCGTCGTCGCCGAGGACGAACGCCTCCTCCTCGGAGGGGGACTTGGCCTGCCCGGCACCGGCCTTGGCGGTGGCGGGGGCCGGAGCGCGCTCCTCCTCCTCGTCGCCGTCCTGGTCGGCCTGGTCGGGCGTCTCCAGGTCGGTGTCGTCGGTCAGGTCGGCCTCGAGGTCGCTCAGGTCGTCGTCGAGGTCCTCGACATCGACCTCGTCGTCCAGTTCGGGGTCGTCGCCGGCCTTCTTCGCCGGGCCCTTGGCGGCGGGGCCCGCCTCGCCCTTCTTCGGCGCGGCCTTCTTGGCGGCGGCCTTCTTCGGCTTGGCAGGCGCGGCCTTCTTCGCCACGGCCTTCTTCGCCGCCGGGGCCGCTGCGGCCTCGTCCTCGTCGTCGCCGACGACGGCGGTCACGGTGTCGGGCTGCTGCTCCTTGGCGGCAGCGGCGGTCTTGGGCTTGCGCGCCGGCGCGGCCGCACGCTTGCGCGTCCGCTTCGGCGCCGCTGAGTCGGCGGCGCTCACGACGACGATCACACCCTCCTTGCTCAGGGCACGCAGAATCTTGGGGGCCATCGACATGGGGATCTCGGCCTCCTCGAACGTACGGCGGAGGTCGTCGGCGTCGAGGTGATTGCCCTGGGACTTCCCACGCTCGATCAGCTGCGCGATGACGGTCTCGTGCAGGTCTGATGCCTTCGAGGTCGAGCTAGCAGGCGACACAAATACCTCTCGAACGAACGTGTGGGTTGGCTGACCCAAGCGCCCTGACGGGACGGGCCTCACTCGGAGTGGGACCACGTGCACCGGGCGGGCCACCCTGTGCGGGACCGCAGCGTACCCGCTCTTACTAGGGTCAAGCATTCTGGCACGGCTGCGCATTCCGCTTCGATGTGCTGCCCGGTAACACACCACCTTAGAGGGCGCACGGCGGTCCTTCGTACGTACTACGCCGTCTTCTCGCCGCCTTCGGCGGAACTTCTACGCGGGCGTCACGGGGACTTCGGCGGGACATGCAGGGCAAGTACGGTCACATCGTCCACCTGCTCGTACCCGGCAAGCATCCGATCGACCAGGAAGTCGACGAGTCTCTCGGGATCTCCTACCACTTCAGGTGGGGCGTCCGTCGCGACCGTGGCCAGTTCCTCGAGCCCGGCGTCCACCCCACGCCTACGGTTCTCCACAAGTCCATCGGAATAGAAGACCACAGTGTTGCCGGTTTCGATGGAAAAACTTGTCTGCTGCCTCTGGGAGGGCCAGCCGAGCGGGGTTCCGGGCTCGCGGGTGGACACCCTGGCGTCGGCGTCCGGGGAGATCAGCAGGGGCGGCGGGTGGCCCGCGTTGCTGAAGGCGCCGCGTCCGGTCTCGGGGTCGATGACCGCGTAGGCGACGGTGGTGAACTGCTCCTCGTCCTCGGTCGCCGAGAACAGCCGGTCCAGACCGGACAGGACCGCGGCCGGGCGGGGGTCGTTCAGGGCCAGGGCGCGCAGGGCGTTGCGGACCCGGCCCATCCCGGCGGCGGCGCGGACGCCCTTGCCCATGACGTCTCCGACGGCGACGGCGAGCCGGTCGTCCGGCAGCCGGAACACGTCGTACCAGTCGCCGCCGACCTGGACGTGCCGGGTGGCCGGGTTGTACCGGGCGGCCAGCACCATGCCCGGCAGCTGCGGGAGGTCGCTGGGCAGCAGGCTGAGCTGGAGCTCCTCGGCGGTCTTGTGCTCGCGCTCGAACAGCAGCGCCCGCTCGACGGCCAGGGCGCACTGGCCGGCGAGGGCCTCCAGGAAGACCTTCTCCTCCTCGGTGATCTCGCGCGGGCGCTTGAAGGAGAACCGCAGCGCGCCGATCGGGGCGCCCGCCGCCAGCAGCGGCAGCCCGACCCAGGCCCGCTCCTCGGCGTGCTGGGTGAACAGCTCCGCCTCGTCCCGGCCGAGCTGGAGCCGCAGGTCGTCGGGGCTCTGCGCGAGGAAGGGGCGGCCCTCCCGGACGGCCACCGACATGACCGTCTGGTCGCTGACCCGGATGTCGTCGCGGGCCGGACGGGCCTGGTCGGAGGCGGGCTCGCCGCCGCCGGGCGGGGCCGGGGTGACGATGGACAGCCGCAGCTTGTCGTCGTCCAGCAGCGCGACGGCCGAGTAGTCGGCGCCGATCGCCGACCGGCCGACCTCGGTGATCACCTGGACGACCTGCGCGACGGTCAGCGCCTCGGCGAGCATCGAGGTGGCCTGCTGGAGCCGGGCCGTGCGCAGCGCCGCCGCCGAGAGCTGCTCGGTGAGGCGGCCGCGCATCTCCTCGGCCTCCTTCTGGCCGGTCACGTCGGTGTTCGCGCCGACCCACTCGATCACCCGGTCGCCCTGCCAGATGGGCACCGCGCGGACGTCGAAGTGGCGGTAGGCGCCGCTGCGGGTGCGGATCCGGTAGCCGGTCTCGAAGACCCGGTCGCCGGCGACGGCCTCGCGCCAGATCTCCTCGATGCGCGGCCGGTCCTCGGGGTGGACGACGGCGGGCCAGCCGCCGGCCGCGTAGTCGTCCGGGGTCTGGCCGGTGATCTCGCGCCACTCGGGGGCGTCGTCGATCGCGCTGCCGTCCGCGGCGGCGACCCAGACGACCTGGGAGCTGGCCTCCACGAGCGAGCGGTACCGCTGCTCCTTGCGCCGGATGACCTCCTCGGCGCGGCGCCGCTCGGTCACGTCCAGGGCGGTGAGGACGACGCCGACCGGCGTGTCGTCCCAGGCGGCCTGCTTGGGCGGGCGGGCCCTGTCCCGGCCCTTCCCCGCGGCCCTGCCCTTGGCGTCCTGCTGCGCTCCCCCGCGCGCCGGCAGCCAGGTGCAGGACAGGATGCGCCCGCCCACGGCCAGTTCGGCGTCGGTGATGGGGCGGTCGTCGGCGAGGACGGAGCCGAGCGCGGCCGTGAAGGCGGCGGCGGTCTCCTCGCCGAGCACCTCGGCGGGCCGGCGGCCGGTCAGGTCGGCCGCCGCGACGCCCAGCATGGCGGCGAGGGCGTCGTTGACGCGGCGGCACCGCAGCCCGGTGTCGAACAGGGCGATTCCGGCGGGGGCCTCCTTCAGGAGGGTGGCGTACAGGGCGGCGTCGGACGCATCCATGGGCTGACCCTTCAGCCAGGAGAGCCGGGGACGCGGAACGGACGTCTCGGTGCTCACAGGCAACACCTCCGCCCCAGGGGGTCCCGTACCGCGCGGCAAGTTCTCATCACTATGTGTGAATGGGAGCAGGCTAACGCTCCCGCCTCCATCACAACACCCGTCGACGTGAGGTTCTCATCATCCCGACGCGTAGCCCCGGACGGAAGCCCCCGCCGCCGATCCGCCCATGACGGATACGGCGTCCGGCGCGTGATTCGGACGGTGGATCGCACGCACGGGAGGACACCCGCCGGAAAGGTGTTCTTCCGGACGGCGAGTGGACGATGCTACGCCGGATCGGGCCCCCGGCGCCGGACGGACGCGCCGTCCGTCTCGTCCGGCCTTCGTTCCGGACGCACCGAAACGACGCTGACCTGCCGCCCTATCAACAAGCAAAAAGAAGGTAAAGCGTCATCGTTGAGCGTGGCGCCGGTCGTGGCATGTCCGGCGGTTCGCCCCGTGTCCCACATTTCGCCTCTTCGCGGCAACTCTGGCAATGCGGAACCGCCGGGTCGGGCGTCGGCGGCGTCCCGTCCGAGCCCGTCAAGGACGAAATGCGGCCGGAGCGTCCGCCGCCGTGACCGGCTCCGGCCGCCCGTCGTTGTACACCGCTGTAGAAGCTTGTCCTTTATATAAGGGGCTGCTGCGAACGGAGGGGCGGCCGTGGCGGCCGGGTGCCGTGTTACCCGGCTGCTCCGGTGGGGTTCGGGGGCTCGGGCTTCGCGGTCTTGGCCGTCTTCGCGGGCTTCGCGGTCTTGGCGGTCTTGGCGGTCTTGGCGGTCTTGGCGGTCTTGGCGGACTTGGCGGCGGCCTTCATCTCCTGCTTGAAGGACCTGACCTTGCCGAGGGACTCCTCGTCGACGATGTCCGCGACGGAGCGGTGCGTCCCCTCCTCGCCGTAGGAGCCGGCGGCCTCGCGCCAGCCCTCGGGACGCACGTCCAGGCGCTTGCCGAGGAGCGCGACGAAGATCTTCGCCTTCTGCTCGCCGAAGCCGGGCAGGGCGGCAACGCGCCGGTACAGCTCCGCGCCCGTCGTGGCGCCCTTCCAGACGGCGGCGGCGTCACCGTCGTAGTCGTCGGAGATCGCGCGGGCGAGGGTCTGGACGCGGGCGGCCATCGACTTGGGATAGCGGTGCAGCGCGGGCTTGCGGCTGAAGACCTCGACGAGCGCGTCCGGGTCGTAGGCGGCGAGCTCGCCGGGGTCGAGGCCGCGGCCGAGGCGGTCGGCCAGCTCGCGGGGAGCGGCGAAGGCACGCTCCAGCGGGACCTGCTGGTCCAGGAGCATGGCGGTCAGGAGGGCGAACGGGTCCCGGTTGAGCAGGTCGTTCGCCTCGTCCTCGATCGGCAGCGTGATCGGCATGTCGTTCCCCTCGGGCGGCTGCGGTACGGGCCGGGCGCCGCGGCGTGAGCCGGACGGCTGTGCGTTGGACGGCTGTGCGTTGGACGGGCGCCGCGGCGTCGGCCGGCAGCCGTGGTGCGGGTCGTGCGCCGTGGCGCGGCGTCCGGGAGCGGCGGCCCGTCCGCCAATTCTTGCGGAAGTCTTACGGGCCGGTGCGCACCGTGGTGGGGGCGGCGGGGCGGTGGTCGAATGGACGCATGGACGAGGAGCGCGGAGCACCGGTCGGCCGGCGGGTCGTGCTGGCGATGCTGGGCCTCGGCGCGGCCGGGGTCGCCGTCGGCGCGACCGCCCAGCGCGAGGTGACGCGCGTGTTCTCGCCGGTGAACGGGCTCGGCGACGTGCTGCCCGCGGTCGGCGGGTTCCGGTTCTACTCGGTGGTGGGCACGGTCCGCGCGCCGCGGGATCCGCGGGTCCGGGTGGACGGCCTGGTCGCGCGTCCCCACGGGTACTCGCCGGGCGAGCTGGCCGCGCTGCCGCAGACGCGGCTCCGGCGCGACTTCCAGTGCGTGACCGGATGGCGGGTGCCGCACGTGGAGTGGGCGGGCGTGGCCCTTCCCGACCTGCTGGACGCGGTGGGCGTGTCGCCCCGCGCCCGCGCCGTGCGGTTCCACTCGTTCGACGGCGCGTACACCGAGTCGCTGACCCTGGAGCAGGCCCGGCGGCGCGACGTCCTGGTCGCGACGTCGATGCAGGGCGGGCCGGTCGGCCACGACCACGGCGGGCCGGTCCGCCTGCTCGTCGCGCCGATGTACGGCTACAAGTCGCTCAAGTGGCTGGGACGTATCGAGCTGACCGAGACCGTCCACCCCGGCTACTGGGAAGAGCGCGGCTACGACGTGGACGCCTGGGTCGGCCGATCGAACGGACGCGACGATGCCCCCACCTGACGACCGGGACGGACCGCTGCCGCGCTTCACCCGGGCGGAACGCCTCGTGCACCACGTCACCGCGCTGCTGCTCCTGACGTGCCTGGTCACCGCGTGCATGCTGTACGTGCCCGCGGTCGCGACGGCGATCGGGCACCGCGAGACCATCAAGCCCGTCCACATCTACGGCGGGCTGCTGCTGCCGGTGCCGACGCTGCTCGGGCTGGCGTCGCGGGCGTTCCGCCGCGACCTCGGCGCGCTCAACCGGTTCGGCCCGCACGACGCGCACTGGCTGCGCAGCGGGCGGCGGCGCGCGGTGGTGGACGGACGCGGCGTCGTCCCGGTCGGCAAGTTCAACGCGGGGCAGAAGCTCAACGCGGCGTTCACCGCCGGCGCGGCCCTGGTCATGCTGGGCACCGGCGCGATGCTGACCTGGCCCGATCCGTTCTCCGACCGCTGGCGCACCGGCGCGACGTTCGTCCACGACTGGCTGTTCCTGGCGATCGCGGTCGTCACCCTCGGCCACCTGTGGGAGGCCCTGCGGGATCCGGGCGCCCTGCGCGGCATGGCCACCGGCCGCGTCACCCGCGCCTGGGCGCTCCGCCACCACCCCGCGTGGTCCGACGAACTCACCGGACCGCCGGGCCCGGAGGCGGGGGCGGGCCCGGAGGCCGGGGGCGGGCCCGGAGGCGGGGGCG
>NZ_QURH01001023.1 GCF_003428695.1 Actinomadura logoneensis
CCCACGCCCGCACCCGCCGCCGCGCCCGCCCCCGCCCCCGCGGCCTGGCCGGACGCCGGGCGCGGCTGCGTGAACCAGTCGCGGACGCTGGTGACGGCGAGCTTCCAGCCGTCCGTCCCGGTGCGCAGGTACTCCGAGAGCAGGGCCAGCGTCGTGGGCTCCCCGCCGTCCGCCTCCAGCTCCACCCACCCGTACAGGCCGGGGATGTGCGCGCACCCCTGCCTGGTCAGCGCAAGGTTGACCTCGAGGTCCAGGTTCACCCCGGCGGACAGCTTGCGGAACAGCTTGAGGATGTAGGCGTCCCCGAAGACCAGCGAGGTGTTGCTCTGCTCGGCGGTGCTCACGGCGGGCACCAGGCTCGTGTCCAGCTCCATGCCGGGGACGCGCCGGAACCGGAGCGGCCCCACCACGGCCTCGTCCTCGATGTGCGTCAGCAGGCAGGCCGCCAGCTCGGGGTCGTGGGCGGCGTCGAAGGCGTGCGCCGCGTCCTTGTAGGCGCCGGTGCCGCCGCGCGAGCCCGCGTCGAGGGCGAGCCAGCCGACCTCGGCCGGGCGGAGCCGCGCGGGCAGGTCCCGCCGCAGGCCGAGCAGCATCTGGTACCGCTCGGCCCGCCCGCCCTGCCGGACGTCCAGCACCAGGTGGTGCAGGCCGGGGTCGCCCGGGAGCAGCGCGGTCGCCGTCCCGATGCCGATCTCGCTGATCGGCCGGTCCTTGCCGGCGAACCAGCGCTGGGCGGGGAGCCACTCGGTGAGCAGGTCGAGCAGGGAGGGGACCGAAGGCCGCACGTCACATCTCCTCGGACGTGTCCGGTGGGGGGAGCAGGAACCAGTAGAAGCCGTGGCCGGGCAGGGTGAGCAGGTAGGGCAGCTCGCCGATCGCGGGGAACCGCACGCCGCCCATGCACTCGATCGGGGTGGAGCCCTCGAACCGCCGCAGGTCGAGCTCCACCGGCTGCGGGAAGCGCGACAGGTTGTTCACGCACAGGACGGTGTCCATCCCGCCCCAGTGGTTCGACTCGCCGTCGGGGATCTCCCGCACGAACGCCAGCACGCTCGGGTTGGACGCCGACAGCTCGACGTACTCGCCGACGCCGAACACCGGGTGCCGCCGCCGGATCTCGATCATCTTGCGGGTCCAGTTGAGCAGCGAGCCGGGGTTGTCGCGCTGCGCCTCGGTGTTGACCGCCTGGTAGCCGTAGATCGGGTCCATGATCAGCGGCAGGTACATCCGCGCCGGGTCGCACCGGGAGAAGCCCGCGTTCCGGTCGGGCGTCCACTGCATGGGAGTGCGGACGGCGTCCCGGTCGCCGAGCCAGATGTTGTCGCCCATCCCGATCTCGTCGCCGTAGTAGAGGACGGGCGAGCCGGGCAGCGACAGCAGCAGGGCGGTGAACAGCTCCAGTTGGTTGCGGTCGTTGTCCAGGAGCGGGGCGAGCCGCCGGCGGATCCCGATGTTCGCCTTCATGCGCGGGTCCTTGGCGTACTCGGCGTACATGTAGTCGCGTTCCTCGTCGGTGACCATCTCCAGGGTCAGCTCGTCGTGGTTGCGCAGGAAGATGCCCCACTGGCAGTTCTCGGGGATCTTGGGGGTCTGCGCCATGATCTCGGAGATGGGGTAGCGCTGCTCGCGGCGCACGGCCATGAAGATGCGCGGCATGACGGGGAAGTGGAACGCCATGTGGCACTCGTCGCCGCCCACGCCCGGGTCGCCGAAGTACTCCACGACGTCCCCGGGCCACTGGTTGGCCTCGGCCAGCAGCACCCGGTCGGGGTAGAGGCGGTCCACCTCGGCGCGCACGCGCTTGAGGTAGGCGTGGGTCTCGGGCAGGTTCTCGCAGTTGGTCCCCTCCCGCGCGTACAGGTAGGGGACGGCGTCCAGCCGGAACCCGTCGATGCCGAGGTCCAGCCAGAACCGCAGGACCTCGATCATGGCCTCCTGCACGGCCGGGTTGTCGTAGTTGAGGTCCGGCTGGTGCGAGAAGAACCGGTGCCAGTAGTACTGCCCGCGCACCGGGTCGAACGTCCAGTTGGACGTCTCGGTGTCCACGAAGATGATGCGGGCGTCCTGGTACCTGTCGTCGGTGTCGGACCACATGTAGAAGTCGCCGAACGGGCCGTCCGGGTCCGACCGGGACGCCTGGAACCAGGGGTGCTGGTCGCTGGTGTGGTTCATCACCAGGTCGGCGATGACGCGGATGCCCCGCTCGTGCGCGGCCTCCACGAGCTGCACGAAGTCGCCGAGCTCGCCGAAGTCCGGGAGGATCTTGGTGTAGTCGGCGATGTCGTAGCCGCCGTCCCGCAGCGGGGACTCGTAGATCGGCAGCAGCCACAGGCAGTCGACGCCGAGCCACTGCAGGTAGTCCAGCTTGCCGATCAGGCCGCGCAGGTCGCCGTTGCCGTCGTTGTTGGAGTCGGCGAACCCGCGCACCGACACCTCGTAGAACACGGCCGTCTTGAACCAGTGCGGGTCGCGCGGCGTGCCGGGGTCGAACGCGTCCGGCAGCGGACCGGACGGCGTCGCCGTGAACGCCTCGGGCGGGATCTCGGGGATCGGCCCGGAGTCGGGGAGCGGGCCGGGCGGCGGGCCGCCCGTTCCGTCGCGGGAGGTCGTCCGGCGGGTGTCGTGGCGGGTCTTGTGCCGGTTCTCGCGGGGGGCTTCGTGGGAGGTGCGGGGGGAGTCGTGGCGGGTGGTGCGGGGGGAGTGCGGGGCGGGAGCCGCCTCGCGGGGCGCTTCGCTCAACTCTGGCCTCTCCGGAGGGTGAAGACGTGTGCCGGTCGGACGTGAGGGTCGAGCCGCACGTAGTTGGCCTGCCGCCAGACGTAGGACTCGCCGGACAGCTCGTCGGTGACGGTGAACTCCTCGTCCGGGGCGAGGCCCAGCGCGGGCAGGTCCAGGTGGACGGTCGCCTCGCGGACGATGTGCGGGTTGAGGTTGACCACGGCCAGCACCGCGTCGTCCCCGGCCGCCTTGGAGAAGGCGAGGAGCTCGGGCTGGTCCACGTGGTGGAAGCGGAGGTTGCGGAGGCGGTGCAGCGCGGGGTGGGCGCGCCGGAGGGCGTTGAGCCGGGTGATCAGCGGCGCGATGCTGCGTCCCTCGCGCTCGGCCGCCTCCCAGTCGCGGGGCCGGTATTGGTACTTCTCGGAGTCGCGGTACTCCTCGCTACCGGGACGGACCGGGACGTTCTCCATGAGCTCGTACCCGGAGTAGACGCCCCAGGTGGGGGAGAGCAGGGCGGCCAGCACCGCCCGGATCTCGAACGCCGGACGGCCGCCGTGCACCAGGTACTCGTTGAGGATGTCGGGGGTGTTCACGAAGACGTTCGGCCGCATGTAGCTCGCGGCGTCACCGGACAGCTCCTCGAAGTACTCGCGCAGCTCGTCCCGGGAGTTCTTCCAGGTGAAGTACGTGTAGGACTGGTGGAAGCCGGCCTTGGCCAGCGTGTGCATCATCGCGGGACGGGTGAACGCCTCGGCGAGGAACAGCACGTCCGGGTCGGTGGCGGCGACGTCGGCGAGCAGCCGCTCCCAGAACGGGACGGGCTTGGTGTGCGGGTTGTCCACGCGGAAGATGCGCACGCCCTGGTCCATCCAGTGCCGGACGACGCGCAGCACCTCGGCGTGGATGCCCTCGGGGTCGTTGTCGAAGTTCAGCGGATAGATGTCCTGGTACTTCTTGGGCGGGTTCTCGGCGTAGGCGATCGTGCCGTCCGCGCGCGTGGTGAACCACTCGGGGTGCTCGCGCACCCACGGGTGGTCCGGGGAGCACTGCAGCGCGAGGTCGAGCGCCACCTCCATGCCGAGGTCGCGGGTGTAGTCGACGAAGGCGCGGAAGTCCTCCAGCGTGCCGAGGTCGGGGTGGACGGCGTCGTGCCCGCCGTCCTCCGAGCCGATCGCCCACGGCGACCCCGGGTCGTAGGGTCCGGCTTCGAGGGTGTTGTTGGGGCCCTTGCGGAGCGTCCGGCCGATCGGGTGGACGGGCGGCAGGTACACCACGTCGAAGCCCATCTCCGCGATGGCCGGGAGGCGCTTCATGGCGGTGCGGAACGTTCCCGACATCGGTCCGCGGCGTCCGAGCGGGTCGAAGGACGCGCCTTCGGAACGCGGGAAGAACTCGTACCAGGACCCGAAGAGCGCGCGTCCCCGGTCGACGGCCAGCGGCAGCCACTCGGTCGTCGTCAGCAGGTCGCGCAGCGGGTAGCGCTCCTCCAGGTCCCGCACGTCCGCGGCGCCGGCCGCCTCCAGCCGCTCCTCCGGGGGGACCGCGCGGTCTCCGAGGGTCTTCACCAGCCGTCTGAGGACGGGCCGTTTCGCCGACGGCACCTGCTCGGCGGCGCGGGCGAACAGCCGCGCCCCCTCCAGGAGCATCAGCTCCACGTCCTGGCCGCGCGGGACCTTGATCTCGGCGTCGTGCCGCCAGTGCGCGACCGGGTCGCCCCACGCCTCCACGCGGTAGTGCCACAGGCCCTCGGAGGTCGGCGCGACCTCGGCGGCGTACCGGTCCAGACCCTGGCCGACCTCGCGCATCCGGACGGAACGGACCGTCTCCCCGTCGGGCGCCCGGAGCGCCACCGCGCAGCCGAGCATCTCGTGACCCTCGCGGAAGACCGTCGCCCCGACCTCGAACGTCTCGCCCACGACCGCCTTGGCGGGCCGGCGTCCGCACAGCACGTGCGGCGTGACGTCGAGGATCGGAATCCGCCCAATCGCCATCGAACCGTGCATCGAGGACGTTCCGGACTCGACTCGCATGCGGCATCCCCTACCCGTTCGCGTTGACCAAAACCGTCCATGCCCCCGATCGGCCGATTGCCGCCGCGGGGACCCGCCTAACTTCTCGCCACATTTCGCTACCTTCCGCTGGCCGGAAGGGGACGCGCGCGAACCGCGGCGACGCGCCGGCCGTCCTCCGGAACGTGCCGCCGCTGCCGCATCACCTCCGCGACCGCTTCGCGGGACGCGTCCGGGACCGCTTCGTGGGTCGTGTCTCGGGCCGCGTCCGGGACCGCCTGTGGGATCACCTTCCGCGGCACGTCCCGGTCGAGGCCGTCCGGGCGCTGGCACTGTGGGCGGTGCTGGCCCTCCTCGCGGCGGGCGCGTGGCGTCCGCTCGTCCGGCGGCGCGGGTGGCCGCCGCTGCCCTCGCTCGGCCTCCTGCTGTGGACGTGCCTGATCCTCGCCATGACGCTGCCCATGGCGGTGGAGCCGGGCGCGGGCGAGCGGCTGTCGATGTGCCTCGCCCACCCCGCCGGACGCGTCGGATGGGCGGCGCGCACGTTCGGCGACCGCGGTCTGGAGGACGTCATGAACGTGGCGCTGTGGGTGCCGTCGGGTGCGCTCTCGGTGCTCGCCACCCGGCGCGCCGTCGCCGCACCGTCCGTCCTCGCGCTGGCTTTCGTGGCCGTCGAGTTCCTTCAGACTCTCGATCCGGGAAGGGAATGCGACCCCGGCGACATGCTCTACAACTCGACCGGCCTCTTCCTCGGCGCCCTGGCCGCCGGCCTGGCGATACGCGCCCGCAGAGGCCTCGCGCCGCACGACGACGCCGCCTGCTGAGGCGCCACGACACCGCCTCCCGAGACGCGACGACGACGCCCGGCGACGGATGCGCGTCCGGGGCCCCGGGTCGCGCGCGACGGAACGAGCGCCTACCGTGGCGGTGCGTGAAGGCAATCCGTAGATTCACCGTACGCACCGTCCTTCCCGAGCCCCTCCGTCCGCTGGAAGAACTGATCCTCAACCTTCGGTGGTCCTGGCATCACGAGACCCTGGATCTGTTCCGCGAGGTCGACCCCGCGCTGTGGGAGGCCGTCCGGCACGACCCCGTCCGGCTGCTGGGCGCGATCACGCCCGAGCGCCTGGAACAGCTCGCGGGCGACCGCCGGTTCCTGCGCCGCCTGCACGACACCGCCGACGACCTGCGCGACTACCTGACCGGGCCGCGCTGGTTCCAGTCGCTCGCGGACGGCCCCCGCGCCATCGCCTACTTCTCGCCCGAGTACGGCATCACCGCGGCGCTGCCGCAGTACTCCGGCGGCCTGGGCATCCTGGCCGGGGACCACCTCAAGACCGCCAGCGACATGGGCGTCCCGATCATCGCCGTGGGTCTGCTCTACCGGCACGGCTACTTCTCCCAGTCGCTCTCCCCGGACGGCTGGCAGCTGGAGCGCTACCCGCCCATCGACCCCAACGGGCTGCCGCTGACGCTGCTCCGCGAGCCGGACGGCACGCCCGTGCGCGTCTCCATCGGGCTGCCGCACGGCCGCGCCCTGCACGCCCAGGTGTGGCTCGCGCGGGTCGGACGCGTCCCGCAGCTCCTCCTCGACTCCGACGTGGAGGACAACGACCAGTCCGCGCGCGACATCACCGACCGCCTCTACGGCGGCGGCGGCGACCACCGGCTGCTGCAGGAGATGCTGCTGGGCATCGGCGGAGTGCGGGCCATCCGCGCCTACTGCCGCATCAGCGGCCACCCCGCCCCCGAGGTCTTCCACACCAACGAGGGCCACGCCGGATTCCTCGGCCTGGAACGCATCCGCGAACTGGTCTCCGAGGAAGGGCTCGACTTCGAGGAGGCGCTGGAGGCGACCCGCGCCGGAACCGTGTTCACCACGCACACGCCCGTCCCGGCCGGGATCGACCGGTTCCCGCGCGAGCTGATCCGGCGCTACTTCGGAGGCTCCGCCGAGGAACCCGACGTCCCGGTGGACCGCGTCCTCGAACTCGGGGCCGAGGACTACCCCGACGGCGACCCCGCCGTCTTCAACATGGCCGTCATGGGCATGCGCCTCGCGCAGCGCGTCAACGGCGTCTCCACCCTGCACGGCGAGGTCAGCCGGGAGATGTTCGGCGGCCTGTGGGGCGGGTTCGACCGGGCCGAGGTGCCGATCGGGTCCGTCACCAACGGCGTCCACGCCGAGACGTGGGTCGGCCGCGAGATCCTCGACCTCGCCGCCCGCGAGGTCCCGTCGGTGGTGGAGGCAGGACGGGGCTGGGAGCGCGTCCGCGACGTCCCCGAGCATGAGATCTGGCGGGTCCGGCGCGTCCTGCGGGAGCGGCTGGTGCGGGACGCGCGGACCCGGCTGCGCGAGTCGTGGCGCGGACGCGGCGCCAGCGAGGCCGAGGTCGCCTGGATCGACGAGGCGCTCGACCCCGACGTGCTGACCATCGGGTTCGCGCGGCGCGTCCCGTCCTACAAGCGGCTCACGCTGATGATGCGCGACCCCGAGCGGCTGCGCGCGCTCCTGCTCGACCCCGAGCGGCCCGTGCAGATCGTCATCGCGGGCAAGGCGCACCCGGCGGACGAGGGCGGCAAGCGGCTCATCCAGGACATCGTCCGGTTCGCCGACGCCGAGGACGTCCGGCACCGCGTCGTGTTCCTCCCGGACTACGACATGGCCCTCGGACGGCTGCTCGTCCAGGGCTGCGACGTGTGGCTGAACAACCCGCTGCGCCCGCTGGAGGCGTGCGGCACGTCCGGGATGAAGGCCGCCCTCAACGGCGCCCTCAACCTGTCGGTCCGGGACGGCTGGTGGGACGAGTGGTACGACGGCCAGAACGGCTGGGCGATCCCGTCCGCCGACGGCCTGGCCGGACCCGACCGCCGCGACGAGCTGGAGTCCGCCGCGCTGTACGAGCTGCTGGAGGACCACGTCTCGGTCATGTTCTACGACCGCGACGCGTCCGGGCTGCCCCGGCGGTGGCTGGAGATGGTCAAGCACACGATCGCGACGCTCGGCCCGAAGGTGCTCGCCAACCGGATGCTCCGCGACTACGTCACGGAGTACTACCGGCCCGCCGCCGCGTCCGCGCGCGCGATGAGCGCCGACGGGTACGCGGGCGCGCGGTCCCTCGCGGCGTGGAAGCAGCGCGTCCGCAAGGGCTGGGACGGCGTGGCCGTCGAGCACGTCGAGACGCACGGCGAGGAGAGCCCGCAGGTCGGGGCCCGGCTGGCCGTCCGGGTCGTGGTGGACCTGGGCGCGCTGGAGCCGTCCGACGTCGCCGTCGAGGTCGCCTACGGCCGGGTGGACGAGACCGACGCCATCGTCGACCCGTCGTACCTCGAACTGGGCGACCCCGAGCCGGTCGACGGGCGGACGCGGTACACCGGCGAGGTCCCGCTCAGGCGGAGCGGCTCGTTCGGGTACAGCGTCCGGGTCGTCCCGCGGCATCCGAAGCTCGCGAGCCGGGCGGAGATGGGCCTGGTGGCGCTGCCGCCCGCCCCGTCCGGCATGACGAACGGCGACCTGCGCTGACCGTGGACGGGCGCGGCCCCCTTCCGGGAAGGGAGCCGCGCCCGTCTCAGGCGTCGTCCTCGTCGGGGACCGGGTCCGGCATCCGCCACGTGCTGACGAGCAGCGGCAGCGACGCGACCGTGACCAGCAGCGCGCCGAAGGTCACGACCACGGCGGCGGACGGCGAGCGGACGTCGGAGCGCATCCCCAGCTCGATCCCGAACAGCGCGACGAACAGCAGCAGCACGGTCAGGCGGTGCGCGGTGGAGTGCGCGCGCAGCTTCTCGGCCGCCTGCCGCTCGTCCAGCAGGTGGTCGGGCAGCCGGGTGGTGCCGCGTGTCACCACGACCATCCGGCCGAGGACGAAGCCACCGGCCAGCAGCCCGAGTCCGTCGCACGCGAACGTCACGTACATGGCGGTGTCGCTGGGGGCCAGCGCCCAGCAGACCACCGCGCTGACATAGAAGAGCGCCAGGCAGGCGATGCCCGCGCGTACGAGGTTCCGCCGTCCGCGCCGGGTCGCGTAACGGCCGGGCACCTCGGCCTGGACGGCCGTCAGCATTCTCTCCTCGCGCTTGGTGCGGGGGGTCGTCATCGGAATCTCCCTACGAAGTCGTGCTGCCGATGAGCGGGAACGGCCTCAGCGAGAAGACCACCTCCACCGGCACCTGGAAGTACTCGGCGATCTGGAGCGCCAGATGCAGGCTGGGGCTGTACTCGCCCCGCTCCAGATAGCCGACCGTCTGGTAGTGCACGCCGAGCGCGGTCGCCAGCTCGCGCCGCGACACGCCCCGCTCCGCCCGCAGCACCGCGATGCGGTTGTGCACGAGCTCCCTGTCCCTGCCCGTCGGCACCGGCCCTCGCCATCTCCTGTCACCGTAGAACTCTGATCGTTGATAGTAGGAGTACTATATCTCATCGCGAGGACGCAACATACCGTCCGTGGACTCTTGTCAGGACGGGCAAGATCGGCTTGGCTCGTCCTGCCAGCGGACGCGAGCGGGAGGTGCGGCGGATGAAGGTGTTCGTCTCGGTGGACATGGAGGGCGTCACCGGGCTCACCGACCCGGAGGAGATGCGCGCGGGCGGACGCGGCTACGAGCGCGGCTGCGAGCTGATGACCGCCGACGCCAACGCCGTGATCACCGCCGCCTTCGACGCCGGGGCCGAGAAGGTCGTGGTGGCCGACGCCCACGGCACCGGCAAGAACCTCCGCGTGGACCTCATCGACGAGCGCTGCACCCTCGTCCGCGGCCCCTACAAGCCCATGCGCATGGCCGAGGGTCTCGGCGGCTGGTGCGACGTCGCCGTCTACGTCGGCTACCACGCCCGCGCCGGCACGCCCCGCGGCGTCCTCAACCACACCTGGATGGGCCGCGAGATCCAGAACGTCACCCTCAACGGCGAGGTCGCCGGCGAGATCCGGCTGATGGCCGCCTACGCCTCCGGCCTCGGCGTCCCGGTCGGCCTCGTCACCGGCGACGTCGCCGCCTGCGCCGAGGCCCGCGAGGTGCTCGGCGAGGTCGCCACCGTCGCGGTCAAGAAGGGCAGCGACCGCTACGCCGCCGAACTCGTCCCGCCCGCCCGCGCCCACCGCATGATCAACGAGGCGGCCCGCACCGTCTTCGCCGCCCCCGACCGCTGGCGCCGCCACGACGTCGACCCGCCCTACACCCTCGGCGTCGAGTGGAACTCCACCGCCATCGCCCAGTCCTGCGAGGTCGTCCCCGGCGTCCGCCTCACCGGCCCCCGCACCACCGAGTTCACCACCGACGACTTCCACGAGATCGTCGGCCTGCTGGGCGTCTGGTCCACCATCGCCGGCGAAGTGGGCTGCACCGGCCGCCACTACAGCTGACCCTGCGACCGACCACCCCCTCCGGGGCGGGGGTAGGGGGTCAGTCGGTGGTGAAGGGGGTGGCGGCCAGGGCCTCGTAGGCGGGTTGGAGGGCGTCCGTGAGGGGGCGGCGGCGGATCTTCACGGGGGGCGGCTCGGCGATCTGGAGGATGAAGCCGGGCGGGACGGGCGGGGCGGGGGGACGGTCGCGGAGGCGGGCCAGGCCCGTCGGGGGCGTCCAGAAGCCCTCGGCGGTCAGCGGCTCGTCCTCGACCTCGAACGGGTCGGACGCGTCGCCCGCCGGGGCGCGGCGGAGGGCGGTGAGGAGCTCGTCGCGGGTGCGGCCGTTCCACGCGAGGATGAGGAACGGGTCGTCGTCGAAGGACTCGGCGAGCAGGTAGAGGACGGCGGCGGCGTGCTTGCACGGGTCGCCCCAGTCCGGGCAGTCGCACATGAGGTGCAGGTCCGCGGCGGACGCCGGGAACAGCGACAGGCCGAGGCCGGCGAACACGTCCTCGATCTCGGGCGGCATCTCCCCGGCCAGCAGCCGCGCCCGGAAGACCGCGCGGGACGCCAGCTCGGCCTCCACCCGCCGCCAGTCGGCGTCGCCGATCGCGTCGATGCCGAGCGCCACCTCGTAGGGCTCCTCCACCGAGCCCTGGACGCGCGCCGTCACCTCGTACGCGGCGACGTGCAGGTCCACGACCTGGCCCTTGCGCGCGTAGGCACGGCCGCGCCGCAGCCGCCCGGTGTCGGCGAACGACTCGACCAGGTCGATGAACCGGCGCGACCACCACCGCGCGCCGATCGACCCGCGCGCGGTGCGCGCCCGGATGCCGTCCTCGACCTCGATGGGGTCGCCGTAGTGCGGCATCAGTCGCTCACCGCCTCGGGGGACAGGCGCAGGACGTCGCGCAGCTCGGCGACCGACAGCTCGGTGAGCCAGTCCTCGCCGGTGCCGACGATGGACTCGGCCAGCGCCTTCTTGCGTTCGATCATCTCGTCCACCCGCTCCTCCATCGTGCCGACGCAGACGAACTTGCGGACCTGCACGTTCTTGGTCTGGCCGATGCGGAACGCGCGGTCGGTGGCCTGGTCCTCGACGGCGGGGTTCCACCAGCGGTCGACGTGCACGACGTGGTTGGCGGCGGTAAGGGTGAGGCCCGTGCCGGCGGCCTTCAGCGACAGCAGGAACACCGACGGCTCCGGGTCGCTCTGGAAGTGCTGCACCAGGTCGTCCCGCTGCTGCTTGGACGTGCCGCCGTGCAGCCACAGCACGGGCCGTTCGAGCCGCGCCGCCAGGTACGGCCGGAGCATCGAGCCGAACTCGGCGTACTGGGTGAACACCAGCGCCTTCTCGCCCTGCTCGACCACCTCGGCGCAGATCTCCTCCAGCCGCTCCAGCTTCCCGGACCGGCCGGGCAGCCGCGACCCGTCCTTGAGCAGCTGCGCCGGATGGTTGCAGACCTGCTTGAGCTTGGCCATCGTCGCCAGCACCAGCCCGCGCCGCTGCTTGTCGTCGGCCTCGGCGATCTGCTCCAGCATGTCGTCCAGCGTCGCCTGGTAGAGCGACGCCTGCTCGGGCGTGAGGTTGCAGTAGACCTTGATCTCCTGCTTCTCCGGCAGGTCCGAGATGATCGACTTGTCGGTCTTCAGGCGGCGCAGGATGAACGGCTGGGTCGCGCGCTTGAGCGCGGTCGCCGCCCGCTCGTCGCCGTCCCGCTCGATCGGCACGGCGAACCGCTCCCGGAACGCCGCGCGCGGCCCGAGCAGCCCGGGGTTGGCGAACTCCATGATCGACCACAGCTCGGTGAGGTGGTTCTCCACGGGCGTGCCGGTCAGCGCCAGCCGGGTGCGCGCGGGGATGCCGCGGAGCGCCCGCGCCTGCCGCGTCCCGCTGTTCTTCAGCGCCTGCGCCTCGTCGCACACGACCCGCCGCCACGGCACCTCGGCCAGCATCTCGGCGTCACGCGCCGCCGTCCCGTAGGTGGTCAGCACGAGATCGGCCCCGGACGCCGCCCGCACCAGCTCCTCGTCCCGGTGCCGCCCCGTCCCGTGGTGCACGTAGACCCGCAGCTTGGGCGTGAACTTCGCCGCCTCCCGCTGCCAGTTCCCCACCAACGACATAGGCCCCACCAACAACGTCGGCCCCGGCCATTCGTCCTTCGGTCGCGCCCGCTCCCACGCCAGCAGCGCCAGCGTCTGGGCGGACTTCCCGAGTCCCATGGAGTCGGCGAGGATGCCGCCGAGGCCGATGCTCTCCATGAAGGCGAGCCAGGCGAGGCCGCGTTCCTGGAAGGGGCGGAGGGTGCCGTTGAAGCCTTCGGGCGTCCCCACGGGGGTGAGGCGGCGGTCGGCGGAGCCGGAGAGGAGGTCGCCGAAGGAGCCGTCGGCGTCCACGTCCACGAGGGGGAGGGCGTCGTCGCCGGCGTGGATGACGGCGCGCATGGCCTCGGCGGCGGACATCGTGCCCGCGCGCGGATGGCGGAGGAAGTCGAGGGCGGCCTGGAGCTGTTCCTCGTCCAGCTCGACCCACTGGCCGCGGAGGCGGACGAGCGGGGCCTTGAGCCGGGCCAGTTCCTCCAGCTCGTCCTCGTCGATCGTCTCGTCGCCGAGGGCGAGGTCCCACCGGAAGTCGACCATGCCCTGGAGGTCGAAGCCGGAGCTGGTGGCCGCGCCCGAGCCCTCGCCGTCCTGGGCCTGCGTGGTGAGCTTCATGCCGAGCTTCGCCTTGCCCGCCCACTGGGGGAGCAGAACGCCGAAACCGGCGGCGGCGAGCATGGGGGCGGCCTGCTTGAGGAAGCGGAACGCACCGGCCGTGTCGAGTTCGGCCTCGCACGGGACGGGCCCGTCGAGGGCGGGGGCCATGTCGGGGAACAGGCGCAGGGCGCGTCCCAGACCGGCGAGAAGGGTCTCCTCGGCGTCGGGGAGGAAGGCGGCCTCGCCCGCCCAGACCAGCGCGGCCGGGACGTAGAGGCTCAGGTCTTCGGTGCCCTGCAGCGCGAACTCGACCCGCCACGGACGCTCGGACGGCTCCTCCCGGGCCTCCGGCTCCTCCGCCGCCTCCGGAGTCTCGGCGTCGGGGTCTTCGGCGGCGCCGGGGTCTTCGACGGTGCTGGGCTCGTAGAGGCGGAAGCAGACGCGGAGGGGGCCGGACGGACGGTGCGCGGCGGCGTACCAGGCGTCCAGCTCGGCGATGAGGTCGTCGGGGTCGTCGCGCGGCTCGCGGCGCACCAGCGGGGACGGGCCGGTGAGGGCCTCGGCCCAGCGTTCGGCCAGCGGGAGGCGGTCGGGGACCTTGCCCTTGCGCGCGGGGAGCAGTGGATGGGGCACCACGCCCCGGACGGCGGTGTCGACCATGCCGGACAGCGCCTCGCGCAGCACCTCGGCGGCGGGACGGCCGCCCTCGGCGGCGCGGCACGCGGCGGGCATGGCGCGCGCGAGGTCGCGGAAGCGGGCGGGCTCGTCGACCACCGGACGCCA
>NZ_QURH01001024.1 GCF_003428695.1 Actinomadura logoneensis
CCGCCGCGGTCGCGGACGCCGTGCGCGCCACCCCGGGCGTCGCGGGCGTCCAGCCGCCGCGCCGCAGCCCGGACGGGCAGGCGTCGGTCACCATCGCCTACCCGCGCACCGGCGCGCAGGACGAGGCGACCCAGACCCTCGTGCACCACCTGCGCGACAAGGTCGTGCCGGACGCCACCCGGAACACCGCGCTCGCCGGGAGGGTGTTCGTCGGCGGACCCAACGCGGCCTCGATCGACTTCGCCGACAACGTCCAGAGCCGGCTGCCCTGGCTGGTGGCCGTCGTCGTCGGGCTCTCACTGCTGCTGCTGGTCGCGCTGGTCCGCTCGGTGGTGGTCGCCGTGCAGGCCGCGCTGATGAACCTGCTGTCCATCGCCGCCGCCTACGGTGTGCTGACCGCCGTCGTCCAGTGGGGCTGGGCCGGGAAGGTGCTGGGGTTCCCCACCTCGATGCCGGTCGCCACCTGGGTCCCGATGATCATGTTCCCGATCCTGTTCGGGCTCTCCATGGACTACGAGGTCTTCCTGGTCTCCCGGATCCGGGAGAACCACGAGCTCGGCATGCCCACCCGGCAGGCCGTCGCCGGCGGCGTGGCCGGCACCGCGCGGGTGATCACCGCCGCCGCGGCGATCATGATGATGGTCTTCCTGTCGGTGCTGCTCGGCGCGGACGTCGCGGTCAAGCAGGTCGGCCTGGGCATGGGCGTCGCCATCCTCATCGACGCGACGGTCGTGCGGATGCTGCTCGTCCCCGCCCTGATGGAGCTGTGCGGCGAGGCCAACTGGTGGGTGCCGGGCTTCGTGCGCCGCCGCCGCGCGCGGCACGCCGTGGAGCCCCCGGTGCCCGCCCGCCACTGACCGGCCGCGGGAGCGGGCCGGCCCGGAGCGGGTCGGCCTGGAGCGGCTTGAGCGGGTCGGCCTGGAGCGGGTCGGCCTGGGGCGGGTCGGCCTGGGGCGGGTCAGCCGTAGGAGCGGGCGCTCATGATGGCGTCGCGGAGCTGCTGGGACGTGTCGGCCTCGACCAGGCGCGGGCCCGAGCGCAGCGGCACCATGGCCCACCAGGAGCCGGTGGCCTCGCCGTACCAGACCCGGACGCCCGGGAACTGCCCCTGGAGGCCGCGCGCCATCGCGTCGCGCAGCTCCGCGGGCGGCGGTTCCTCGCGCCCGGCGGTGTTGTGCCCCGGTGATCCCGTCATGCCGCCCTCCCCCCAAGTACTCATCGGTCCCAACATCCCCGCTGCTTCGCGTGTGACCCTAACTTGGCAAGGTGTGACGAAAAGCACCGGGGGCCCCGGAGGGTGTGGCCCGCCCCACACACGAGGAACCCGCTCGCGCGCGGACGGCGCGGCGGGCGGGTTCGTCGGTGTGTGCCGAGGGTCAGTGCGTGTTGATGCCGTCGAACATGACCTTCAGGTAGTGCTCGGCGAGGCCCTGCGCGTCGAGGCGTCCGCCCGGCTTGAACCAGCGGACGGCGACCCACACGGTGTCGCGGATCATCCGGTAGGTGAGCTTGGGATCGACGTCCGCGCGGAACAGGCCCTGCTCCTGGCCGGCCTTGATGGTGTCCACCCACATCTTCTCCACCTCGTCCTCGGACTTGGTGAGGTAGGCGAACCGCTCCATCCCCTTGAGGTAGTTCCAGTCGTTCTGCATGACGGTGATCGCCGCGCGGTGCGGCTCCAGCGTGCCGAACGCGATGCGGACCAGCCCCGCGATGGTGGCGCGCGGGTCCTCGCCGCGGTCGATGACCTCGCGGTACCGGGTCATGATCTCTTCGAAGAACCCGGACAGGATCTCGTCCACGATCGACTCCTTGGAGTCGAAGTGGTGGTAGAGGCTGCCGGACAGGATGCCCGCCTCGTCGGCGATGTTGCGCACCGTCGTGGCCTGGAAGCCCTTCTCGGCGAACAGCTCGGCGGCGAGCTTCACCAGGTGCTCGCGCCGCTCGGACGCGGCGGCCGACGAGCCCCTGCCGCGCCGTCGGGCGGCGGGCTCCCCGCCGCCTGCTTTCGGTCGTCCGGAATTAGTGCTCGTGGTCGTCACGCTCTCATTATGCCGCGTCCGCCCAACCGCTTGCTCAAATCCGCGCCCACCGTGTCCCCGAGGTGCAAATCCAGCGCTTGGTCAAGCCCGTCCGGCGCAGGCCGCGGGGGACGCGGCGGAGACCGGCGGTGCGGGGCGGCGGGACCCGACCCTAGCCTGGTCGGTATGTCCCAAACCATCGTGTTCGACCTCTACGGCGTGATCGCCCGCACCCAGACCGACGCCGCCCGCGCGCGCATCGAGGACCTCGCGGGCGTCTCCGGGGACCCCTTCTGGAGCGCCTACTGGGCCTGCCGCCCGGCCTACGACGCCGGCCGGGACAGCGCCGACTACTGGGCGGACGTCGCGGCCCGCCTCGGCGTCCGGTTCGCCGACGTCCCCGCGCTCATCGAGGCCGACCTCGACAGCTGGACCGACGTGGACGACCGCATGGTGGACCTGGTCGCCGACCTCGCCGCCCGCGGGCGCACCCTGGGCCTGCTCTCCAACATCATCACCGATCTCGTCCCGCGGTTCGAGGCCAAGCACGGCGACTGGCTCGCGCACTTCACCGAGCGCGTGTACTCCTGCGAGATCGGCGTCGCCAAGCCGGACCCGCGCGCGTACGAGATCTGCGCCGCGCGCCTCGGCGTCCGCCCGTCCGACGTCGTCTTCTTCGACGACGCCGAGCGCAACGTCCTCGCCGCCCGCGGGACCGGGATGACCGCCGAGGTCTTCACCGGCCCCGACCAGGTAGCGTCCCTGCTCCTCTGACCACCGCCCCGGGGCAGGCAGGCGGCGCGGCCCGCGCGCTCGGGTGCTACTCGTCGGGGGCCGACTCCTTCAGCCGCTCGCGCAGCACCCGCAGGACGTCCTCGCTGCGCCCGGTCAGGCGCTCGATCTCCGGCAGCGCCATGTCGTCCCGGACGGTCTCGGCGAGCAGCGCGTCGTACTCGTGCGCGCGTTCGGCGAGGTCGGCCACGCGCCGCTGCGCGCGCAAAACCTCGTCGGCGGCCCGGACCCGTTCGGCGTAGCGCTCCAGGGCCTCGACGCGGCGGGTCACGGCGGCCACTGACAGCTCCAGCTTCTCCCGCAGCCCGCGCAGCGCCGCGGCCACCTCGGGAAGCTCGTCCTCCGGCTCCGCCACCTCGGCGCGCAGCCGGGACTGGCGGGCCAGGGTCCGCGCGACCTCCCACTCCTCCCGCGGCAGGACCAGCGCGTTCTCGGCCCGTTCGAGCATCCCCTCCCGGTTGACCTGGCTCTCCCGGACGGCGTCCACGGCCGCCTGCGTGCGGGTGAGCAGGGAGCGCGCCTCCTCGTCCAGCTCGTCCGGCATGACGAAGCGGTCGCGGCGCTTGTCCAGCTCGTGCGCGCGGTGCAGGTCGAGGAAGAACGTCGGCGAGCCGATCGCGACCAGCGCCGCCAGCATCGTCATGCCGAGCAGCCACATCGCCCCCAGCACCGGCATCCCCGCGAAACCGGCCCCGAGCACCGTGAACGGCGCGACCGCCACCAGCGGGCGGCGGCGCCGGACGAGCGGGTCGAGCTCGGCGCGCAGCGTCGGGTCGGGGACGGGGCGCGGCTCCGTCCGGCCCGTCCCGGCGTCCGCGACGCGCCGCCAGGAGGTGCGGACGTGCGTCTCGAACGCGAAGTCGCCGGGGGAGATGTCGATCTCGGCGGGCCCGGCGGGCAGCGGCCACGAGCCCACCGGCTCGTCGCCGCCCGGCCCGGTGAACCGCACCCACCAGCCGCCCCTGCCGTCCTCGCAGCGGTAGCGGCCGGGCGCGATGTCGATGCCCACGAAGTACGTCCCGACCCCGGGAATGGACTCGTTCCTGGTTCCACTGGCCACGGCGACCTCCGACCCGCTCGCGCCGCTCGGCTCCCTCACCGGCCGTCCGGCGCCGCGTCCCCTGCGGCGCCGGAGCGATATGTGAGCCGTACCCCGATGCGTGGCGGTGAAGTCGCGTCCGGGGCGGGAGATTGGAACTGGAATACTCCAGGCGTGCGACCCGACTACGACCCGCTCGACGACCCGCCCTGGGCGATGCAACTGGTAGTGCGCGTGGAGAAGGCCGATCCGCCGAGCCACGACGCGGTCTGCGCGGCGGCGGCGACGGCCGTGGTGCGGCTGCTCACCGACCCGCGCGCGGACGGCCCCGAGGGCGAGTGGCACGCCCGCGTCCACGGCTGGGAGTCGCGGCGCATCCGCAAGGTGGCGCGCCGCGCCCGCGGGATCCGCTGGCCCGAGGTCCAGGAGCTGCCCGGCGTCACCGCCGAGGCGTACGGCGCGCAGGCGCGCGCGTTCCCGCCCGGCCCGATGGACGAGGTCCCGCCGCAGATCGCCAAGCTCCAGGTGGCCGGGCTCGACCAGCCGCCCGCCGAGGAGCCCCTTCCGCCGCCGGACGGCCCGTACGCCGCGATCGCGCTGAACCCGGACGTCACCATGACCACCGGCAAGGCGGCGGCCCAGTGCGGGCACGCCGCCCACCTGCTGCTCCGGCAGGCGGGCGGGCGCGCCCGGAAGCGCTGGCTGGAGAACGGCCTGCGCGTCCACCTGGCGCGGGACGTCCCCTGGCACGACTGCGTGGACCGTGCCACCGTCGCCGTCCGCGACGGCGGCTTCACCGAGGTCCCGCCCGGCACGATGACCGCCATCGCCTGGATCGTGGGCTGACCGTCCGTCGAGCGCCCTCCGCCCCGGGGACGGCCCGAACCTCCAGGCCGTCCCCAGGGCAGGCGCCGCCGGGACGGGAGCCCGGCAGGGCGGACGTCGGCGGGACAGGGGTCCGTCAGGGCAGGACGACCGCGACCGGGATGATGCCCGCCCGCCGGACGAGGGACGGCAGGCGTCCCGCGAACGGGTGGTGGTCGGTCGGGAGGCCGGCCGGGTTGTCGATCACGTAGTGGACGACGCCGGCCGACCGCCGCTCGGTGTAGCGCGCGCCCACCGACCGCAGGATCGCGGCCGTCCGGTCGGCGTCGCCGGCCTTGACCGAGACCCGGATCGGGGACTCGACCTGGAGGGGAGCGTTCGCGGCGGCCTGCGGACGGGCCGTCGCCAGGCCCGACACGCGGGCGGTCGGGTCCGGCCCGAGCAGCGCGTTGTACAGCAGTTTCGCGGTGCCGTCGCTGAACGCGCGGAAGTTCGGCTCGCCGCCGAACAGCACCGTCCGGCCCTTGCCCACCGGCTCGTCGGTGACGGCCGCGGTGCCGCCCAGTTCGGCGGCTCCGCGCTCGTAGCCGGAGACGAACCAGTCCGGCGAGGTAACGGCCGGGTAGCCGGCCGCGACCTTCGCCGGGTCGCTCTGCCGCATCACCGGGTCGTAGGCGTAGAACTGCCAGGCGGTGCCGCCGACCCCGCGCGCGAGCGGGCTGCGGCCGTCCACCTTCACGCGGAACAGGGAACCGGGGACGTCGGAGGTCGGGTCGGTGAACGTGTCGGTCGTGACGCCGACGCGCGCGGCGAGCTGCGCGCCGCCCTGCCAGCCGACGTACCGGCCGCCGTTCTGGACGAACGCGGCGAGCGCGGCCCGTCCGGCGTCACCGAGCGCCTTGTCGGCGGTCGCCGCCGGGCCGTTCGGGACGACCAGCACCCGCACCCCGGCGAGCTTGCCCGCCGCCACGTCGGCCGGGCTGAGCAGCGTGTACGGCACCTTCCACTCCCGGTCCAGCCGCGACCGGAGCCAGCCGACGGACTGCCGCGCGCTGGAGGACGTCCCCGAGAGCTGCAGGATCCCGACCTTCGGCGCGGTTCCGGCGTGCCCTGGCTTCTCGGCGGGCAGCGGCGGGACGGGCCTGGTCACCGGACGGAGCCGCGCGCCGGACGACCCGCCCGCGACGTTCTGCAGCAGCGGCATCGACCAGGCCGTCACGTCGTAGAAGTACGGGAACGGCGTGTAGGAGTCCTCGTTCAGCATGGCCTGGATCCAGTGCTTCTGCCCCTGCGCCATGCTGACCGTGTACGTCCCGGCGGGCAGCGTCGCGGCGGTCTCCGGCCGTCCGTACGGCTTGAGATCGGGAACCCTCAACGGCCGGACGAGCCGGTCCACCCGCACGCCCATCCGCTGCAGCCGCCGCACGATCGTCCGGACCTCGCGTCCCTTCGCCGGGTCGTCGGCGCGCAGGAAGTAGCGCCGGACCGGCCGGTCCGGGACCTGCCGGTCGATCTGGTGCGGCGGGTTGTAGACCTTGTTCGGCTCCAGCGTCCCGGCCTCGCCCTGCCGGTAGGCGTCCACGGCCATCCGGTGCCACTCGGTCAGGATCCGCCGCCGGTCGAGCGCGGCCCGCGACAGCGAGACCCACTGCGTCAGGTAGTGCTCGGCGACGCGCTCGGGGTACGGGCTCTCGTCGCCCTTCTCGAACGTCATCCCGGCCGCGAGGAAGCCGGTGACCGGAACCGTGTCGCCGTACCCCTGGTAGAAGAGGTCGTAGGTGTCGCGGTTGAAGAAGTCGATGCCCCGGCGGGTGAACTCGGCCGCCATCGCCGCGCCGTAGACGTCGTTGATCCAGCCGACCGCCTGCTCCGGCGTCTCGTGGTAGATCGGGTCGGCGTTCGGCGGGAAGAAGAACGACGTCCCGCCCATCTCGTGCGCGTCGATGTACAGCACCGGCGGGTACCGGTCGAGCATCGCGAGCTTGCCGTCCACCTCGGGCTGCGTGCGCGCGAACCAGTCGCGGTTCATGTCGAAGCCGTAAGCGTTCTGGCGCGTGTTCAGCGTCCGGCCGTCGGGGTTCTGCGTGGGCAGGACGACGACGAGCGCGTTGTCCAGGATCGTCCGCGCGGCGCAGTCGGTGCGGTCGCCGAGGTCGCGCAGCACGCGGAGCGCCGCGTCGGTGCCGCTGGGCTCGTCGCCGTGCACGTTGGCGCTGACCCACAGGATCGGCACGCCCCGCTCGGCGAGCCGCGCGGCGAGCCCGTCGGGCGTGCGCGGGTCGCGCAGCGCCGCCGCCTCCCCGCGCACGCGCGCGAGTCCGGCGCGGGTGAGCAGTTCGGGGCGTCCGGCGATGGCGTACTTCAGCGGACGGCCCTGGGCGGACGTGGCGAGCGTCCCGGAGACGACGCGCTCGCTGGACGCGGCGACGGCCTCCAGGTAGCGGTCGGACTCGGCGGCGGTGACCTCGCGGTCGCCCAGCTCGATGCCGAGCACCTGTTTCGGGGACGGGACCCGGCCCCGGTAGACGGGCGCGGTCCGGGTGGGGTCGCAGGCGGTGGCGGTGGAGGAGGCGGGGGAGGGGGACGAGGGCGGTGCGGCGGAGGCGGAGCGCGCGAGCGCGGCCGGCGCGGCGAGCGACGCGGCCGCGACGAGCGACACCGCCAGGCGTGAGGCTCTCATGCCTTCGGAACGTGACATATGTGCCGTGACGTACCAAGGGCAACTTCTGCCAAGATCCGTCCGCCGCACGGGTCTACCGCGGCGGACGCGAACGTGGTTCGGTTCGGGGAGCGGGAATCCGCCACCGAACACTGGGAGGAACCGATGCGCGCCGCGTTGACGACCAAGGACGGCACCCTCACCGTCACCGACGTCCCGGACCCGGTGCCCCTGGACGGGCAGTTGCTGGTCCGGACGCTCGCGTGCGGCATCTGCGGTTCCGACCTGCACGCCCTCGCCGACCCCGAAGGCTTCATGGAGACCACCCGGCGCTCCGGCGGCACCCCGTACGACCCGCGCGACGGCCTGGTCTTCGGGCACGAGTTCGCCGCCGAGATCGTCGACTTCGGCCCCGGCACCGAGCGGAGCCTGCCCGTCGGGACGGCCGTCTGCGGCCCGCCCATCGCGCTCGGCCCGCAGGGCGCGGGGATCGTCGGCTACGCGCCGATGTTCCCCGGCGGATACGGCGAGTACATGATCCTCAACGAGGGCCTGGCGATGCCCGTCCCGGACGGCCTGGACCCGAGGGTCGCCGCGATCACCGAGCCGTTCTCGGTCGGGGGCCGGGCCGTCGCGCGCAGCGGCATCGCGTCCGGCGACGTGGCGGTCGTGCTCGGGCTCGGGCCGATCGGCCTGGGCGTCGTCGCCCAGCTCAAGGCGCGCGGCCACGGCCCGGTCATCGCCGCCGACTTCTCCCCGCGCCGCCGCGCCCTCGCCGAGGCCCTCGGCGCGGACGAGGTGGTCGACCCGGCCGTCGCGTCCCCGTACACGCGGTGGACGGAGTTCGGCGTCCCGGTGACCACCGTCGACCGGATCGCCGCCGAGATGTTCGGCACCGCGCCGCGCGGCGCCGTCATCTTCGAGTGCGTCGGCGTCCCCGGGGTGCTGCGGCAGGTCATCGACGGTGCGCCGGCCGGGGCGACGGTCATGCTCGTCGGCGTGTGCATGCAGCCGGACACCGTCGAGCCGGGCGTCGCGGCGGCCAAGGAGATCACCGTCCGCGGCACGTTCGGCGCGATGCCGGAGGAGTACCGGGCCACCCTCGGCGACATCGGCGCCGGCCGCATCGACGCCGGTTCCATCATCACCGGCGAGGTCGGCCTGTCCGGGCTGGACCAGGCGTTCCGGGACCTCGCCGACCCGGAGCGGCACGCGAAGATCATCGTCCGCCCCTGAGGCCGCCGCGAGCCGGCCGCGTCCGGTCGGGAAAAACGACGAGCCCCGGACACCGTCAGGGCGTCCGGGGCACGGCGGGCGGTCTCGGTCAGCCGGTCGGGCTCTGGCCGAACTGCGGCCCCGAGGGGCGCGACGGCGGAGACGGGCGGGGGATGCGGTTGAGCGCGGCGAGCGCGAGTTCCTGGGTGCGGCTGAGCGTGCCGCCCTCGCCCGGCCCGCCCGGCCCGCGGCCGATGCGGGCCTTCACGCCGAGGCCGTAGGAGACGAACAGCAGGACGCCGAACATCAGCAGGTAGGCGACGTGCTCCGCGAGGCCGCCCCACTTGCCGCGCAGGACGTCCAGGACGGAGAGCACGCCGAAGCCCGCCATCCATCCGGCGAGCGCGGGCAGGAACCACACGTCCCTGCGGCGCAGCAGCCCGGCGACGGTGACCGCGACGAGCAGCAGCTCCAGGCCCTTCACCCCGACGAGGGCGGTGGTCGCGACCCCCGCGTCGAGGTAGGAGGCGACCTGGTCGCGCCGGTCGCTCCAGGACAGGGCCGTCGCGACCACGCTCGCCAGGCCGTACGCGACCAGGAAGACGCCGACCGGGTAGTGCAGCCGGTGCCAGTACGCGGACGTGCCCTTCGGCTTCGGCCCGCCCGCTCCCGGCCCGGACCCCTGCCCGGCGTGCTCACCGGAGCCGGACGGAGTCTCGCCGGGCCGTCGGGGGAGCGGGTTGTCCGGCCTCGTCAGCTCGGCCCGCCAGTCCGGATTAGCCCCACTCATCCCGGTTTCCCGCCTTCCTCGACTCCGCCACGCGCACGATATCCCGATTATCAGACACATGATCGGGCAGATCGGTTCGCGCGTGCCCCCGGAACGTTCCAGCAGGCCGGACACGGGAGCGTTCCGGCCCGCAGTGCGTGCGCCCGGGGCGGCGGCGTGCCAGTCTGGCGCTCGTCGGGCCACGCGATTCCACGGGAGAAGCGAGGATGACGCCTGACGACATGGGAACCGACAGGGGAACCGCCGCGCCGGCCAAGACGCGGGTCGAACACCTGGAAGAGCTCGGCGACGAGCTGGCCGGACGGGGCCTGCGGGTCCGGCTCGCCCTGCCGGACGGCCACGGGCCCAGCCTGCACGTGACGAACCCGGACGCGTCCGCCCTCACCGAGAACATCGTGGCCGAGGAGGACGCGGACGGCTGGTGGTACCGGTGGTCGTGGGGCGAGCGCCTCGCCCCCGCCGGAGCGGTCGCCGCGGCGGCCGACCTCGTCCAGCGCGTCCTCGCCGCCCACGACTGACCCCGTCCGACGCCCGCACGCCGTCCCGGCGGCCACGCCGCACGGCCGCGCCTGAACGCGCGGGACGCCCCCGCGTGAGCGCACAGCACGACCGTGCGTGGCCGCACAGCACGGTCGTGCGTGGCCGCGCGGGACGGTCGTGCGTGAGTGCGCGGCACGCCTTTGCGTGACCGCGCGGGACGCCCTCACGTGACCGCGCGGGACGCACCCGCGTGAGCGCAGGGGCGTCCCGCGCGGACTTATGTTGGGGCGGCGAACTTTTTCTTGATCTTGGTGGTTCGGCGGCGGTCCCGGCGTCCGTCCTGATCGCGCCCGGCACATCCCTGCTGAGCTGGCGTTATTGGATTGTTACTGCTCACAACAAATTCACCCGGCCCTGGGGGTGGCATCACTGTCAAAGCCGACATAAGTTGCGGGGCACAACATTTCGCACGGTCGTCGGGGGGAGCCCCGGACAGCGGCCGGGCGACTCCCACCCCCGATCACCGGCCGCAGTGACGCGGCCGCCCCAGAAAGGACCCGGGCACATGCGCAAGGGGATCATCGGCCTCGCGGCGGTCACCGCCGCGGCGGCCCTCACCCTCACCGCCTGCGGGGACGACAAGAAGGACGGCGCGTCCGGCGGCGACGCCGCGGCCAAGGGCAAGATCGGCGTGATCCTGCCCGACACCAAGTCCTCGGTCCGGTACGAGAGCTTCGACCGCCCGTTCCTGGAGCAGTCGTTCAAGGCCGCCGGCGTCAAGTACGACATCCAGAACGCCGAGGGCTCCACCCAGCGCTTCCAGACCATCGCCGACCAGATGATCACCAACGGCGTGACCGTGCTGATCGTGGACGGCCTGGACTCCAACTCGGCCGCCGCCGTGCAGCGCAAGGCGCAGCAGCAGGGCGTCAAGACCATCGACTACGACCGGCTGACCCTCGGCGGCGTGTCCGACTACTACGTCTCCTTCGACAACGTGAAGGTCGGCGAGGAGCTCGGCAAGGGCCTGCAGAAGTGCCTGGGCGACAAGCAGGCGAACATCGCCTACCTGAACGGCGCGCCCACCGACAACAACGCCACCCTGTTCGCGCAGGGCGCGCACAGCGTCCTGGACAAGGTCGGCACGTACAAGAAGGTCGCCGAGCAGGCCGTCCCGGACTGGGACAACCAGAAGGCCGCCACGATCTTCGAGCAGATGCTGACCCAGCAGGGCGGCAAGATCGACGGTGTGCTCGCCGCCAACGACGGCGTCGGCAACGCCGCCATCTCGATCCTGAAGAAGAACTCGCAGGCGGGCAAGGTCCCGGTGACCGGCCAGGACGCGACCGTGCAGGGCCTCCAGAACATCCTGGACGGCACCCAGTGCATGACCGTCTACAAGCCGGTGAAGCAGGAGGCCGACGCGGTCGCCAAGCTCGCCATCGACGTCATGAAGGGCCAGAAGGGCGAGACCAACGGCACCACCAAGGACGCGCAGGGCAAGCGCGACGTCCCGTCGGTGCTGCTGACCCCGATCGGCGTCTTCAAGGACAACGTCAAGCAGGTCGTGACCGACGGCTTCGTCAAGAAGGACGAGCTCTGCAAGGGCGCCTACGCGGCCAAGTGCAGCGCCGCCGGCATCCAGTGACGACCGACCGCTGAGCAGTACCGGCGAACGCGCCCGGCCCGCGCCACCGGGCCGGGCGCGCGCCGGAGCGCACGGCGAACCCGAAGGGAATGACGTGGCAGAAAACGGCGACCCCGTCCTGCGCCTGGTCGGCGTCAACAAGAGCTTCGGCCCGGTGCACGTGCTGCACGACGTGGACTTCACGCTCCGCAAGGGCGAGGTGATGGCCCTGGTCGGCGACAACGGCGCGGGCAAGTCCACCCTCATCAAGTGCATCGCCGGGATCCACCCGATCGACTCCGGCGTGATCGAGTTCGAGGGCCGCGAGGTCAGGGTCGGCGGCCCCCGCGACGCCGCCGAACTCGGCATCGAGATCGTCTACCAGGATCTCGCGCTCGCCGACAACCTCGACATCGTGCAGAACATGTTCCTCGGCCGCGAGCAGCGCAAGGGCGTGGTGCTCGACGAGGACGCGATGGAGGAGAAGGCCCGCGAGACGCTCGCGCGGCTGTCGGTCCGCACCGTCAAGTCCGTCCGGCAGCAGGTGTCGAGCCTGTCCGGCGGGCAGCGGCAGACCGTCGCCATCGCCAAGGCCGCGCTGTGGGACTCCAAGGTGGTCGTGCTGGACGAGCCGACCGCCGCGCTCGGCGTCGCGCAGACCCGGCAGGTGCTCGACCTGGTCCGCAGGCTCGCCGACACCGGCCACGCGGTCGTGCTGATCTCGCACAACATGAACGACGTGTTCGAGGTCGCCGACCGCATCACCGCCCTGTACCTCGGCCGGGTCGCGGCGGAGGTCAAGCGGACCGACGTCACCCACGGCCAGGTCGTGGAGCTCATCACCGCGGGCCGCTCCGGCGACCTCGGGCTGGCTCCCACGACCGCGGCAGAGACCATCTGATGGGGGAAGCGATGTCCACCGACATCCCCAGGCTGGCGGAGGCCGACTTCGCCGCCGACCGCCGGCAGCACGACGTGCGCTCCGCGGTCTCCGACTACTGGGCGCGGGTGCGCGCGGGCGAGCTGGGCGCGATCCCCGCGATCCTGGCGCTGGCGTTCCTGTTCGTGCTGTTCACCGGGCTTCGTCCGGAGACGTTCCTGTCCAAGGGCAACGTCGCGAACCTGTTCACCCAGGCGCTGCCGGTCACCATCCTCGCGATGGGGCTGGTGTTCGTCCTGCTGCTGGGCGAGATCGACCTGTCGGCGGGCGTCGCGAGCGGCGTGTGCGGCGCGGTCATGGCCAAGCTCATCGTCGACTCCGGCCAGCCCTGGTACGTCGCGGTCATCGCGGCGGTCGCGACCGGCGTCGTCATCGGCACGGCGATCGGATGGCTGGTCTCGGTCATCCGGATCCCGTCGTTCGTGGTGACGCTCGCGCTCTTCCTCGGCCTGCAGGGCATCACCCTGAAGCTGATCGGCAAGGGCGGCACCGTCCCGGTCCGGGACGACGTCATCGTCGCGCTCGCCAACCGGAACATGCCGATCTGGCTCGGCTGGACGCTCGCCGTCCTGGTCTCGCTCGGCTACGCCGCCAGCCAGCTGCTGCGCTGGAACCGGCAGCGCCGCCGCGGCCTGCACGGCAAGCCCGTGCAGCTGGTCGTCGCGCGGGTCGCGCTCGTCGCCGCGATCCTGCTGCTCGGCACGTTCGTGCTCAGCCTGGACCGCGCGCCGAGCCCGCTGGTCACCCTCGCGGGCATCCCGTGGGGCGTGCCGCTGGTCGCCGTCCTGCTCATCGTCGCCACGTTCGTGCTGGACCGCACCGCCTACGGCCGGCACCTGTACGCGGTCGGCGGCAGCGCCGAGGCGGCCCGCCGCGCGGGCATCAACGTCACCCGGATCCGGATGTCGGTCTTCATGATCGCCTCCGGGCTGGCCGCGGTCTCCGGCATCGTCGCGGCGTCCCGGCTGAACTCGGTCGCGACCGACTCGGGCGCGGGCAACACGCTGCTGTACGCGGTCGGCGCGGCCGTCATCGGCGGGACGAGCCTGTTCGGCGGGCGCGGCCGGGCCCGGGACGCGGTCCTCGGCGGCCTGGTCATCGCGACCATCGACAACGGCCTCGGCCTGCTCGGCATGGACGCCTACGCCAACTTCCTCATCACCGGCTGCGTGCTGCTGGTGGCGGCGGGCATCGACGCGCTGTCGCGCCGGCGGCGGTCGGCCACCGGACGATAGCGGTCCGCACGGTGCGCCTCCGGCCGCGCCCCGGGGACCCCGCCGCCGCGGGGCCCCG
>NZ_QURH01001027.1 GCF_003428695.1 Actinomadura logoneensis
GGCGACGGCTTCGGCGGGCAGGGGCAGGGCGTCGCCGACGGCAACGGCTTCGGCGGCGACGGCGGCTTCGGCGGTCCGGGCGGCCACGGCGGTCCGGGCGGCGAGCCCGGCCCCGGCGGTCCCGAGGGCTTCGGTCCCGGCGGCGGCTTCGACCAGCACGTCGCGGGCCCGCCCCCGGGCAAGGCCAAGAAACGCAACCTGCCGCTGATCATCGGCGGCGCGGCCGTGGCCGGCGTCGTGCTGATCGGCGGCGGCGTCGCGGCGGCGTCCATGTTCAAAGACGACCCCGCACCCAAGACCAAGACGACCGCCAAGACGAACAAGGCGGCCCCGACGGCGTCCGCCACGCCGTCCACCCCGGCCACCCCCACCCTCAGCCCGGTGAAGCTGAAGTCCCGCACCACCGACCCCAGCCCGCTCAGCCTGAACGAGGTCTTCGGCAAGTCCTCCTTCCGCGGCGCGGGCGAGAAGTACAAGCGAACCGGTTGGAACGCCGCCAAGTCCTGCGACGGTGCGGTCGGCGGCACCTCCCTGACCGTGTCAGTGAAGAAGGGCGGCTGCTCCCAGGTGCTCCGCGCCACCTACACGCGCGGCGACGGCAAGCTGATCGGCACCGTCGGAGTCTTCAACCTCAAGACCGAGACCGCGGCCAAGGCGGCGGTGAGGGCGGCTGCCGCCAAGGACGCCTACCTCAAGCCGCTGCCGGGCACCGGCAACACCAAGAAGATCGGCACCGGGCTCGCCCTCGGCACCGCCGAGGCACGGGGCCACTACCTGGTCATGACCTGGGTGCAGCGCCCGGACGGCAAGAAGATCGCCGACAGCGCGCACAAGGACGTCTCCGACTTCGGACAGCAGGTGATCCAGGGCAGCGGCCTCGGCGTGGCGCTGCACTTCCGGGAGACCGAGGGCAAGCCCTACCGGAGCTGATCGGCACGAGGACCTGAACCCCCATGCCTGAACCTGACGAGATCCGCCCCGCCGACGCGGCGGCGGACCCCGCCCCCTCCGCCCCCGCCCCGCCCGGCTTCGGCCATGACGAGCCGGAGTCCGCGGGCGGCCAACCCCGCATCCCCACCCCGTTCCGGCTCCAGGCCCCCTGGTGGGCCGCCGAGTCCACCGACTCGGACGAGCCGGAACCCGATCACCCCGCCGACGCGGACGTCGCTCCCGACGCCGCGCCGTCGTACGACCGGCTCGTCGCCGGTCAGGGCGCTCCCGAGGCGGATCCGCGCGAGTCCACCCCCGAGCCGACGCCCCGTCCCGCCCGGGAGACCGTGCCGGACGGCACCCCGATCCTGCCGCCGGCGACCGGCACGGGCCCGCAGCCCATGCCCCGAACCGCGCCGCAGCCGCTGGCCGCTCTCACCCCCGAGGCGGCGAACACCGACAGCCGCTCGTCCGGGCCCGTCCTGACGCCGGACGCGATCCTGCCGCCCAGCGTGGCGATCCCGCCCGCGGTGGTCCTGCCGCCGTCCAAGCGTCCGATGACCGACCGTCCGAAGCAGGACGGCCCGGCCACGGTCGCCGACATGCCGGTCGTCCCGCCGCCGGGCACCCCGGCCTCGACCACAGCGCCGGCGGCCACCGTCCCGAGCGCGGCGAGCGCCCCACAGGCGGCGGGCGCGGGACAGGCCACCATGGTCGCGCCCGCGCCCCAGCAGCCGCCGTTCCCCCACCCGGACGCGCCCAACGACGGGAACACCGGTCCGCAGCCCTTCCCGCCCGGTCCGCTGGGCGGAGGTGGCCCCGGCGCCGGAACACCGTCTGACCAGGACAAGAAGCGCAAGCGGCTGCTGGTCGGCGGCGGTGTGGCGGCGGCCGTGGTCGCGCTCGTCGGTGTCCTCGCGGCGGGCGTGGCACTAGGCGGCGGGGACGACGGCAAGGCCAAGGGCAAGAACAAGACCAAGGCCGCGGCGTCCCCCAGCCAACCGGCCGGGGCCTCGCCGAGCGCGCCCGTCCACCACCCTGTGGACATCAACAGCGAGAAGACCGACACGAAGCCGCTCGCGCTGACCGAGGTGTTCCCGAGCCCGGCCATCCAGCTCGGCGGGCACGCCTTCCAGCGCGACCGGTCGTCGGTCAACCACCAGTGCGGCCTGACCGCCCGCGGCTCGATGGCCGAGGCGCTCGCGCACGACGGCTGCCGCTCGGTCGTCCGGGTGACCTTCGTCAGCGACGACAAGAAGTTCGCCGTGACCAGCGGTGTCGCCGTCCTGCCGAACCACGAGGCCGCCGTACGGGTCAGCCGAGCCGGGAACGCGGGCAAGTACGAATGGTTCCGCGGCCTCAGCGGACCACGGACACCCGATATCGACGGCGCGGGAGGTTATGCCGCCGCCACCGTTCGAGGCCGCTACGTCGCATACGCGTACGCGACCTACACCGACGGAACGCGCGTCTCTCCTCAAGACACCCAGATCAAGGGCCTGGCACAGCAGTTCCTCGACTACGGGACCAAGGCCCTGGACGCCCGAGCCCGCGGCTGACGACCGACCGCCCTGAAGAACGAGAAAACCGCGCCCGGTGCCGAACGGCACCGGGCGCGGTCATGTCCAGGAGCGGCCGTTCCCACCCGGTGAAAGGCGAGGCTCAGCTCGACAGGGTCCGGACGCGCCGCGTCTGCTGCGCCCGGACGGCCAGGTCGGCGTCGTCCGGGTAGGTGATCTCCTCCAGGGACAGCCCGTGGGCCGGGGCGACGTTCACCGCCGAGTCGCGCACCCGCGCGCCCAGCACCTCGGCGGGCCAGTCGATCGCGCGCCGCCCGTCGCCGACGACCAGCATCGCGCCGACCAGCGCCCGGACCATCGAGTGGCAGAACGCGTCGGCCTTCACCGTGGCGACCGCCAGGTGCCGGGCCTCCCGGTTCCACTCGAACACCTGCAGCTCGCGGATCGTCGTCGCACCCTCGCGCTTACGGCAGAACGCGGCGAAGTCGTGCTCGCCCAGCATCAGCCGGGTGGCGGCGTTCATCCGGTCGATGTCCAGCGGACGCGGGTGCCACAGCACGTCGTGGCGGCGCAGCGGGTCGACGCCGACGGGGTCGTCGCAGACCCGGTAGGCGTAGCGCCGGGCCAGCGCGGAGAACCGAGCGTCGAAGCCCTCGGGGGCGATCGAGACGCGCCAGACCCGGACGTCCGGCGGTAGCAGTCCGGCCAGGCGGCGTGGCAGCGTCCCGTTCACGGCCGAGTAGGCCGCCACGGGCACCACCACGTGCGCGACCTGGCCGCGCGCGTGCACGCCCGCGTCGGTGCGTCCGGCGACGGTGAGCACCGGCGGCGGGTCGAGGCGCAGCACCCGGGCGAGGGCGTCCTCGATCACGCCCTGGACGGTGCGCTGGCCGGGCTGCCGCGCCCAGCCCGCGAAGTCCGACCCGTCGTAGCCGATGTCGAGCCGGAGTCGTACGAGAGCGGTCATGGGTGCCGGGGGTTCCTTGTCCTGTGCGTGGGCGTCCTGTCGGTGGGCCTGTTCACCGTCCACGGCGCGTCCGACCGGGCGTCGCCGGTCCCGCCGGGGCGGACGCCCGGTTCGGGGCGGTTTCCCTCCGGTGGCGCTCCCCAGTGCATCATCGACCCCCTGACCATGTGATCCATTCTCTCAAAGATCAGGCCCGCCGTCCCGTAGGGGGACGGCGGGCCCTCACATGTCGAGCGAGAAAGAACCCCGGAGGGCCTTACTCCGCGCTCTCCTCGGCCTTGGCCTCGGTGCCCTCGGCCTTGGCGTCGGTGTCCTCCGCCGGGGCCTCGGTCTGCGCCGGGGCGGCGGCGGCCGGACGGGTCGACGCCGAGATCGGCTCGGTCACCAGCTCGATGACCGCCATGGGGGCGTTGTCGCCCTTGCGCGGGCCCAGCTTGGTGATCCGGGTGTAGCCGCCGGGGCGCTCGGCCATCGCCGGGGCGATCTCGGTGAACAGGGTGTGCAGCACGCCCTTGTCCCGGATCGTCTTGGCGGCGAGGCGACGGTTGTGCAGGTCGCCCTTCTTGGCCTTGGTGATCAGCTTCTCCGCCAGCGGGCGCAGGCGGCGGGCCTTGGCCTCGGTGGTGGTGATGCGGCCGTGCTCGAACAGCGAGGTCGCCAGGTTCGCCAGAAGCAGCTTCTGGTGAGCCGCGCTGCCGCCCAGACGGGCGCCCTTGGTGGGCTGAGGCATGGTCGTTTCCCTTCTTGCACCGGCCGGGTCAGGAACCGGTGGCAAATCTCCGCGCCGGCCGTACCAGGTACCGGCGTCGGGTCATTCGGACGTGTCAACGGTATGCCGGGGTCAGGACTGCTCGGTCCCGGTCCGGGAACCGGGGCCGAGCGGGGCCCTGACGACCGGTCAGTACTGCTCGGTCTCGGCGTAGCCGCCGTCGTCGTCGCCGTAGTTGTCGGCGGCGGCGGACGGGTCGAACCCGGGCGGGGAGTCCTTCAGCGAGAGGCCCATGTCGTTGAGCTTCTGCTTGACCTCCTCGATGGACTTCGCGCCGAAGTTGCGGATGTCCAGGAGGTCCTGCTCGCTGCGGGCCACCAGCTCGCCCACGGAGTGGATGCCCTCGCGCTTGAGGCAGTTGTAGGAGCGGACCGTGAGGTTCAGCTCCTCGATCGGCAGGGCCAGGTCCGCGGCGAGCGCGGCGTCCGTCGGGGACGGGCCCATGTCGATGCCCTCGGCCTCGACGTTGAGCTCCCGGGCCAGGCCGAACAGCTCGACGAGGGTCTTGCCGGCCGAGGCCACCGCGTCGCGCGGCAGCATCGCGGCCTTGGTCTCCACGTCCAGGATGAGGCGGTCGAAGTCGGTGCGCTGCTCGACTCGGGTCGCCTCGACCTTGTAGGTGACCTTCAGCACGGGCGAGTAGATGGAGTCGATCGGGATCCGGCCGATCTCCTGGCCCGGCTGCTTGTTCTGGGCGGCCGAGACGTAGCCGCGGCCGCGCTCGACCGTCAGCTCCATCTCCAGCTTGGCCTTGTTGTTCAGGGTGGCGATGTGCAGGTCCGGGTTGTGGACCTCCACGCCCGCCGGCGGCGCGATGTCGGCCGCGGTGACCTCACCGGGGCCCTGCTTGCGCAGGTACATGACCACCGGCTCGTCGTGCTCGGACGAGACGACGAGCTCCTTGAGGTTCAGGATGATGTCGGTGACATCCTCCTTCACCCCCGGGACGGTGGAGAACTCGTGCAGGACGCCCTCGATCCGGATGCTGGTGACAGCGGCTCCGGGGATGGACGACAGGAGGGTGCGGCGGAGCGAGTTGCCGATCGTGTAGCCGAAGCCCGGCTCCAGCGGCTCGATGGTGAACCGCGACCGGTACTCGTCGACCTGCTCCTCGGTGAGGGTGGGACGCTGAGCGATGAGCATGGGTTTTCCTTCTTTCCGCGGTGCCCGCTATATGACGACCGCAGGTGGAGTTCTTCCCTGTCCGCCGCCCGTCCACGCGTCGGCGCGGGCGGGCGGCGAGACGAACGGGCCCCCGCCGTGGGGCGGGGACCCGGAGGCCCCGCCGCGGGGGCGGGGCCGGCGGGTCCGTGCGAACCCGGTGAGCCGTACTCGGTGGATGCCCGACGGGCCCGCCCGGAGGAGGGCCCGGTGAGCGCCTACTTGGAGTAGAGCTCGACGATCAGCTGCTCCTGGACGGGAGCGTCGATCTGCTGGCGGACGGGCAGCGAGTGCACGAAGATGCGCATCCGCTCGGCGTCCAGACCCAGCCAGGCCGGAACCTGGCGCTCGCCGGCCTCGGCCTTGGCGACCTGGAACGGCGTCATCTCGAGGGACTTGGCCTTGACGTCCACGATGTCGGCCTCGGAGACGAGGAAGCTCGGGATGTCGACCTTCTTGCCGTTGACCCGGATGTGACCGTGCCGGATCAGCTGGCGCGCCATGTCGCGGGACTTGGCGAAGCCCGCGCGGTACACGACGTTGTCCAGGCGGCGCTCCAGCAGCGAGAGCAGGTTGTCACCCGTCTTGCCCTGCTGGCGGTTGGCCTCGACGTAGTAGTTCGAGAACTGCCGCTCGAGCACGCCGTAGATGCGCTTGGCCTTCTGCTTCTCGCGGAGCTGGAGCAGGTACTCGGTCTCCTTGGGACGACCGCGGCCGTGCTCACCCGGCGGGTAGGGCCGGATCTCGATCGGGCACTTCGGGCCCTCGCACTTGCTGCCCTTGAGGAACAGCTTCATCTTCTCGCGGCGGCAGAGCTTGCAGTCCGCACCGGTGTAACGAGCCATTGTTCTGTGATCTCCCCTACGGTGCTCAGACCCGGCGACGCTTCGGCGGGCGGCAGCCGTTGTGCGGAACGGGCGTGACGTCCTGGATCGAACCCACCTCGAGGCCGGTGGCCTGGAGGGAGCGGATCGCGGTCTCACGGCCCGAGCCCGGACCCTTGACGAACACGTCGACCTTGCGCATCCCGTGCTCCATCGCGCGCCGGGCGGCGGCCTCGGCGGCCTGCTGCGCGGCGAACGGGGTGGACTTGCGGGAGCCCTTGAAGCCGACGTGGCCGGACGAGGCCCAGGAGATCACGTTCCCGTTGGGGTCGGTGATCGAGACGATGGTGTTGTTGAACGTGCTCTTGATGTGGGCGTGCCCGTGAGCGACGTTCTTCTTTTCCTTGCGGCGCACCTTCTTCGCGCCGACACGGCTCTTGGGAGGCATCTCTGCTCTCTTCCTTTGAGGTCGTCGATCCGTCCGGGACGGATGAGTCCCGGCGGACTACTACTTCTTGCCGGCCTTCTTCTTGCCGGCCACGGTCTTCTTCTTGCCCTTGCGGGTACGCGCGTTCGTCTGCGTCCGCTGACCGTGCACGGGCAGACCGCGGCGGTGCCGAATGCCCTGGTAGCAGCCGATCTCGATCTTGCGGCGGATGTCGGCCTGGATCTCGCGACGGAGGTCACCCTCGGTCTTGTAGTTGGCTTCCATCCAGTCGCGGAGCTTCACCAGGTCGTCGTCGCCGAGCTGGTGGACCCGCGTGTTCGGGTCGACGCCGGTGTTCTCCAGCGTCTCCTGGGCACGGGTGCGACCGATGCCGAAGATGTAGGTGAGAGCGATCTCCACGCGCTTGTCGCGCGGGAGGTCGACGCCGAGGAGGCGTGCCATCTCTGGCGGTTCCCTTCATTTCGCGGAGGTGTGGGCGCATCGCGTCCGCACACACCCGATGACTCGGGTGGCGGCCCCGGCCTCCGTCCGGGGGTGGCCCCTTCACACGACGGTGCCGTACGGCTCGATCTTGTTCGACCGGGCCGTACGGCGACCGCGTAAGAAGGCTGCGATACGTGGATCAGTTGTTGAACGTCGGCTCGACGGGTCGAGCGTCGGCTCGGCTGTTGAGCGTCAGCCCTGACGCTGCTTGTGGCGCGGGTCGGAGCAGATGACCATGACCCGGCCATGCCGGCGGATGACGCGGCACTTCTGGCAGATCTTCTTGACGCTCGGCTTGACCTTCACTGGGTCTCCTATTGGTACAGGGTCACCCGCGTGCCGCCACACACGCGAGAGGCAACCCCAGTGACTACTTGTAGCGGTAGACGATCCGACCGCGCGTGAGGTCGTAGGGGCTCAGCTCCACGACGACGCGGTCGTCCGGCAGGATCCGGATGTAGTGCATCCGCATCTTGCCGCTGATGTGGGCGAGCACCTTGTGCCCGTTGTCCAGCTCAACCCGGAACATGGCGTTCGGGAGGGACTCGATGACGGTGCCCTCGATCTCGATGGCGCCTTCCTTCTTGGGCATGTCCTCCGCGCTTCGCTGATCGGCTCATTGGACGCGGCCCGCACCGCCCCCGCTCACGTCACGGGGATCTGAAGATCGCCAACGGAGTGGGGAGGCCGGCCGCACCCAGGCCCGGACGCACATATGCGCCGAGCAGGGATTCAAGGCGGCCTAACACGGACCGACACAAGAGTGTACGTCACCGGGCGGTGGAACGCGAAATCATCCCACGACCCGGCACCGGATACTGCTCCCGACACAAGCATACAGCGCTCGCGCGTTGTACCTTTCCAGGAGGACGAACGACCAGGGGAGGACGGATGCCGAGCTATGACTTCGCGCTGATCCTCAGCCGTCCCCTCTACGAGGAAGAGCTGGACCCGCTCTTCGACCGCACCCACGGTCAGGTCACGGTCTCCATCATCACCGAGCCCCAGCACGCCGGACGGCCGGGCAACGCCACCGCGACCTGGCACGCGACCACCCTCGCCGAGGCCGTCATGCAGGTCGTCGCCCACCTGGAGGACGCCGCCCCCGGGCTGCACGTCCGCCAGGTCGAGGCCGACCCGCTGCTGACGATCCGCGACATCGCCGAGCGGGTGCGCCGGTCCGTCGAGTCGGTCCGGCTGTCGATCACCGGCGCGCGCGGGCCGGGCGGCTTCCCGGCCTCGGAGATGTCCACCGGCGGCCACCGGCTGTGGCGCTGGTCCAAGATCGCCGCCTGGTACGACATCGAGGACCCGCAGCTCCGCGAGGCCCGTCCGACGACCCAGGCCATCAACGGCTGGCTCGCGCTCCGCGACGTGGTTCCGGACATCGCCCCGGCCCCGGAGGACGTCACGTCGGCTCTCAGCGCCGTCCTCACGCACGTGGCCTGACCCCGGGCCGCCGCCGCAAGCCGGGATTCCGGCGCTTGGGCGGTCCCGTGGGCGCGGAACCCCGCTGATGAGCACACGCCGCCCGGACACGAGGGCCCGGGGAAGTCGGTCTTCGGAGGAGCGGATCGGCCTGGCGGATGCCGGTCAGCCGCGGGACATGGCGGCGAGGTCCGCGGTCCGGTAGGCCGCCGCGAAGGTGGCATAGACGATGAGATTGTCGTCATACGCGCGCCTGGCGTGGTCGAACCGCCCCGCGCAGGTGATCAGCCGCAGCTCCGGGACGGATCCGCCCAGGAGCACCCGCGACTCGCTGAACCGGCGCTTGGGCACCTGTTCCGAGCGGGTCATGCGGAACACCGCGACCGTGCCGTCCAGCCGGGCGACGGCGATGATGTCCCCCGGACGCAGGTCGCGAAGGCGCGCGAGGACGGCCGGCGCCGTTCCCGTGCCCCGGTGGGCGAGTACCACCGCGGCCCCCGGCTCTCCGGGACTCGGCCCGGACGCGAGCCAGCCCGCGCGGTGCGGACCGGCGGCCGGCGGCGGGCCGACCGGTCCGGGCGGACCGGAACCGTCCGCTCCGACGCGTCCGACGCGTCCGAGAGGGGTGGACACACCGATACCGGGGATCAGCAGGCGGGTCGGAAGGGCGGGTGCGAGGGCGGCGTCCAGCGGCAGCGGCGCTCCCGCCCGTGGCGAGGGAACGGCCTCAGGCGCCGGGAAGGGCGCGTGGCTCCGGCGTCCGAGCACGCAGGCGGGACGGGTCGCGGGAACGACCCCCGACGAAGCCGCCAGGACGCAGCGTGCCCGCCGGCGAGGTCGTCCCCGACATGGCCTAGGCATCCGCCCTCCTCCGCGTCCACAGCGTCCACCCGGGCCCGTCCGGGGCGTCTCCGACCAGCGCGGACGCCGCCGTGAGCGGTCGCCGTCCGGACATACGCCCGTTAGGGGATTCCAGCCAACCTCCCCCGTGAACCGGGTCGTACACCTTGATCGTCCGGCCTCGCTCCCCACGGACCCCTGCATCCAGGCCGGAGGCCGTGCTCTCCGGGCCGGAGGCCGTGCTCTCCGGGCCGGAGGCCGTGCTCTCCGGGCCGGAGGCCTTGCTCTCCGGGCCGGGGGCCGTCATCGCCGCGTTCCCCTCCCGCAGGCCGACAGGGGACGGATGGAGTGGTTGATGTTCCGGAGGGTGAGCATGTTCTGTCTGACGAGACCACCGCCGGTGAGGTTCGCGAGCGGACGCGGCCCGGCCCGCTCCCCCGCCCGACTTGATGATCACTGTCCGGATCGCCCCTCCGGGCCGGTGCGCCGCGGCGGCCCCCGCCGGAGCCGGGACCGAACGCGCCTCGGAATCGGCGCAGCTCGCCGGGGATATGATCGTGAGCGTCCGCCCCACCCGAAGGCGTCCCTTCCGGGACCTCGGCGTCACCCCACGGCCCGCGCGAGCGGCCGGAGCGACGGCGAGCGCGGTCCGGAGCGGGGTGCAGGCAGGCGCCGCACGCGCGCCGAACCGCTGGAAGGGCATGGTCTCCCCCGTCGGTCCCGGGGTCGGACGGAACCGGTGATCGTTTTTTGCCCGGCCGCCTCGACAGGCCGGTCAACCCGGCGCAAAGATCGGGTCAGCGCTCCCTCCGGCACCGAGGCCGTGGGCGGGCGGCGGCGGGGCGTGCGAACCGGTCCGGTCCGTGGTTCGCTTGGAGGAGGGGGAGGATCAATGGCGATCATTGCGCAGCTCAGCGACATCCATCTTGCGGTCGGCAGGGACGGCGAGGTGGACGACGCCTCGGGCCCGGTCCGCGCGCTGCGCGCCGCCGTGTCCAGCCTGCTGGCGCTGCCCGCCCGCCCGGACGCGGTCGTGCTGACCGGCGACCTGGCCGACGGCGGGCGCCCGGCCGAGTACGCCCGGCTGCACGCGCTGCTGTCCCCGCTGCCGATGGCCGTGTACCCGCTGCCCGGCAACCACGACGACCGCGACGCGCTCCGGCACGCCTTCCGCGACCACCCCGCCGTGGCGGACAGCGGCGGCCCCGGCGCGCCCGTCCAGTACGCGGTGGAGTTCGCGGGCGTCCGGCTGGTCTGCTGCGACACCACGATCCCCGGCTCGCCGTCCGGTGAGCTCGACGTGGAACGGCTCGCCTGGCTGGACGGCACGCTCGCCGAACGTCCGGACGTCCCGACCGTCGTCGCGACCCACCACCCGCCCTACCCGATCGGCATCCGGTTCATCGACGACATGGGCCTGTCCGGCACCGACGGCCTCGCCGAGATCCTCAAGCGGCACCGGCAGGTCGTCCGGGTGATCAGCGGCCACGTGCACCGCAGTTCGGTCGGCACCCTCGCCGGGACGCCGTGCACCACCACCTCCAGCACCTACCGGCAGCTCTTCCTCGACCTCACCCGGCCGGGCCGGGGCGCGCTCACCGGCGAACCGGCGGGCTTCGCGATCCACATGATCGAGGGCGAGTCGGCGGTCAGCCACTTCGTCCCGACGGGCAACTACCGGCCGCTGATGGAAGTCGACTAGACACCCCTGAGAACGCCGAAGAGGCCCCCACCGGGATCGGTGGGGGCCTCTTCGGTTCGACATCTCTTCTGGTTCAACGTCCCGCACGGCGGCGAGGGACTTCACCCTGGGCCGGTTCAGCGCCGCCCGTCGCTCCCGAACAGGCTCCGGACCAGCAGCATCACGCCCCACGGTCCGGCGATCCACAGCCACCACGGGTAGGGGACGACCGGGGCGGTCACGGCGATGATCGCCCAGATCGCCAGGTTCAGCCCCACGACGACCGCCCAGGCGGTCCACATGGCCCGCGTCCCGTGCCAGAGGGCGCCGCCGCGCGACGCCGGAGCGACGGTCGCGCGCTGGTAGGCCGGGATCGGCCGGTGGTGCAGGTCGGCCTCGGGCAGGTCGGCGGTGACCCGCTCCAGCTCGCCCATGGTCTTCGCCCCGTAGACCGCCTCCAGGCGCTCCTCCAGCTCGTCCATGGTGAGCCGGCCCTCGGCGGTGTGCTCGCGCAGGCCGGCGGCCACCCGGTCCCGGTCGGCGTCGGAGGCTCGGATATCAGGGTTGGGCGCCATCACGACCCCTTCAGCGTTCGTTCGGGGCGGCGGAACGCGATCCGCCGCTACTCCCAGAGTGCCCAAGGAAACGCGAACCTCTCAAGGGAGCGAGGTGCACCTTGCGCCGGTACCTGGCACCACCCGCCGACCCGCCGCGGACGGCCCGGCGGACGCCGGGAGGGCCGGGCCGACGGGCGGACGGCGTCAGAGGCCGAGCTTGGCGAACCACTCCCGGCCCTCGTCCAGCGCGGTCAGCACGCGCGGGCCCTCGGGCGTGACGGCGAAGGTGTGCTCGAAGTGCGCCGATGCGAGGCCGTCCGTGGTGATCACGGTCCAGCCGTCGTCGAGCTCGTCGGTCTCCTTGGTGCCGAGGTTGACCATGGGCTCGACGGCGAAGCACATGCCCGCCTCCAACACCGGCCCGTGCCCCGGGGCGCCGTGGTTCGGGATCAGCGGGTCCATGTGCATCTCGGTGCCGATGCCGTGCCCGCCGTAGCCCTCGACGATCCCGTAGTCCCCCCGGGACCGGATGTGTTTCTCGATCGCGTGGGACATGTCGGTCAGCCGGGCCCCCACGACGCCTGCCGCCAGGCCGTGCCACATGGACGCCTCGGTCACGTCCAGCAGCGTCCGCAGCTCGGGCGTGATCTCCCCCACCGGGACGGTGATCGCGGAGTCGCCGTGCCAGCCCTCGACGATCGCGCCGCAGTCGATCGAGATGACGTCCCCGTCGCGCAGCGTCTTGTCCGGGCGCGGGATGCCGTGCACGATCTCCTCGTTGACCGAGGCGCAGATCGTGCCGGTGAACCCGTGGTAGCCCTTGAACGACGGGATGCCGCCGTTGTCGCGGATGTGCTGCTCGGCCAGCCGGTCCAGGTCCAGCGTGGAGATGCCGGGCTTCACCGCCTCGCGCAGCAGCTCCAGCGTGCGGCCGACCAGCAGGCCGGCCGCCCGCATCAGCTCGATCTGCTCGGGCGTCTTGATCTGGATGGCGGGCTTGCGCCGTTTGAACACTGTCTACTCCCCCAGGGGCGGCCGGGGCCTCGGGGGAACCCGACTCCCGCCTACCCGGCGATCTACTTCTCGAACGGACGCAGCGCGTCCAGGGCCCGCCGGGTGACGTCCTCGACCGGTCCGGTCGCGTCGATGCCGCGCAGGATGCCCTCATCAGAATAGAACTGGACGAGCGGCGCGGTCTGTTCCGCGTAGACCTCCAGGCGGTGCCGGACGACCTCCTCGCGGTCGTCGTCCCGCTGGTAGAGCTGCCCGCCGCAGTCGTCGCAGATGCCGTCCCGCTTGTCGTCGAAGTCGACGTGCCAGATGCGCTCGCACTGCGGGCACTGGCGCCGGCCGGACAGCCGCCGGACGACCTCGTCCTCGTCCACGACGAGTTCGAGGACGACGTCCAGCCGGGTGTCCCACTCGGCCAGCATCTTCTTCAGGGTCTCGGCCTGCGGCACGTTGCGCGGGAACCCGTCCAGCAGGAAGCCGTCGACGGCGTCCTCCTGCTGGAGCCGGTCGCGCACCATGTTCACGGTGACCTCGTCCGGTACCAGGTCGCCCCGGTCCATGTACTGCTTGGCCAGCCGGCCGAGCTCGGTCCGCTCGTTGATGTTGCCGCGGAAGATGTCACCCGTCGAGATTTTCGGGATCGACAGATGCGACGCGATGTACTGGGCCTGCGTCCCCTTGCCCGCACCGGGGGGACCCACGAGAACGATACGCATCTACCGCAGGAAGCCTTCGTAGTTGCGCTGCTGGAGCTGAGATTCGATCTGCTTCACGGTATCCAGTCCGACGCCGACGACGATCAGGATGCTCGTCCCGCCGAAGGGGAAGTCCTGCGTGGCGTTCAGCATGGCGAACGCCACCATGGGGATCAGCGCGACGAGCCCCAGGTACAGCGCGCCCGGAGTGGTGATCCGGGTCAGCACGTAGTCCAGATATTCGGCGGTCGGCCGACCCGGACGGATACCTGGGATGAACCCACCATACTTCTTCATGTTGTCGGCGACTTCAGTGGGGTTGAAGGTGATCGCGACGTAGAAGTAGGTGAAGAAGATGATGAAGACGAA
>NZ_QURH01001026.1 GCF_003428695.1 Actinomadura logoneensis
ACGACGGGCGCCGCGCCCCCGGCGACCGGCGACGGTCCAGGTGGAGGCGCCCCGGCCGGGGGCGGCCCGGCCGCCGCCCCGCTGAGGCTCGCGGAAGTGGGCTGCGTCGCCGAACTGCACGAGGTCGTCCCCCTGCCGGACGGGCGGTACGACGTGGTCACCGTGGGCGGACGGCGGTTCCGGCTGAAGGAACTGGATCGTTCCCGGTCCTACCTGTGCGGGGACGTGGAGTTCCTGCCCGAGGAGCCCGGCGCGGCGGGCGACGACCTGGTCCGGCGCGTCCGGCGGCTGTTCCACCTGTACCGGCACCGGCTCGCGGCGGCAGGGGTGGACGCGGACGACCCGGCCGAACTCCCCGCCGACCCCGTCGCGCTGTCCTACCTGGTCGCGGCGGCGACCGTGCTCGACCCGGCGGACAAGCAGCGGCTGCTCGCCGCCGAGGACGCCGCGCACCGGCTGCGCGCCGAGCGCGACCTGCTGCTGCGCGAGACCCGGCTGCTGGACGCGCTGCCGACCCTCCCGGCGGGCCAGTTCCTGGACGTCTCGTACCACCCGAACTGACCGCCGTACGGCTTGATCGTCCTTGCGGCAGACTGGGCGCATGGCGAAGGGGAAGAAGCAGCAGGGCGGCACCGGCACCCCGGCGACGGTGGCCGCGGCGAAGGCGAAGATCGAGTTCGCGCTGCACCCGTACGAGGTGGACCCGGACGCCGAGTCCTACGGCGAGGCCGCCGCCGACGCCCTCGGCATCGCACACGACCGGATCTTCAAGACGCTGCTCGCCGAGGTGGACGGCGCGCTCACCGTGGGGGTCGTCCCGGTGTCGTCCACCCTGGACCTCAAGGCCCTCGCCGCCGCAGCGGGAGGCAAGAAGGCGCGGATGGCCGACCCCCACGACGCCGAGCGCGCCACCGGATACGTCGTCGGCGGGATCAGTCCGCTGGGCCAGCGCAAGCGGCTGCCGACCGTGATCGACGAGTCCGTGTCGGCACTGGAGACCGTCTACGTCTCGGCGGGACGGCGCGGCCTGCAGATCGAACTGGCCCCCGCCGACCTCATCCGCCTGACCGCCGCCCGCCTAGCCGCCATAGCCCGCCGCTAACCAGCCCCCCGGCGCCCCTCGCGCAGCCACCGCCCACGCCGTCGCCCAAGCCTCCTCCGGACGGTGGTCATTGCCCGCGCCACCATCAGCACCCGCATGGTCGTCAACGTCCGCACGACCGTCAGCGCTCCGTGGTCAACGGCTTCCGACAGGAGAACCTCGTCCACGCGACGGCTGTTACCCATGCCTGCACGGTCGCCGCCCTCCGCGCGCTCACCGTCCGCCGTCCGCCGTCCGCCGAGAACTCTGGCCTGCGAAGCAGCGTTGCTCGCACCACCACCAGCACGCCCACCATCGCCAGCGCTCGGATGGTCACCAGTACCCGCATGACCCTCAGTACCGGCACTCCCATCCGCACCCGCTTGACGTCAGCATCCGCGCGACTACCAGTGCCTGCACGACCATCAGAACCCGTATGGTCGTGTCCGCGCAGTGCGTGCGGTCGCTAGTCCGCACGATTGCTAGTCCGCACGGTCGTCAGCGCTTGCGCAGTCGCCGCCCCCTACGCGGTCGCCCGTCTGGCCGAGCGCTCTGGCCTGCGGGACGGCCGTAGATCGCGCCATCACCAGCACGCCACCATCGGCATGCACCCTCATGACCGCCAGCGCCCACACGACATCAGCACCCGCATGGTCGTCAGTCCGCGCGCTCGTTAGTCCGCGCGGTCGTCGGTTCCCTGTGTCCGTCACTGCTCGTGGGCTTCAGCGCGCGGGGGCCTCAGTGCACGTGAGCCTCAGTGCACGTGGGCCTCAGCGCGCGTGGGCCTCAGCGCGCGTGGGCCTCAGCGCGCGTGGACCTCAATGCGCGGGGGCCCCAGCGCGCGTAGGCCTCAGTGGGCGTAGGCCCCAGCGCGCGTAGGCCCCAGTGCGCGTGGGTGTTAGTCCGTGCGGTCGTCAGCGTTTGCGCGGTCGCTGCCCTCTGCGCGGTCGTCGTCCGGCCGAAGGTTCTGGGCTGTGGGACGGCCGTTGCTCGCGCCGTCACCAGGACGCGCACCATTGCCAGTGCTCGGACGGTCGCCAGCACCCGCATGACCATCCGGACCCGCATGGCCATCGGCTCCCGCGTGGCCGTCAGCGTCCGCGTGGCCGTCAGCGTCCGCGCGACCATCAGTACTCGTATGGTCGTCAGTGTGCGTGGGGGCGTCTGTACCCGTGCGTGCTTCAGTGCCGTTGGCAGCGGCTTCCGGTGGAAGCTGGTGACGGTTGTCGTGCGTGGGGGCCTGGGCGTCGGGAGTCGGGCTGTGCTTGCCGTCGGGCTCGGGAGTTTCGGCTGCGAGGTTGGGCGCGGCCTCGGCGGACGGCGGGGCGTCGGTGGCTTGGACGAGTCTGCTTCTCGGGGCTGCGGGAAGGCGTTTGACGATCACTTCGAGAGTGGCGTACGCGCCGACGGCGAAGAGGGGCCAGAAGGTGAGGACGCCGCGGGCGCGGACGTCCGCCGGGCCTTTGACCTCGGCGCCGTCCGGTCCCGTGCGGAGGACGTGCTGGTAGTGGGCGAGTCCGAAGCGGTGCCCGACCCACCAGGCGAGCAGGGCCGCCGCCGTCCCGCCGGCCGCGAGCCCGGCCAGCAGCGTGAGGTCGTTGCCGCGACCGCCGAAGCGGTAGGCGACCGCGCCGCACAGCACCCCGGCCAGGATGCCGATCAGGGCGAACCTGGCGTCGGTGCCGATCGGGGCCTGGGTCTCGCCATCGGCGAAGAACGGCTGGCCGCGCAGCACCACGAAGGTCACCGCGGGAGAGACCGCGTGCCACACCCATCCGGCGACCGGGCCGAGCGCCGCGACCACCGCGGTCGTGACCGCGAAGGTCCGCACCGCCCTGAGGGACCGTCCCCGCACCTCGTACGCTCCTCACGGGCCCGCGCGCCGCGCCCGTAGCCGTCCGTCGCCGATCAACGACGAAAAGCCTAGCCCCCTCGCCGCCGGGTCCGGGACCGCGCCCCCGGCGCCCCGCACGCCGTGTCGCGAGATGCCGGAAACGGCCGCGGAACCGGTACGGTCTTTCGCCGGAATCCCCCCTCCGAACCGCCGGTTTCTTGAGATAATGTTGCCCGACATGTCCGGATTCAGTCCCGCGTTCGAGCGCCTCGGCGCCGCCCTCTCCGCGGTCGTCCTGCAGCAGCAGGAGACGCTCGCGGAGTTCCTGCCGCGCGAGGACTGGAGCGCCGACCTGACCGCCCGCACCTACACCAGCGGCGGCGTCACCGTCCGGGTCGGGCTGCTCGGCAGCTACGCGACCCGCGAGCGCACCTGGCTGTGGGGCTGGGCCAACCCCCAGTTCGGCGAGGACCACCCGGCCGTCCGCCCCACCCTGCCGATCCGGGCGCTCGGCGAGCGTCTGGGCATCCCCGAGTTCACCACCCCCGAGGTCGACCTGTCCTGGTACGAGGGGCCCGCCGGGCACGGCGGCGAGCTGGTCGCCATGGCGGCGGGCGGCGTGCTGGGCGGCGGCGGGTACATCGGCGCGGGCTACGACGGCGGCTCGGCCTACCTCCACGTGGACGACCCGCAGGCCCCGCCCGCCCGCTGGGACCCGGTGCCGGTCCCCCGGCTGCTCACCAACGCGACGAGCCTGTTCCCCCGCGACCCGCGGCTCACCCTCGCCCGCCTGCTGAGCCGGCACCGCGTCCCCTACCGGGAGCGGGACGGCGTCACCGAGGTCGCGCTGCCCGGCGGCGGCGCCGCCCGCGCCGTGTTCGACGACCGCGGCCGCTTCGCCCGCTGGGAGTCCACCCTGGTCCCGGCGTCCCTGCCCGACGACCGAGGCGTCCCCGCCGTCCACTGAGCCCCGCCGTCCACTGGGCCGCGCCGCCCGCCCCGGCCGCGCCGGGTGTGATCATGCTCGGCTAGGTTGCGGGCATGCAGTTCGGCATTCAGCTCAACCCCGTCGCGAGCGGGCTGGACGACGTCCGCGCGCTCGCCAGGCAGGCCGACGCGGCCGGCCTCGACCTGCTCGGCGTCCAGGACCACCCCTACGCCGCCGACCTCGCCGACACCTTCGCGCTGATCGCGACCGTGCTCGCCGAGACCGAGCGGATCCGCGTCTTCCCGGACGTGGCGTCCCTGCCGATGCGCGGGCCCGCCATGGTCGGCAAGCAGGCGGCCACCCTCGACCTGCTGAGCGGCGGCCGGTTCGAGCTGGCCCTCGGCGCGGGCGCGTTCTGGCCCGCCATCGAGGCGATGGGCGGACCGGTCCGCACGACCCGGCAGGCGCTCGCCGCGCTGGCCGAGGCCATCGAGATCATCCGCGCGATGTGGCGGCCCGGCGAGACCGTCCGGGTCGAGGGCGAGTACTACACGGTGAAGGGCGTGCACGCCGGTCCCGCGCCCGCGCACCCCGTCGGCGTCTGGCTCGGCAGCGTCGGCCCCCGGGCGCTCGCCCTCACCGGACGCGTCGCCGACGGCTGGGCCGCGCCCATCCCGCACTACCTCAACTACGAGAAGTGGCCGGAGGCGCAGCGGATCATCACCGACGCCGCGATCGAGGCCGGCCGCGACCCGGCGACGATCACCCGCATCTCCCAGCTCGTCGGGCACATCACCGACACCCCGACCGGGCCGCCCGCCCTCACCGGCGAGACACCGATCCACGCCGACGCCACGACGTGGGCCCGCGTCCTCGCGGGCCTGGCGACCGACGGCGGTTTCGACAGCTTCGTCTACTGGCCGGAGCAGGCGGACGGACGCCAGCTCCGCCTCTGGACGGACGAGGTCGTCCCCGCCACCAGGGAACTCCTCGCCTGACGCCGCAGGGCACGCGGACCGGGAAAGCAGGAGGGCCGGGACGGCGATCCGTCCCGGCCCTTCCGATGGGGCCTCCGCTACCGGCCCGTCAGCTCAGGCAGGAGGGGCCGAGTAGTTGCTTCAGGTCGCCCATCAGCGCCGGAGACGGGGCGACGCGCAGGCGGTCGTCGAGCCGGACGACCGTCGTGCGCGGGCCGTTCTGGATGTGCAGGTGCACCTCGGAGTTGCCCGGGTGCGTCGTCAGCACCTCCTTGAGGCGGCTGACCACCGGTGGGATGCAGCGGCCGAGCGGCAGCGTCACCGCCAGCGGGCCGAACGAGTCGGTGACCGTCAGGTCCGGCTGCGTCACCTCCATCGCGATGATCTTCGCGACGTCCTCGCGGCGGTCCAGCCGGCCCTTGACGACCAGGATCGCGTCCTCGGCCAGCAGCGTCGAGCAGAGCTGGTAGGACGACGGGAAGCACATCACCTCGATCGCGCCGCCCAGGTCCTCAAGCTGGAACATCGCCCACGAGTTGCCCTGCTTGGTGACCTTGCGCTGCAGGCCGCTGAGCAGCCCCGCGACGACCACGACCTGGCCGTCCGGGCGCTCGCCCTCGTTCAGCGACGCGATCGAGCAGTCGGCCTCGCGCTCCAGCACGTGCTCGATGCCGAGCAGCGGGTGGTCCGACACGTACAGGCCGAGCATCTCCCGCTCGAACGACAGCAGGGTGGTCTTGTCCCACTCCTCGTCCTCGGGGATGGCGACCGCGAACGCGTCCTCGCCCGACTCGTCCTCCAGCGCGCCGAACAGCGAGTCCTGCCCGATGGCCTCCTTGCGCTTGATGTCGATGACCGAGTCGATCGCCTGCTCGTGCACCATCAGCAGCGCCTTGCGCTGGTGCCCGAGTTCGGCGAACCCACCCGCCTTGATCAGCGACTCGACCACCCGCTTGTTGCAGACCTGGGTCGGCACCTTGTTCAGGAAGTCGTTGAAGTCGGTGTAGGCGCCCTTCTCGCGGCGGGCGGCGATGATGCCCTCCACGACGTTCACGCCGACGTTGCGGACCGCGCTCAGCCCGAACCGGATCTCCTTCTCCCCGATCGGGGTGAAGTCGGCCTCGGAGGTGTTGACGTCCGGCGGCAGCACCTTGATGCCCATGCGGCGGCACTCGTTCAGGTACAGCGCGCTCTTGTCCTTGTCGTCGCCGACGGAGGTGAGCAGCGCCGCCATGTACTCGGCCGCGTGGTTGGCCTTCAGGTAGGCCGTCCAGTACGACACCAGGCCGTAGGCGGCCGAGTGCGCCTTGTTGAACGCGTAGTCGGAGAACGGGACGAGGATGTCCCACAGCGTCTTCACGGCCTCCTTGGAGAAGCCGTTGTCGATCATGCCCTGCTCGAAGCCCTCGAACTGGGCGTCCAGCTCGGCCTTCTTCTTCTTGCCCATGACGCGGCGGAGCAGGTCCGCCTTGCCGAGCGTGTACCCCGCGACCTTCTGCGCGATCGACATGACCTGCTCCTGGTACACGATCAGGCCGTAGGTCGTGCCCAGGATCTCCTCGAGCGGCTCGGCCAGCTCGGGGTGGATCGGGGTGATCTCCTGCTGCCCGTTCTTGCGCAGCGCGTAGTTGGTGTGCGAGTTCGCGCCCATCGGGCCCGGCCGGTAGAGCGCGCCGACGGCGGAGATGTCCTCGAACTCGGTCGGCTTCATCAGCCGCAGCAGCGACCGCATGCCGCCGCCGTCCAGCTGGAACACGCCCAGGGTGTCGCCGCGGCCGAGCAGCTCGTAGGTCGGACGGTCGTCCAGCGGGATCTTCAGCAGGTCGAGGTCGATGCCCTTGTTCTTCTTGATGTTGTCGACCGCGTCCTGGATGATCGTCAGGTTCCGCAGGCCGAGGAAGTCCATCTTCAGCAGGCCGAGCGTCTCGCAGGTCGGGTAGTCGAACTGCGTGATGATCGCGCCGTCGGAGTCGCGGCGCATCACCGGCACGTGGTCGGTGATGGTCTCACCGCTCATGATCACGCCGGCGGCGTGCACGCCGGTCTGCCGGATCAGCCCCTCCAGGCCCTGCGCCAGGTCGATGACCTGCTTGACGTCCGTCTCCTCCTCGTACAGCCTGCGCAGCTCGCCCGCCTCGTTGTAGCGCGGGTGCTTCTCGTCGAAGATGCCCGAGAGCGGGATGTCCTTGCCCATGACGGCGGGCGGGAACGCCTTGGAGATGCGGTCGCCCAGCGCGTACGGGAAGCCCAGGACGCGGCCGGCGTCCTTCACGGCGGCCTTCGCCTTGATGGTGCCGAACGTGGCGATGTAGGCGACCTTGTCGGCGCCCCACTTCTCCGTGGTGTACCGGATGGCCTCGGCCCGCCGGTCTTCAGGGAAGTCGATGTCGATGTCGGGCATCGAGGCGCGCTCGGGGTTCAGGAACCGCTCGAAGATCAGGCCGTGCGGGATCGGGTCGAGGTCGGTGATGCCCATCGCGTACGCGACCAGCGAGCCCGCCGCGCTGCCTCGGCCCGGGCCGACCAGGATGCCGTTGCGCTTGGACCACATGATGAAGTCGGCCACGACCAGGAAGTACGAGGGGTACCCCTTGCCGATGATGACGCCCATCTCGTACTCGGCCTGCTCGGCGTAGCCGTCCGGCAGCCCCTCGGGGAACCGCTCGTGCAGGCCCTTCCAGACCTCCTTGCGGAACCAGGTCTCCTCGGTCTCGCCCTCCGGCACCGGGAACTTGGGGCTCAGGTCGCGGAACTCGAACATGCCGGTCGGGTCGACCCGCTCGGCGATCATCAGCGTGTTGCGGCAGCCCTCGAGCCACGCGTCGGAGCTGTCGATCGACCGCATCTCGTCGGCGGACTTGATGTAGTAGCCGCTGCCGTCGAACCGGAACCGGTCCGGGTCGGCGAGCTGCTTGCCCACCTGGACGCACAGCAGCGCGTCGTGCGCGGTCGCCTCCGACTCGTGGGTGTAGTGCGAGTCGTTGGTGACGACGGGCTTGATGCCGAGCCGCTTGCCGATCTCCAGCAGTCCGTCCCGGACGCGGCGCTCGATGTCGAGGCCGTGGTCCATCAGCTCCAGGAAGTAGTTCTCCTTGCCGAAGATGTCCTGGAAGTTCGCGGCGGCCTTCAGCGCCTCGTCGAACTGGCCGAGCCGCAGGCGGGTCTGGATCTTGCCCGACGGGCACCCCGTCGTGGCCATCAGGCCCTCGGAGTGCTCGGCGAGCAGTTCCTCGTCCATGCGCGCGTACTTGAAGACGAAGCCCTCCATGTACGCGCGGGAGCTCAGCTTGAACAGGTTGTGCAGGCCCTGCTTGTTGCGCGCCCAGAGCGTCTTGTGGTTGATCAGACCGCCACCGGACACGTCGTCCCGCTTCTGGGACGGGTCGCCCCAGGTGACCTTCTTCTTGTGGAAGCGGGACTCGGGCGCCATGTACGACTCGATGCCGATCACCGGCGTCACGCCCACCGACTTGGCGTTCTTCCAGAAGTCGTAGGCGCCGTGCATGTTGCCGTGGTCGGTCATCGCGATCGCGGGCATCTTCTGCCGTTCGACCTCGGCGAACATCTGCTTCAGACGCGCGGCGCCGTCCAGCATGGAGTACTCCGTATGGACGTGCAGATGTACGAACGAGTCACCCACGACTGACGCGCCTCCTGAGTTGTCGCATGCGACCGCCCGCGTGCGGACGGCACGCGCCGGTTGGAACCTGGCCCGGGGAAGATCGTCGTCCTGGAGCCCCCTCCGGGACGACGTGGCCCAAAGAGCCTAACCCGGTCGGCGGAGCGGCCGGACCTCGACACGCAGACACCCGGCTTGTCCCGACATCACCCGGTCGAGGGGCGCCGCGCGGGGCGTGTCCGGCCGGTCGCGATCAGCTCTCCCCCGCCGCGCCGGGCCTTCCCTCGCCGGACGCTCCGGGCCTTCCCTCGCCGGACGCTTCGGATCCCTCTCCGGACGCGCCAGGCCCCTCCCCGGACGCTCCGGGCCTCTCTCCGGACGCTCGGGGCCCCTTTCCGGACGGCTCGGACGCGCCGGACGCCTTCCCGGGCGCTCCCGGGCTCTCTACCGACGTTCCGGCGGCCTCCTCCGCATCGCCGCTCGCGCCGGGCGGGGCCTTGGCGCCGGAGGACGGCACCAGGCGGGCCCGCCCACCGGTGTCGTCCGGCGGTCCGTCGGCGGCCTCCGCGGGGGTGGGTTCGTCGGTGCCCCGCAGGGCGGGCCAGGCCCGGTAGACGACGGCGACGATGGGGACGGCGACGGCGGCGCCGGGGATGCCCGCCAGGACGCCGCCGGTGGTGATCGCGAGGATGACCGCGAGCGGGTGCAGGCGGACCCAGCGGCCCACCACCATCGGCTGCAGCAGGTGGGACTCCAGCTGGTGCTCCACCAGCAGGATGCCGAGGAAGATCAGCGCCGCCACCCCGCCCTTGGCGCCGAAGGTGACCGCCACGGCCAGGCCGCCGCCCACGAAGATGCCGACGATCGGGATGAAGCTGCCGAGGAAGATCACGACGGCCAGCGGGGCGACCAGCGGGACGCCCATGACGGCCAGCACGACCGCCAGCACGACGGCGTGGATGGCGGCGACCAGGACCGTCCCGTGGACGTACTGGGACAGCGTCTCCCAGGCGGCGCGGCCGGCCCGGTCGACGCGCGCGCGGTACCGGCCGAGGCCGCCGGTCGTCCAGTCCCAGATGCCGGGACCGTCCTTGAGCAGGAAGAACGTCACGAACAGCAGGAACACGATGGCGGCCAGCGCCTCGATCGTGGCCGTCCCCCAGTCCAGCGCGGTGCTGGCCAGCATGCCGCGCCGCGCCTCGACCCACTTGCTGCCCTGGTCGACCGCGTCGTTGAGCTTGGAGTGCTGGACATGCAGGGGCCCGTTCTCCAGCCAGTGCTGGACGGACTTGGCGGTGCCCTGCACCTCCGTGACCAGCTTGGGGAACTCCTCGTTCGCCTGGATGCCGACGTAGGTGCCGATGCCGCCGAGGACGGCCAGCGCGAACAGCAGGGTCAGCCAGGTCGCGGACAGCGCGCTGAGGCCGACGCTCTGCAGCCGGACGGTCAGCGGGCGCAGCAGCGCGGTCACGAACAGCGCGATCGCGCACGGCAGGAAGACGATCTTGAGGGTGCCGACCACCCAGGTCAGGCCGTAGACGACGATGCCGACGGCGATGAGCCGCCAGGCCCACGCCGCCGCCCAGCCGAGCAGCGGCGGCACCAACTGCGTTCCGCGTTCGCCCGTCGTCCGATCATTGGCCACTGCGCGCCCCGTCCGTGCGATGGTCCCTAAGGCCGTCAGGGCAAGGTTAGGCGTCCTGGCGACCGTGTGGTGGCCCGAGAGGGCGGGCACCGGAACGTCTCAGCACCTGAGACGTCCGTCCTGGTGAGTGGCACGGTCCCGGCGGCGTCCCCTAGCATCACGGTCGTGACACGTCGCTATTTCGGGTTTACGCAGCCGGCTCCGGGTGAGCCGGTCGGCGCGACCTGAGCGACGACCCCGGAGCCGGCAGAAGGCGGAGCCCCCACAGGGCCCCGTCTTTTTTCATGCGAACGCGCGGCCCCGGGTACTGCTGGAGGGGGCCGCCCTTGACGAGAGGACCCCGATGGCCGAGGAACTGCGGATCTGCCTGCCCGACCCGGCGGACGTCGCCGACCTGGACGCCGCGCGGACCGCGATCGACACGATCGACGCGGCGCTCGCCGACCTGCTGGCGCGCCGGGCCGCGATGGCGGGGGTGGTGCAGCGGCTCAAGCCCGTCGGCGGCTTCGCCGGCCGCAATCCCGAGCGGGAGCGGCGGATCGTCGCGGCGATGGCCGAGCGCGCGCCCGCGCTCGGCGCGGAACGGCTCGCCCGGATCATGAACGCCGTGATCGAGGCCGGCCTGGAGGTCGCCGAGGAGTCCGCGACCCACGCGTCCCCCTGACCACTCCCGGCCACCCAGCCCCGCCGACGCCGACGCCAGCGCCGGCCGCCCGCGGGAGACCCCGCGTCCCGGCGATCGGTTCGGACCGGAGATCCGGACGGCTTAGAAGCCGCCTTCCTCCGGGAGGGCTTCGGGCGCCGGGAGGGTTTCGGCGGGCCTCGCGTCTGCGGGGGCGGGTGCGGTGGCCGCGGGGACGGCGTCCGCGCGGGCGGGGGCGGGACGGCGGTTGACCGCGCGCCAGCCGGCGTACAGGGAGACCACCAGGAACGGGATGGCGACGACCGCCCATTTCTGCTCGCCGTCAAAGACCATGAGCGGCACGATGACCGCCAGGAACGCGAGGGTCGCCCAGTTGGTGTAGGGCGAGCCGGGCATCCGGTAGCCGGGGCGCTCCACCTCCCCGCGCGCCGCCGCGCTGCGGAACCGGACCTGCGCGTACAGCAGCGCCGCCCAGGTCGTCAGGACGCCGAGGGACGCGATGGACGTGGCGATCTCGAACGCCTTGTGCGGCACGAACACGTTCAGGACGACCCCGGCGAAGTACACGACCGAGGTGAGCAGGATGCCGCCGTAGGGGACGTGCCGGGAGCTCATCCGGCCCGTGAACGCGGGCGCCTCGCCGCGCTGCGACAGCGAGCGCAGGATCCGTCCGGTGGAGTACAGGCCCGAGTTGCAGGACGACACGGCGGCGGTGAGCACGACCAGGTTCATGATGCCGCCGATGCCCGGCACGCCGAGGTAGCTGAACACGGTGACGAAGGGACTGCGGTCGCGCGGGTAGACCGTCCACGGCAGGACCACGACCAGCAGGGCGACCGCGCCCACGTAGAACAGGACGATCCGCCAGACCACGCCGTTGATGGCGCGCGGCATGACCTCGCGCGGGTTCTGCGCCTCCCCGGCGGAGATCCCGACCATCTCGATCGCGGCGTAGGCGAAGATCACGCCCTGCAGGCTGAGCAGCACCGCCCACAGGCCGCGGGGCAGGAACCCGCCGAAGTCCACCAGGTTCGGCAGCTCGGCGTGGTGGGACGGCCCGACCCCGGCGTGCGTGACGAGCAGCACGACCCCCACGACCAGGAACGCCAGGATCGCGGCGACCTTCAGTATCGCGAACCAGAACTCCAGTTCGCCGAACAGCCGCACCGACACCAGGTTGACGGTCAGCAGCACCGCCAGGGCGAGCAGCGCCGACAGCCACTGCGGGAAGCCCGGGGCCCAGTAGTGGACGTAGATCCCGACGGCGGTGATCTCCGCGACGCCGGTCATCGCCCAGCTCAGCCAGTACATCCAGCCGCTGGCGAACCCCGCCCACTCGCCGATGAAGTCGCGCGCGTAGGCGACGAAGCTGCCGGTCGTCGGCCGGTACAGCACCAGCTCGCCGAGGGCGCGCATCACGAAGAACGCCGCGACCCCGGCGAGGGCGTACGCCAGCACCAGGGCCGGACCGGCGGTGTGCAGCCGCTGGGAGGTGCCGAGGAACAGCCCGACGCCGATCGCGCCGCCCATCGCGATCATCTGGACGTGCCGGGGCTTGAGCGACTGGTGGTAGCCCTCGTCCTCGTCGCCGCGCGGGATGCCGACCGGGGGCCGGCCCGCCCGCGCCGCGTCCAGGACCAGGGCCGCCTCCTCGCGGGCCGCGGAGGCGATCTGCCGGGCCATGTCCCGGGCCGCCTCGGCGGCCCGGTTGGCGCCCCTCCCGCGCTCGTCCTCGTCGCTCACGCCCGCCCCCCGGTGGTCCCCCTCCGGCGTCGGGCCACGACACCGGATATGGGGCAGACGTACCCGTCCGGGCGGCGCGGACGGTCAAGCGAAGATCAAGACTCGGCGGCGACGATCTCCAGGGCGCGCGCGAGGTCGTCGGGGTAGGGGCTCTCGAACTCGACCCACTCCCCGTGCGCCGGGTGCTCGAACCCCAGCCGGACGGCGTGCAGCCACTGCCGCTTCAGCCCGAGCCGGGCGGCGAGCGTCGGGTCGGCGCCGTAGGCCATGTCCCCCACGATCGGGTGCCGGATCGCGGCCATGTGCACGCGGATCTGGTGCGTGCGGCCGGTCTCCAGGTCGACGTCCAGCAGCGTCGCGGCGCGGAACGCCTCGACGGTGTCGTAGTGCGTCACCGACGGCTTGCCGCCCGCGACGACCGCGAACCGGCCGTCGTGCGAGGGGTGCCGGTCGATCGGCGCGTCCACGGTGCCGCGGAACGGGTCGGGGTGGCCCTGGACCAGCGCCTGGTAGCGCTTGTCGATACGGCGCTCCTTGAACGCGCGCTTGAGCCGCGAGTAGGCGGTCTCGCTCTTGGCGACGACCATCGCGCCGGTGGTGTTGGCGTCCAGCCGGTGCACGATGCCCTGCCGCTCGGACGCGCCGGACGTGGCGATCGTGTGCCCGGCCCCGAGCAGCCCGCCGAGCACGGTCTTGCCCGTCCAGCCCACGGTCGGGTGCGCGGCGACGCCGATCGGCTTGTTCACCACGACGATGTCGTCGTCCTCGTAGAGGATGCCCATGCCGGGCACGGGCTCGGCGACCGGGACCGGCGCGGACGGCGGCGGCGGGAGGGTGACCTCCAGCCACGACCCGCCGGTCACCCGGTCGGACTTGGCGACCTCCTTGCCGTCGAGGAGGACGTCCCCGGCGGCGATGATGTCGGCGGCGCGTCCGCGGGACAGGCCGAACAGGCGGGCGAGGGCGGCGTCGACGCGCTCGCCCTCCAGCCCGTCGGGGACGGGGAGGCTGCGCACGTCGCTCACGCGGACCCCTCCTTGTCTCCGCTGCCGCCGGTGCGGGCGTCGCCCTCGGCGGTGGCGGCTCCGGCTCCGGGCTCGTCGTCGCCGCCGGTCTCGTCGCCGACGCGCGTGCCGTCCACCTGCAGGCCGCGGGCGGCCAGCAGGACGGCCAGCGCGCCCCCGCAGCAGATCGCCGAGTCGGCCAGGTTGAACACCGGCCAGTGCGGCAGCTCGATCCAGTCGACCACGTGGCCCTTGAACAGGCCGGGCGCGCGGAAGACCCGGTCGACCAGGTTGCCGAGCGCGCCGCCGAGCAGCAGGCCGAGGCACACCGCCCACGGGGCGCTGCGCAGGTTCCGGGCCGTCCGGACGATCGCGACGACCACGCCGAGCGCGATGATCGTGAAGACGAAGGTGTAGCCGGTGCCGATCGAGAACGCGGCCCCGCTGTTGCGGGTCTGGCGCAGCGTCAGCAGCCCGCCGAGCAGCCGGACGGTGTCGCCGTCGGTCAGGGACGCCACCACGACGATCTTGGACACGATGTCGGCGGCCAGGGCCGCCGCGGCGACCGCGACCAGCACGCCGATCCGGCGCGGTCGGCCGCGCCCGCGCCCGCCGGACC
>NZ_QURH01001028.1 GCF_003428695.1 Actinomadura logoneensis
CGTCCGCGCGGGCGCCCCGGACGCGCCGCCGGGCCCGGCTCGCGAGCTGCCGCGCGGCGGCGGGCGTCCGGTCCACGACCGGGGCGATCTCGTCGAACGGGACGGCGAACATGTCGTGCAGGACGAAGGCCAGCCGCTCGGCGGGCGAGAGCGTCTCCAGGACGACCAGCAGCGCCAGGCCGACCGAGTCCGAGAGGACGGCGGCCTCGGCGGGGTCCTCGGCCTCGGCGGGAAGGTCCGGTTCCTCGGGCAGGTCCGGTTCGTCCCAGGACACCTCGCGGCGCGTCGTCCGGGCGCGGAGCATGTTCAGCGCGACCCGGCCGACGATCGTGGTCAGCCAGCCGCCGAGGTTGTCCACGCCGTCGTCGCCGGCGCGGCTCACCCGCAGCCACGCCTCCTGGACGGCGTCGTCCGCCTCGGTGTCCGAGCCGAGCACGCGGTACGCGACCGCGTGCAGGTGGGCGCGGTGCTCCTCGAACCGCGCCGCCAGCGACTCCTCGCCGTTCACATGCGCCTCCCATCGGTGCCCCTCACGACCCTGACCCGCGGGGGAGCGCGGTTGTGACGGCCGGCCACCGGAAGCTCCCCGCCGCCGGGCGCCGAGGTCCTTCGGTGGTCGGAAACCGGGATCTCGCGGGGTCAGACGCCGAGGTCCTTCAGCCGCTCGGGGTCGGCGATGATGTCCAGCGTCGTGATGCGCCCGTTCACGACGGTGACGGCCATGAGCGACTGGGCGCTGCCGCCGGTCACGTTGAGCGCGCCGATGCCGCCGTTGACCACGATCGTCTGGATGTCCCCGGCGATCCGGCGGAACATGAGCGCCTGGCCAGCGATGTTCCGCGCGCCCCGGACGACGCGCAGCGCGCCGCCCGCGCCCGTGTCCACGCGCAGCACGACGTCCGGGTCGAGGATCGCGACGAGCCCTTCCAGGTCGCCCTCGCGGGCCGCCGCGAGGAACGCCTCGACGGCGCGGCGCTGCCGGTCGAGGTCCGGGTCGGCGGCGGGGGCCGACTCCTTGACCCGGCGGCGGGCGCGGCTGGCGATCTGGCGGGTCGCGGCGGGCGTCCGGTCGATGACCGCCGCGATCTCGTCGAACGGGACGGCGAACATGTCGTGCAGGACGAACGCCAGCCGCTCGACGGGGGCGAGCGTCTCCATGACGACCATCAGCGCGATCCCGACCTGGTCGGCGACCAGCACCTCGCGCTCGGGGTCGTGCGCGACGATCGGGTCGGGCAGCCGTTCGTCGCCGAGCTCCTCGCGCCTGGCCCGGCGGGCGCGCAGCATGTCGAGGCAGACGCGTCCGGTGACGGTGGTGAGCCAGCCGGAGAGGTTCGCGACGTCCGACACGTCCGTCCGGCCGAGCCGGAACCAGGTCTCCTGGACGGCGTCCTCGGCCTCGCTGAGCGAGCCGAGCATGCGGTAGGCGACCGAGCGCAGGTGCGCGCGCTGCTCCTCGAACCGCTCGGCCAGCGCATCGTCCGGGTTCACCTGTCACACACTCCCACACCGGGTCCGTCGGATGGACGAACCGCAACATAGACGATCAACCGGGGCCGGTGGCCGGCGGGTGGTCACCGCTCGCGCGGCGGCTCCGCGGCGGGACGGCCGTCCTCGTCGTACGGGAAGAGCGTCCCGAGGACGGGCCGGGCGGCGGCCTCCGGGTCGGTGCCGACCTCCGGGGGGAGCGCGCCGCTCAGCCACAGCCCGGCGAACCCGTGCGCGATCGACCAGGCGGCCAGCGCGGCCTCCGGTTCGGGTGACAGCGGCCGGACGGCGTCGCCGAGCAGCTCGTCCGCGCGCGTGCGGGCGGCGGTGAGCTCCGGATCGTCCGGCCGGTAGAGCTCGGGGCGGAACATCACCTCGAAGTAGGCGCGGTGCCGCACCGCGAACCGGACGTAGGCGACGCCGAGGTCGAGCAGCCCGTCGCCGGCGGCGGTGAGGGCGTCGGCGAGCAGGCCGAAGCCCTCGGCGGCGAGCGCGGTCAGCAGGCCGGTCTTGTCGCCGAAGTGGTGCGCGGGCGCGGCGTGCGAGACCCCGGCGCGGCGGGCCAGCTCGCGCAGGCTCCAGCCGGACGGCCCGGACTCCTCGATCGCGGCGACCGCGGCGTCCATGACGGCGCGGCGCAGGTTGCCGTGGTGGTAGCGGGAACTCACCGGTCCAGCCTAGGGCAGGCCGGACGGAACTTGACGTTGACAAGTTCGGGTCGTCCGGCTGAAACTGGTCAGTGTCAAGATGACGTCGAACCGACGGAGGGGCGCCATGCCCACGCTGCCCTGGACCACCCCCGAGACCCCCGACCCGGACGGCAAGGCGGTGGTCATGGCGTCCCGGCTGGAGGTGCGGTCGCTGCGCCACGTGCCCGGCTTCTTCCTGGCCTCGATGGCGCTGCTGCGGCAGGCGCGGCGCTCGCCGGGGGCGCTGGGGCTCGCGCTGCGCGCCGAACCGCTCCGGCGGACGTTCTGGACGGTCTCCGCGTGGACGGACCGGGAGGCGGTGAACGCCTACGCGTCCGCCGAGCCGCACCGGTCGTCGATGCGCGCCAAGCGGAAGGTCATGCGGGAGTCGGTGTTCGTGTTCTGGAGCGTCCCGGCGTCCGACCTCCCGATCGGATGGGACGAGGTCGAACGCCGGATCGCCGAAAAGCGGGGTGAAATCGCGGGAGAAGCCGGGGATCAGCCCAGCCGGTAGCGCCGGGTCGCGTTCTCCACGAACAGTTTGCGCCGCTCATCAGCGGAAAGGTCCGACGTGACGTCCTGATAGGCGGTCATCAGTTCGGCGTAGGTGCCGGAAAGTCCGTCCACCGGGAAATTGCTGCCGAAGAAGCAGCGGTCGACGCCGAAAAGGTCGAGGCAGGTCTCGACATAGGGGCGCAGGGCGGCGGCGTCGAGCCGGCCGAGCGGCATTCCCAGACCGGAGATCTTGCAGTCCACGCGGGGCAGCGCGGCGAGCTTGGCCAGGCCCCGCCGCCAGTCGATGAACCCCTCCGGGTGGCCCGTCTCGGGCCAGCCCGCGTGCTCCAGGACGACCCGCACGTCCGGGGCCTCGGCGAGCGCCGCCAGGTAGGCGTCCACCTCCGGCGCGCGGATCACCTGGTCGAGGACGAGGTCGCGTTTCCCCAGCTCACGCAGGAGCGCGGTGGCGGTGTCGCCCTCCGGGGACAGGCCCGCGTAGACCCGGACGCCCCGGAACAGCGGGCTGCGCGCCTGCTCGTCGAGCTGGGCCTCGACGACGGGTGGCGACACGTCCGGGTCCACCGATCCGATGATCGCCGACGGGCGGTCCGGCGCGTCCATGCCGTCCAGCCAGCGCGTCTCGTCCAGGAACGCGCCCGGGACGGTCGTGGCCGAGACGTGCACGGTGCCGAGCAGCCTGACCCCGGCGGCCTCGGCGTCCCGCCGGAACCGCTCGGGCGGATAGTCGCGCGGCACCTCCGGTAGCGTCGCGTGAAGCATCGGGTACCAGTCGTGCACGCTCGACTTCCAATGATGGACATGGGCGTCCACGAACTCCAGAACGGTCACCAAAGACCCCTTTCGGCTGTGGTTGGACATCTTGGCCGAAAAAGGGGTAGGAGGTCGATCCCCGTGTTAGCCGGACAAAGCAGTCAACATTCCGTCGAGCAGCGCGAGCTGCCGCTCCGGGGGAAAGCGGTCCGGATCGAACAGCACCTGCACGGTCAGGCCGTGGGTGAACGCGACCAGCGTCGCCGTGACGTCGTCCAGGTCGGCGTCTCGGGGCAGTTCGCCGAGGTCGTGGGCCTGCTCGACGAACGGCCGCAGCCGCTCGGACCGGATCCGCTCGTACCGGCCCGTCTCCCGGGCGCCGAGGTCGGGGTCCGCGAGCGCGGCGTCCCATGAGCTGACCCACACCCGGTTCATCTCGACGGCCGTGTCCGAGATCGGCAGCACGTCGGCCAGCACCTCGCGCACCGCCGCCATGCCGCGCCCGGACGGGGTGAGGCGGCCCGCGACCGTCCGGTCCTCGGCGAGGTCGAGCGCGTGGGCGACCAGCGCCTTCTTGCTGGGGAAGTAGTGGGTCAGCAGCCCCGTGGACGCGCCCATCTCGGCGGCGACCGCGCGGAGGGTCAGGCCGTCGAAGCCGTGCGCGGCCAGCACCCGCCACACCGCCTCCGACACGTCGCGGCGCCGGGCGTCGTGGTCTCCCTTGGCGGGCACGGTATCGGTTTCCTTCCGGTCGGCGGTGCGGGCTATGGTGCGTAACAAACGTTCGGTACGCACATTACAGGAGGTCGGGATGCTGTCCCTGAAACTGGCCGAGGGAGCCGAACTGCGTCCGCTGGAGCCGTGGCAGGCGGCCGAGTTCTACGCGCAGGTGGAGAAGGTCCGCGACGACATCCGCCCGTACATCCCGTTCGCCGCCAGGGTCTTCGACGAGGACGCCGCGCGCGCGTACCTGCAGGGCTTCGCCGACTCCCAGGCCGCCGACGGCGCGCGCCTCTACGGCATCTGGGTGGACGGCGTGCTCAGCGGCGGCACCCTGTTCCGGACCTTCGACGCCAGGCAGCGCGTCTGCGAGGTCGGCGTGTGGCTCGACCCGGACGTGCGCGGACGCGGCCTGATCACGAAGGCGGTGGGCGCGATGATCGACTGGGCGGTCCACGAGCGCGGCATGCTGCGCGTGGAATGGTGCTGCGAGCCGTCGAACGAGGCGAGCATCGCGACGGCCAGGCGGATCGGCTTCACCTACGAGGGCACCATCCGGCAGGGCTTCAACTTCGACGGCCGGCAGCGCGACTACCAGATGTGGGCCGTCCTCGCCGACGAGTGGCGGTCCAAGGGCTGACCGCGGGGCCGGTCCTCACCGTTTGGCACGTTCCAACGGCTCCTGTCGAGCGGCATCGCCGTCGAAAAAGGTGGCCGTTGTCCGGGTCTGTCCCGCTAGGCTAAGCGACATTCTTCGTTTAGTCCTTACAGGAAGGCCCGCCGCGTGGGGATCGAGCATGTCGTCATGCTGCTGGCGGCCGCGATGGGCGCGGGCTGGGTGGACGCGGTCGTCGGCGGGGGCGGGCTGATCCAGCTCCCCGCGCTGCTGCTGCTCAACCCGGGGCAGCCGGTCGCCACCGCGCTCGCCACGAACAAGGTCGCCTCGATCGCCGGGACGTCCAGCGCGGCCTACGCCTACCTGCGCCGCACGAAGATCGACCGGACCGTCGCGGTCGCCGGGGCGGGGCTGGCGGTCGCGGGGTCGGCGGCGGGCGCGCTGTGCGCCTCGGTGATCTCCTCGGAGGTCTTCAAGCCGGTCATCATGGTCGTCCTGCTGGCGGTCGCGGCGCTGGTGGTGCTCCGCCCGAACCTCGGCCGCGAGCCCCGGCTCGTGCTGCGCACCCGCCGCCGGGTCGCCGCCGCGATCCTGGTCCCCGGCCTCGCCATCGCCTTCTACGACGGCATCCTCGGCCCCGGCACCGGGACGTTCCTGGTCGTGGTGTTCACCGCCCTGCTCGGCATCGACTTCGTGCACGCCTCCGCGCACGCGAAGGTCATCAACGTCAGCACCAACTTCGGCGCCCTGCTGGTGTTCGCCGCCCAGGGGCACGTCCTGTGGGCGCTCGGCCTCGGCATGGCCGCCGCGAACGCGGCCGGAGCCCAGCTCGGAGCGCGCACTGCCATCAAGCGCGGCTCGGGGTTCGTGCGGGCCGTCCTGCTGGTCGTGGTGACGCTGCTGGTCGCCAAGCTCGGCTACGAGCAGTTCGCCGCCCGGTCGTAGCCGACACCCGCGCCGGACGTAGGGGACGCCTGCTACGGCACCGGTGTCCGCCGAGGTCGGCGGGTCAGCCCGCGTACGGGACCGGGAGCGGCTTCTCCAGCGCGGACAGGCTCAGGATGACCAGCGACGACGTCCAGCCGAGCGGCGCGACGGCCGCCGGGCGCCCGTACTCGTCCACCTTCTCCGGCAGCGCGCCCAGGGACGTGCGGTGCGCCGACAGCCAGTCCAGCCGCGCCATCGCCTCGGCCGGACGGCCCGCCGCAGCGGCCGACAGCGTGAACAGCGCCATCTCCGGCGTCCAGGCGACCTTCGCGTTGCCCGACCAGCGCTCGCCCGGCAGCACGCCGCCGTTCGGCAGCGCGAGCTTGCCGGCGGCGGTGCGGACGGCCTCGGTCACGTCCGGGTCGGCCGGGCCGAACGGCGGGCTGAGGAAGGTCACCGAGGTGTCCATGAGCCCGCCCCGGACGGGGGAGCGCGGGTAGCCGAGCGGCGCGAACCTCGCCGCGACGCCGTTCTCCACCCGGTTCGCGGCCGTCCGGTACCGGTTCGCCCGGTCCGGGTGGCCGAGGTCGCGGGCGAGCGCGGCGGCCGACCGCAGCCCGGCCAGCACCGGCCCGACGACGCCGAGCGTGGCGCGCCGCGGGTCCTGCTCGGACGAGGCGGGCCGCTCCCAGTAGTCCGAGGACGGCGGCGGCAGGCCGTCCGAGCGCAGCGACGCGGTCAGCCGGTCGGCGGCGCGGCGCACCATCTGCCACAGCTCGGGGAGGTCCGCGGCGGCGCGGGCGTTCTCGGTGTGGAAGAACCACGCGGCCCACAGCACCCAGCCGAGCGAGTCGAGCTGCGCGTGCCGGCCGTCCGCGACGGGGCTGCCGTCGGGGTTGTAGCGGGCGGCCCACATCCCGGTGGTGGTCTGGACGCGGGCGAGGAACCGCAGGATCCGCCGGGCCTCGGCCGGGTGGTCGGTCACGGTGAACGCCGCCGCCGCGAACGCCGAGTCGCGCGGCCACGAGTACTGCCACGCGCCGTACCAGGACGCCAGGGACGCGCCGTTCGGCCTGGTCAGAAGCCGCAGGTCCTGGAGCGCGCGGGCGGCCATGTCGCGGTAGCCGTCGGCCTTGGCGGTGGCCGCCTCCACGGTGAGCGGGGCGTTGCCGCCGTCCGCGCGCTCGGGGCCGTCCGTCGGCGTCGCGGACGGGGTGGCCGTGGGCGACGGACTAGGGGTGAGCTTCGGCTTGGGCCCGCCCGGCTTCCCGGCGACCGGCGGACGCGTCGGAGCCCCCGTCGTCGGGACCTGCGCCCCAGTCACCCTCGGCCGCACCGGCGTGCAGCCCCGCGCGGCGATCGCGGCGTCCGCGGCCGGCCCCGCGGCCGGTCCCACGGTCGAACCGGTGGGTGAGCCGGTGGCCGCGCCGGGGGATGAGCCGGGGGACGAGCCGGTGGACGAGCCGGTGGACGGCTGCTCGGCGCTCCCGCGGAGCGGCGCCCCGGCCCCGCCGGAGGCCTGCAGGACGTCGTCGCCGCGCGGCACGCGGGTCTTCCCGGTTTGCGGACAGGGCACGAGCCAGGGAATGAGCCGGCCCGGAACCGTCCCGCGCGCCAGCCAGGTCTGGTCACCGCGGACGGCCTCGGCCACGCGCGGATCGGAACCGGAGACGGTGACGGCCTCCTCGCCGCCGGTCGGGACGAGCCGGATCCGCCCGTCCGCGAGCCGCACCACCGAGGAGTCGGGGAGGTAGCGCGCGCCGTGGGCGTCCGACGGCGGCAGCGGGTCCCCGGCGAACGGCCAGCCGCCCCCGCCGACCAGACCGGGGCTGGCCCACTCCGGCTCCCCGGCCTCCGGAAGCGAGACGCCGCAGGTCGCGGCCAGTGCGGAGACCAGCAGAAGGGCCGCCGCGCGGCGCACCCGCCCGGGCCAGGCCGTCGGCCACACCGCCGGGCCGACTCCGCTGTCCGCCACCGCACCTCCCCCTTGAGACGGGGCTTAGTACATCAAACTCCGCCAAACGCCGCAGTCGACCCGGAGGACGGACGCGGCATTCGACGCACGGATTCCTACCCGCCCCAAACCCCCGGATCCCGCCCCGGACGCGGGCACGGAAAGCGCGGGATGAGGAACTTCACACCCCTTCCGGGAACACCGCGGGACCCCGGCGGCGTGACCATGGACGCGAGTTGACTAGGCTCCTTCGACGGAGCGGACCGCAGAGTGGCGGCCGCACGGCGCCATGAGTCCCCGTGTACCCCCCACTCCTCCGCGGTCATTGGCTGTCGATCCGTTAAGGACGCCTCGTGGACCTGTTCGAACATCAGGCAAAGGAACTCTTTGCCGAGTACGGGGTACCGGTGCCCACCGGCAAGGTCGCCCATACTCCCCAGGAAGCGCGTGCCATCGCGGAGGAGCTCTTCTCCGCTGGCAGCAAGAAGGTCGTCGTCAAGGCCCAGGTGAAGACCGGTGGCCGCGGCAAGGCCGGCGGCGTGAAGCTCGCCGACAACGCCGACGAGGCGGAGGCCCTGGCCGGCCAGATCCTCGGCATGGACATCAAGGGCCACACGGTCCACAAGGTCCTGGTCGAGGAGGGCTCGGCGATCGCGCAGGAGTACTACTTCTCCTTCCTGCTCGACCGCGCGAACCGCACCTTCCTCTCCATCTGCTCCGTCGAGGGCGGTGTGGAGATCGAGGAGGTGCCGCACGACCAGCTCGCCATGGTCCCGGTCTCGCCGCTGGACGGCATCGACCTGGCCAGGGCGCGGCAGATCGCCGAGCAGGGCCGCCTCCCCGAGGAGGCCCTGGACGGCGCCGCCGCGATCATCGAGCGGCTCTGGGCCGTGTTCACCGACGAGGACGCCACCCTCGTCGAGGTGAACCCGATGATCCTCACCGCCGACGGCGAGGTGAAGGCCCTCGACGGCAAGGTCTCGCTGGACGACAACGCGTCGTTCCGGCAGGAGCACGACAAGCTCGAGGACAAGGCCAGCGCCGACCCGCTGGAGGCCAAGGCCAAGGCCCTCGACCTGAACTACGTCAAGCTCGAGGGCAACGTCGGCATCATCGGCAACGGCGCGGGCCTGGTCATGTCCACCCTGGACGTGGTGGCCTACGCCGGTGAGCGGCACGGCGGCATGAAGCCCGCCAACTTCCTCGACATCGGCGGCGGCGCGTCCGCCGAGGTGATGGCCAACGGCCTGGAGATCGTCCTGTCGGACGCCGACGTCAAGTCGGTGTTCGTCAACGTCTTCGGCGGCATCACCGCGTGCGACGCCGTCGCCAACGGCATCGTGTCGGCCTACAAGCTGCTCGCGGACCGCGGCGAGGCCGTGGACCGCCCGCTGGTCGTCCGGCTCGACGGCAACAACGCCGAGCTCGGCCGCCAGATCCTGAAGGACGCGGCGCTGCCCGGCGTCCAGCAGGTCGAGACCATGGACGACGCGGCCGAGCGGGCCGCCGAACTCGCCGCGGCAGGTGCGTGAAATGGCCATCTGGCTCACTGAGAACAGCAAGATCATCGTCCAGGGCATCACCGGTTCCGAGGGCTCCAAGCACGGCCGCCGGATGCTCGCCTCGGGCGCCCAGGTCGTCGGCGGCGTGAACGCCCGCAAGGCCGGCACCACCGTCGACTTCGACGGCACCGAGCTCCCGGTCTTCGGCACCGTCAAGGAGGCCATGGAGCGGACCGGCGCGGACGTGTCGGTCGTCTTCGTGCCGCCGAAGTTCACCAAGGACGCCGTGGTCGAGGCGATCGACGCCGAGATCCCGCTGTGCGTGGTCATCACCGAGGGCATCCCGGTGCACGACACCGCCTACTTCTGGGCGTACGCCGAGTCCAAGGGCAACAAGACCCGGATCATCGGGCCGAACTGCCCGGGCATCGCGTCCCCCGGCAAGTCCAACGCGGGCATCATCCCGGCCGACATCACCACGCCCGGCCGCATCGGCCTGGTGTCCAAGTCGGGCACGCTGACCTACCAGATGATGTACGAGCTGCGTGACTTCGGGTTCTCCACCTGCGTCGGCATCGGCGGCGACCCGATCATCGGCACCACGCACATCGATGCCCTCCAGGCGTTCCAGGACGACCCCGACACCGACGCCATCGTCATGATCGGCGAGATCGGCGGCGACGCCGAGGAGCGCGCGGCGGCCTTCATCGAGAAGAACGTCACCAAGCCGGTCGTCGGCTACGTGGCGGGCTTCACCGCGCCCGAGGGCAAGACGATGGGCCACGCCGGCGCCATCGTCTCCGGCTCCGCGGGCACCGCCCAGGCCAAGAAGGAGGCCCTGGAGAAGGTCGGCGTCCGGGTCGGCAAGACCCCGAGCGAGACCGCCCGCCTCATGGCGGAGATCATGCGCAACCTCTGATCCCTTCGATCAGGCCCACGAAGGACGCCCGAGCCGCACACCCGCGGCGCGGGCGTCTTTCGTATTCCCGGACGTCCGGATCTCCGGGTCTCTGACCCCGGACGTCCGGACGTCCAGGCCGGGTGTTTCGCACGCCTTTCTGGGCGTTCCGCACGTTCCTCCGGGCGGTTCCGCGCGGGTCTAGAACATGAACGGTGCTCATGTTCTAATGAGGGAGCGCTTCACCCCCACCCCCCTGGAGCGGCCATGAGACCCCCGCGCATCCCCCGCCTCCCTCTCGCCTCCCGGCCTCCCGCCCGCAGGGCTCCGCGTGTGTCGCGCGGCGCGTCCGTCGGGCGGGCTCGGCGCGCCCCGCGCACTCCGCGCGCCGTCACCGTCCTGCTGGCGGCCCTGCTCTGCGCCCTCGGCACGGCCTCGGCGGCGCACGCCGTCCGCCCTGCCTCCGCGCCCGCCTCCGCGCCCGCCTCCCTGCCCGGCTCGACGGCCGGGACCGTCCGCGGGCTGCTGGACGGGCACACCCACATCGAGGGCGCCGACGACATGGGCGGCCGGATGATCTGCGGCGAGCCGTTCGACCCCGACGGCATCGCCGCGGCGCTGCACGACTGCGCCGACCACTACCCGAACGGCGAGCTGGCCGTCTTCGAGAACTTCCTGAAGAACGGCACCCCGCTCGGCACGCACGACCCGATCGGCTGGCCCACCTTCAGGGACTGGCCCGCGCACGACTCGCTCACCCACCAGCAGGTCTACTACACCTGGCTGGAACGGGCCTGGAAGGGCGGGCTCCGGATCATCGTCGACCAGTACGTCGCGAACCGGGTGCTCTGCGAGCTGTACCCGCTCAAGAAGAACCCCTGCGACGAGGACGCCACGATCGACCTCGAACACGGCAAGGCCGTCCGGATGCAGGACTACATCGACTCCCTGAACGGCGGCCCGGGCAAGGGCTGGTTCCGGATCGTCCGGACGCCCGAGGAGGCCCGGACGGTCGCCGCGTCCGGGAAGCTCGCCGTGGTCGAGGGCATCGAGACGTCCGAGCCGTTCGGATGCCGCGAGATCCGCGACGTCCCGCAGTGCACCGAGAAGCAGATCGACGCGGGTCTGGACCACATGCAGGCCCAGGGCGTGAGCACCATGTTCGTCTGCCACAAGTTCGACAACGCGCTCTGCGGCGTCCGGATGGACGGCGGGACCGGCGGGGTCGCCGTCAACCTCGGCAACCTCGTCGGGACCGGCCACTTCTGGGACGTCCGCACCTGCACCGGCCCCGCGCACGACAACACGGTCACGCCGCAGGTCACCCTGCCCGCCGCCGTCACCTCGGCGCTCGGCCTGCCGAACCTGCCCGCGCCGCTCTACCCGGCCGCGCCGCACTGCAACACCCGCGGGCTGACCGCGCTCGGCGCGTACATGGTGAAGCAGATGATCAAGCGGAAGATGATCATCCAGATCGACCACATGAGCGTCAAGGCCGCCGACCAGACCCTCACCCTGCTGGAGCAGGCGCACTACCCGGGCGTCATCTCCTCCCACAGCTGGACCGACCCCGGCTTCTACGAGCGGATCTACCGGCTCGGCGGCATGATCACCGAGTACGGCTCGCCCGCCGACCAGTTCGCGGGCGGCTGGCGGACCGCCAAGCAGGCGTTCCAGCAGGCGGGCGGGCAGGGCCTGTTCGGGTTCGGCTACGGCCTGGACGCCAACGGCTTCGGCAAGCTGCCCGCTCCGCGCGCGGGCGGCGACGTCCAGTACCCGTTCACGGCGCTCAGCGGCGTCACGCTCGACCGCCTGCGCACCGGACTGCGCACCTGGGACGTCAACGCGGACGGGGTCGCCAACTACGGCCTCGTCCCCGACTGGATCGAGGACATCCGCAAGACCGACGGCCCCGAGCTGACCGGCGACCTCGCCAACGGGGCCGAGGCGTACCTCCGCATGTGGGAGAGGACAGCCGCCTATACGCCGCCGTCCACTCCCTGACCACCCCGGTCGCGCACATGTGCGGACGCCGGGCGCCCCACCGCATCACGCGGCGGGACGCCCGGCGTCTCCACGTAGCAGACGGCTCCGTGCCGCAGGACGTCCGGCGTCTTCGCTGTGTTGCGGGCCTCGGCGCATTGCGGACCGGCCTGGGCCGGGACGGCGGCTCAGGAGCGCTTGATCTGGTGGACGGGCGGGGGCGGCCCGTCGCCGGGGACGCCCGCCGGGCCCACCGGCGGGAGCTTGCCCGGCCGGGGCGTCGGCGCGGTGCCCTGCGCCGGGTCGCCGAGCCGGGCGGTGGCCCAGGTCAGGAACTTCGGGAACGCCGGGTTCCACGCGGCGTAGGTGTGCCGGGCGTGCGGGATCGTGACCATCGGCGCGTCCTGGCCGTGGCTCTGCAGGACGCTGTGGAACAGCCTCGCGTCCGCCACGTCCCCGCGGTCGGAACCGCCCGCCATCAGCCAGAACGCGGGCAGCCTCGCCGCCGGAGGGGCGTTGGTGACCCGCCACAGCGGGTCGTTCTCCAGGCGCGCGCGGGCGTCGCCGCCGAACGGGTCGGAGCCGTGCTCCGGAAGCGGCTGGAAGTAGCCGCTCATCACCCCGGCGAGGCCGAACACCCCCGGGTGCCGCAGCGCCAGGTTCGCCGCGCAGAACCCGCCCTCGGAGAACCCGGCGACGCCCCAGTGCGCGCCGACCGGCTCGGCGCGGAACGACGTCTCCACGGCGGTCGGGACGTCCTCGGCGAGGTAGGTGTCGTTGCGGGCGCCCCTCGGCCGGTCGAGGCACTGCGAACCGCCCGCGCCGTGCGCGTTCCCGTTGATGTTGGGCATCACCAGGATCGACGGCCTGGCCTGGTGCCGGTCGACCATCGACCTGAAGGTGGTGGTGACGTGCAGGCCGCGCTGCCAGTCCTCCGGCTCGCCGGGGGAGCCGTGCAGCAGCTCCAGCACCGGGAACCGCGCCGAGGCGTACCGCGCCTGGAAGTACTGCGGCGGCAGGTACACCAGGCCCTCGCGGCTGATCCGGCTCTTGGAGCCCGCCAGCGCCGTCGTCACCAGCAGGCCGTCCCGCGCCGGGGCGCCTCCGGTCTTGAGGTTCTTGCCGCCGCCCGGCGGCAGCGCCTGCACCCCCGGATGCCGTCCGGCCAGGTCGTCGACCAGGTCGCCCCAGGTCTGGTAGTAGTCGTAGAACCGGTTGACCAGGGCCATGCCGAAGACCGACGACAGCGCGAATGCCAGCACCCCCGCGCCGATCCGCAGCCCCACGTGCGGCCCCTGCCTGGCCAGGACGTACGCCAGACCGCCGACGGCCGCGACCATCAGCAGCAGAACGAGCATGCTCTGCGGACCGAACACCCGCATCCCTCCCCGTGGGACTGCGGACGGCCCCCACCCCCGTCGGGGGCGCGCCCGCTCCTGATGCGCACAACGAGACGGAACCGCGTGGTGATTCCGGGCCCCGGCCGTCGCCGCGTGCTCTGCGTCCATCCTGCCGCGTCCGGGCGGTGTTCGCGCCGACGCCGCCCGGCGCAAAGGCGACACGCCGGGTCCGGGCGGCCGTCGGACGAGGCGAGGGTGTCAGCATGGACGCCGTGAGCGAGACGGGACGGCAGCGGACGGCGACGACCGGTACGACGGCGGGCATCCCGGCGGGCCCGTCGTCCGGTGCGTCCCCAGGGGCGGCTCCGGGTTCCCCGGCGGCCTCGCAGACCACGCGGACCGCCTCGGCGGCCGACCGCGCGGAGCCGGCGGCCGAGCGCGCAGCGCCGGGAGCGGGAAAGGGCGGCTCCCGGCCGGCGCCGCCGGCCCCGGTTCAGCGCCCGCTCTGGGCCACCGGGCTCGTCGCCGCGTTCTGGTGCATCGGGATCGGCCTCGCCGTGCTCACCACCGTCACCCTGATCGGCTGGATCGCCGCGCCCCGCACCGCCTTCGGGCACGGCCTGCCCGGCGTGTTCCGGACGGCGGTGAACTTCTGGCTGGTCTCGCACCACGCGGGCTTCTCGGTCGACCGCGGACGCGTCGGACTGCTGCCGCTCGGCGTCCTGCTGATCCCCGGCGCGCTGCTGTACCGCAGCGGCGGCTGGATGATCCGGCGGCTGCTGCCCCGGGACGAGGCGGGGCAGCCGGTCGCGGCGGGGCCGACGGGCGCGCGGCGCGCCGTCCTCGGCGCCGCCGTCGCGCTGGCCGTCCCGTAC
>NZ_QURH01001029.1 GCF_003428695.1 Actinomadura logoneensis
CAGTTCTTCGGTCTCCACAAACCGAGCCTGAACACCCTCGCCCTGTCCCAGGGGACAGACTTCGGAACTACTCGTCTAGGCCGCCCAGAGCTGTTGGTCAAGGTGGCCAGCAGTTGACCACGTGAGCTCTACCTGGAGCTGAGTCCAACGACGCTGGAGGCTTCTCCCATGCTCGACAGCTCCGTCTCACCAGATCCGCAGGTCAGTAGATCCCCCAAGGACTGGCAGGATTCTGCGGGCGCGGCTTCCACCGTCGCTTTTACGAGAAGCAGTAGCGCGACGTTGATTTGTTCAGGATGATGGCGTAATGACCACTCTACGGCAACACACTGAACGTATCGGTCCTGCGACTTCTGAGCTTCGAGATGAAGCCTGAGATCATCGCAGCCCTTGCAGCAGCCGGGGGCACCTTGCTGACGGCAGTTGGCCTGCCCGCTACGTACCTGCAAGCGAGGGCCGCGCGCAAGGCAGCAAGTAGCTCTGTCGAGGCCGCACAAATATCAGCGCGCGCACTTCACCTACAAACACGTCGCACTGTTCAGAGAGATGCCTATCTAGGCGTACTTACTGCCACCGACGAATTTCGGAGAGCCGCATGGTCTCGCACACTTGCTCCGATACTTCACGACTCTCGGGACCTAGATGAAATAACCGATGAGATGGCCGATGCTCACAATGATCTACTAAGGGCCATAGCAGTAGTGACACTTGACTCACCGGATGATGTCGCGGCTAGCGTGCAGTTGATAAAAGACCACGCAGAAACGCTCTTCTACTCTTGTCAGAGTGATGAAAATGAAGATATGGACGAGCCGATCTGGTGGGTTGCAGGGAAAGATGGCGATGAACTTGCATCATCTTCAAGGGTTATCGATCTATTTGACAATGCCCGCAAGAAATACATCTCCACGGTTCGCAAATACCTGAACGATGAAGTTCCTGAGATCACATGAACGGACCATGTCTCACCTATATCAATAGCGCATACGTTGAGCGTGATTGAACCAGGGGGCGGCGCCGCCCCTGCTTCCCTCGCTGGCCAGCGTGCTCTTTCGTACGCTTCCGTCTGTCACATCGTCTCGTCGTTCGCACGAACGAGTCCCCCTGGAGCGGATTAGGACGGTGGCGGCCTGGACATTGGCCAGCGTGAGGTTTGTCGGCGTATGGTGCCATGTCGCCTCTTCCATGGCCGGCGGCTGCGCCTGGAACATCTCCCACGGATCGTCCAAGCAGAGCGAGGCGATCGCGGCGCTGACCCGCCAGTCGATGGGCCAGCCCGGGGCCGAGCACCATTGCCGCAGCAGCGCGCGAGAGTCTCGTTGTGGTGCTCTCTGAACCAGCTGGGCGAGCGTCAGGATGAGGCTCATGCGCACAGTCAGTACATCCTCAACGTCCAACCGTCGTCGCAGCTCCATTCACACAAACGCGCATTCCAGCCAACACTGCGACCCGCCGAACAGGTAGCGTAACAGGCTTCATGAAACCGCGCTCATGAATCAGAACTGGAATGATGCGGGACTCTCCAATGCCTTCAAGGCATCCTTTCTCTTGCCTTTTACTGCAACATAAAGGATTCTTCCTCGACTGCCCCGCTTCTCTTCAATCCATCCCATTGAGACGAGCCGACCAATTACGTCTTGCAGAAGCTCACGGCTAGCCATGTCCAATCCGCGCGGGAGCGCCTCTTCTTTGCGCCCGCTCCCCGCCTGATTATAGATCTTCTTGAGAACTGTAAGCGCAACTCGCCTATCTCGCGGCAAGTGGAGATCCATGATCCCTGACGTGGTTTCCGAGTCTATGGAGAACCTCTCTATGTCACAGTCCGTGAAATTATCCCGAAGCCACTCAGGGATCCCAGACACTCCTTCGACATAACCGATAAGCGTCTGCTTAAAATCCGGAAAACTGTCACCCTGGGCGACAAGCGATAGATCCATAACCTCGATGACACAGTCACTGAAGATGGTATTTGCAAAAACTGGATCATCGCCAGAAATGCTCAGGAACGGAAAGATCACACCTTCAATCAAAAACGCCTTACCGAAATGCCTGCTATCGATTCCCATATCGCTTGCTACTCGCAGAGAGTCGGCCAGGACGGCGTCGTACTGGTGATTATCCTGTCGCCGGGTAGCAGCCGCCAGCACCTGAGAGGAGGCAGCGTGGTGTTCAGTTAGAGCGGCTGCTGCGACCTCAACGCCTAGGTCGCTTGCAGCAGATACCCATGAAGCAATACGCGAAAGAGGATGACCTTCATACGGGTTGATCAAATACCGCGCCAGGTCTTCACCATATGCAGTCTCTGCCAAGTTTCGATCAACGAAAACTCGCTGCTCTTCGTGATCAGAGTCTTCTGCCACCGCGAAGCCAGGCAACCGCATCAGGAGTTGTACCCCCTCAGCATCCGCTTCACGGCCATTTACCTCGGCAAATGCTTTATGCATCATAGCCATGGTTACAGGCCCGTTCTCGTCACCATTCGAGCGAGCCATAGTTGCCAGCCTCGCAATTATGAGATGAATAATTTCTGGCCTGACTGCGGTGAAGATATGCGATTCACGATGGCAGATAGATAGTAGTAGCTCACGCCAGGCTTCAGACCTAGTCGAGCCCTCGGACTCCAGGCCATCAAACGATCCCATAGCAATTAGATAGCCGATAAGGAGGGGGCGCGCAGGAATCCACTCAGGAATTTTCCCGGCAATGTTGTTGGCAGCCAGGTATGCCTCAATTTGATCTTGATTAAAATCATGCAGAGAAAGAATGCTGTTCGTTCCGTTAAGACCTAGAGCGTCGACCATCTCATCGTTAGACGAAAAATAGTGCGGACGTCCGCACACGATAATTCCAGTCCCGGATGGAGCCTCTTGGATCAGTCGACGAACGGGCGACAATGCCTGCCAGCGCACAGCCTTAAGGTCGGCTGCACTGCCAAGCCATCGAGCGGGAACAATCTCGTCAAAACCGTCCAGCAAAAGCAAGCATGCTCCCCCACGCCATGCAGAGATTAGCGCCCTTTCATTCGAGAAACCGATCTCTTCAGCATGGCGGCGCAGGATCTCGGCGGGAGATCTAAGCCCCATGCAATCGCGCAAGTTGACAAGGACCGGAAAGGGGGTGAGCTTCCTTTTTTTAAAGTGAAGTCTGCGGAGCTCGTAATAGAGCTCTCTCATAGCATGGCTCTTACCTACACCAAACTCACCAACGAGAGCCTTGCTCTTTCCGTCGAGCAGATCCTCCACGAGATCGTCTATCGAGACTGACTTGCCCGTTTCATCCTCGAAATGAACTTCGACCTTAGCGTCAATCTTTCGTTGTTGAACTCCGTATGCAATGCTGCCAAAGGGGGCCCTTCCACGCGCAGCCAGATATTCCTCTGAGTTGCAAAGACGATTTTGAAGCGCAGCAATACTTATCGCATAAATGGGAAATTGGTGACCTTTCGATACCTCGGACACTGCCTTTCGTTGATCGGCCGTAGGCTCGTCTCGGGTAACAAACCATCCGGTGAAACTTTTGAACTGATTTTCAGGCTCCCTCTTCAGAGAGACGAGCAAATCTCTAATCTTCTGTGCATCATGAACGGCTTTATCTTTAGTGCGCAACGTAGTGAACTCAAAGTAATTAACTGCACTATCCGAAATGAAGACCGCGTCACGTTCCCGGCCGCCGTACATAACCGACCCTTGAGTGCCCATCGGATCATGAATCGCCCGGGCCACCGCAAGGGCGCGCGCCTCGAACTCTGAGCCAGTTTCTTCAGTGACGGCCATATCGCCTACTTTCAATTACCCTTGAGGCATTCGCTGGCGCTGCGGGGACAGTCGATTCAAGCCCCTGCGAGACAGTCACATAAGGTACAAGTGCTCACATCATCTAGACAACCGGCTACCTCCGGGCGAGGTCACTTTGTTAACTGTTTGCAACATTGTGCAGAATGGGCGTTTTGTCTCTTTTGGGCTACTTTTGAAAGGCTACTCGCTAGTTGCTTCGGGGTGGGCGGCCATGGCTTGCGAAAGCGCTCATGTTGGAAGCGCTTGCCCGTCTCAGGAGAGGCATTGCTAACGCAGGCACCAGCAACAGCGTCAGGCAGCACTGAACGACCCTTCAGCCGAGAGGCTGCTACGAGAGCCTCGCCAGAGGCGTAGACCTTCTGGCCGAGATTGTCCTTCTTCACCAGACTCGTAATGAACCGTTCCACGTCCCCGACGTGCGGCCGCACACGTAATTATGTTTCACAGATCGTCACGGTTGAGTGCTGCCGCGCAGCCCCCAGCCCCCTGGCTTGGACGGCGTTGTTGAGCACTGCACCAGCCCACCTACAGCAGAGTGGATATCTACTGTGGCGCGTACCTTGCAGGCTGGGGGCACGAGACGCAGCGGAGCGTCAGCTTTGTTGCGGACCCCAGCCGATCCAAGCGACCCGCCGGGGGGGCATCCGCGCCAGCTCGGCCCCGGCGTCACATGCGGGACGGATCTTACGTTCGGGTGAGATGCGCCTTCCCTGGCTAGGGTTACGGGAGGGCAGGCGGTAGCTTGGCTGGGAAGACAATCCGCTTATCGGGTTGTCGCTCGTCAGGGACCAGGGTTTTCGCAGGTCAGTACAGCGTTGGGGCTGTGTGACCTGTAAAGCGGAAGGTCGGCGGTTCGACCCCGCCCCTGCCCACATTCTCCGAACACCCCAAAAGCCCGGACACGATCACGTGTCCGGGCTTTTTGACAGCAACGGTGACAGCAACGTCCCGCTACAAGCTCAGCTGAGGGCATCCCCCAGCTTCCCGAGCGCCGCCCGCTTCTCTTCAAGAGAGGTGTGAGCGTAGATCGCCATCGTGACGTCAATGTCACTGTGCCCCGCGATCTCGCGAACGACATCCGGGGCCACCCCGAGGTGGAGCAGCAGCGAGACGCAGGTGTGCCGCATGTCATGGAAGCGGACGCCATCCAGACCCCGCCGCCTCGCGAACCCGGCCCCAACTCCGCCGAAGGTTGTCCGGCTCCATTGGCGTCCCGACACGCGAGGAGAAGACGAGCCCGTGTTCTGCCGGTCCGGCCAGGCCTCCGCGCTCGTCCAACTGGCGGGCCCTAGGCTTCGCCAGACTGACCCGCAGAACAGCGGCAGCGGCTTGGTCCGCTCGGAGTCCTCGCTCTTGGGCGTAACGAACCGCAGTGCTCCCCCGACCCGCTGAAGATCCCCCATCACACACCCTGAGAGCCCCTCCACCGATCGTGACCAAGGGGACTCTCGGCACTGCACAGCACTCGCACCGGGCCGGAAGCCGTAGAGCGCTTGATGCTCACCCGCCCGTTGATCACGCCACCCGAGGTCGGGAAGAGCTCAGCCTGTCGAGGATGAATGATCCAATGGGTGTGCGACTTGAGGGCCAGCGGCCCGCGAGTGACAGCGACAGCAGGCACCAGCGTCAGCCGTGGGCGCGCACCAACAGGCGGTCAACCTCGAACGGTGTCTGCGGGGCGGGGATGTCGCCACACCTGAAAGCGGAAGGTCGGCGGTTCGACCCCGCCCCTGCCTACGCTTCTGACCAGCTAAAAGGCCCCGAGACTGCAGTCTCGGGGCCTACTGGTGCAGCAGGTCGCCTAAGAAGGATGGGCAACCTGTTGAGCCGCGAGGTGGCCGGCCCGTTGCCATCCGCCCCCGACCCTCGCCTTGGCTCGACGCCCCGCGGTTGAGTCTCGCGAGCGTCGACCGGTTGGCTATCTGCCAGCGCGCTCGTTTGTCGCGAATCGCTGGGAGCGGCGGTTTCGTGCGGGACGGCGGTTACGCCCGGCTCCGCCGTCACGCCGTCCTTCGGAGGCCGGAGCGGAGATGGTGACGGGGATGCCGGAGGGCGGTCGGGCACCGGTGATGCGGTTGAGTTCGGGATCACCGGACCGCACCCGCGTAGAGTGCGGCGTGATGCCGGCCGTCACCATCATCCGGTCCATCTCATGGCGCTGCCTGGGCAGCACCAGGGTGACCACGGTGCCGGACTCGCCCGCGCGTGCAGTGCGGCCGCCTCGGTGCAGGTAGTCCTTGTGGTCGTTGGGCGGGTCGACGTTGACGACCAGGTCCAGGCCATCGATATGGATGCCGCGCGCGGCCACGTTCGTGGCGACCAGGACGGAGACGTCTCCGTTGCGGAACTGCTCCAGAGTGCGGTTGCGCTGCGGCTGCGACTTGCCTCCGTGCAGGGCCGCAGCGCGTACGCCGCTGCTCAGGAGATTGCGGGCCAGCCGGTCGGCGGCATGCTTCATGTCGACGAACATGATGACGCGGCCGTCGCGGGCGGCGATGTGCGTGGTGGCGTCCTGCTTGTCCGCCTCCGTGACGTGCAGCAGGTGGTGCTCCATGGTGGTCACCGCTCCCGCCGAAGGATCGACCGAGTGAACGACCGGGTCGGTGAGGAAGCGCCGGACCAGACGGTCGACGTTGCGATCCAGCGTCGCGGAGAACAGCATCCGCTGACCGCCCGGGGCGACCTGGTCGAGCAACGCGGTGACCTGCGGCAGGAAGCCCATGTCGGCCATCTGGTCCGCCTCGTCCAAGACGGTGATGCGTACGTGCTCCAGGCTGCAGGCGCCCCGGTTGATCAGGTCCGTGAGCCGTCCCGGGGTGGCGACCAGGATCTCCGCACCACGATGGAGGGCGGCGGCCTGCCGGGAGATCGACACGCCGCCGACGACGGTGGCCGACCGAAGCCTGAGCGACTGGGTGTAAGGCAGGAGGGCGTCGGTGACCTGCACGGCCAGTTCGCGAGTCGGGACGAGCACCAGGGCCAGCGGCTTACGCGGCTCGGCGCGCCGACCGGCGCTGCGGGCGAGCATCGCCAGGCCGAAGGCGAGGGTCTTTCCCGAGCCGGTACGTCCACGGCCGAGGACATCGCGGCCGTTCAACGCGTCCGGAAGCGTCGAGGCCTGGATGGCGAACGGCTCCGCCATCCCCTGTCGAGTCAATGTGGACAGCAGGGCCGCCGGCATGTCCAGCTCGGCGAACGACGCGGCCGGGGGCAGCGACGGCGTGGAACTGAGGGGAAGCGCGAAGTCGTTCTGCCGCCGGGCGGCCGGTTGGCGCGAGGCCCTGGTGGGCGGGTGAGAGAGGCGACGTCGAGACGGACGGGTGCCGTGGGTCATGTGCAGGCCTTCCTGAAGTGGCACGTTTCGAGGAAGACTCCGCAGCCCGTGGCCAGAGCGATCGCAAGAACGAACCAGAGTGAACCGCGAAGCGACACGCCGAAGTCGAGAAGGGCGCCGCGTGATATCGCGGAAGGCGGCTGAAGGACGGGCTCTGGGCTGAGCGGTGTGCGGCCGAGAACCCGCAGCCAAGTATTTGGGGGAGCCGTATGGCAGAACGCCGTAGAAGGGCTACGCCCCTGAAAGATCAGATGCGGGCATCGGCAGGAAGATCGCTTCCTGCCGGCAGGTGGGGTGCCGGGCTCAGGTGCGGGCCCGGCACCGCACTGTGCGGTTCTCAGGCGGGAACGATGTTCTCCGCCTGCGGGCCCTTCTGGCCCTGCGTGATGTCGAACTGGACCTTCTGGCCCTCCTGGAGCTCACGGTAGCCCTGGGTGGCGATGTTCGAGTAGTGGGCGAAGACGTCGGGGCCTCCGCCGTCCTGCTCGATGAAGCCGAAGCCCTTTTCCGCGTTGAACCACTTCACGGTGCCGGTAGTCATACTTTTTCCTTCCGAAAGGCAATTACGGGGCCCACACTCTGCGAGCCACGTGTCGCCGTAATGACCCCATCCGGACGGACTACCGGGGAAACAAAAAATGCGCCGTGCTGAGTACCAGCAGGCGCACATAAGCTCATGGGAACCACAACTGCAACTAGCGTCACGGTACCACGGGTGGGTGGATCAGGCAACATGCGGGGCGGTGTGCGGCCGACGCGCTCCGCCGACGTGCCGTCCGACCTGAGCCCGATGACCAGATTGCGCGATCTTCCTTGTGGCCGGAGACAGGACCGGACAGTGGTCCCGATGGAACGACGAGGCCGATCCCCCTGGCCGAGCCCGAGCGGCAGGCTCGCGCACGCGCCGAAACCGGACGTCTACGTCGCCAGCCACCACCTCAAGTGACTCCGCGAGGCGGCAGGACACAAGACGAGCCCGTGTTCTCCCGCCGGTCGGGGAGACAGGTCGCGTCATCCCAGCGCAGGCCGAGCAGTTCCCACACCGCCTGCGGAGGTAGAGCGGCAGGACGTGCGGGGCGTGGAAGCCCTTGCCTTTCGCCGCCCCGGTGGCGACTCGCCTGGGAACGTTGTTACTGCTTCAGCCGCCACTTTCCGTCGCGCCGGACGAGCAGACTTCTTGTCAGTTTCAGGCGCTCGTCCTGGCGCTGCTTCATGTCTTCCCAGACCTGGTCGGCGTTCTGCACCAGCGCCTCAACGCCGCCTTCCACTTGGCTTCCTGTGACCATCAGCATGTCGCGGGCTGGGACTGCGGCGATCAGTTCCCCGGGAATCTGCGGCTCGATCTGGTCCCAGAGAGCGTCGACCAGCAGCAGGCTCGCCTCCAGGTCACCGCCAAGGAGAAAGCCGATGCGGTGAGTTCCCTGGACGATCCGCGGCTTGCCCCGCCGGTGCATCAGGTTGTGCACTCTCAGGTGAGGCAGCTCGTCGGGCTTGATTCCAAGCCGCGCGCAGTCGTCTGTCGTGACGTACTGGAACCTGTCCTCGAGGTCGAAGACGTGCGCGATGTGAAGCTCCCCAAGCCAGGGCTCGGTGATCAGCTTTCCCAGATTTGCCGGGGACTCGGTCTTTCCTCCGGGCGAACCTATTTTCATCAGCGGCAGGATCAAGCTCGTGTCGAGCATTTCGTGAGGCATCTCGTCACCCATATGCGGTGGTACGGATGGTGAGCCACTGGTGCAGGGCGGCCAGGTCAGGGGGCTGGAGGCCTTTCTGGGCCTCGACTCGGTACAGGAGGGCCGGGGCCGGGTGGCGCTGGTCTACCCATGCTTGATCTGTGGCGGTCAGTTCGTCGTCGATCCAGGCGAAGGCACGACCGGCGGCCCATGTGACGAGGTGGCGGGTCTTCCAGTGCAGGCCTTTGTCCTGGTCATCGAGAGCGGATGGTTCAGGCCACTCCACTACTGGCAATGGTGGGAGGCCCAGGCGAGGAGAGATGAGGTCGTTGGCATCCGTCATCCAAGTTGTGGCCCACACCAGCTCACAGGGAAGCGAGAGAAGTTGTGGCCCCAGGGCGGGATCGACTCGTGGCAGGAGCGGGTGGGCCGATGTGGAAGGTTCGTGGACGGGGTAGGGGGTTGCTGCCCCGAAGGGGATCAGGGGGCCGTCTACGTCGAGGAAGAGCAGGGGAAGCATGGGGGTCATTGTTCGGGGGCGGGGGGTTGCTTTTGGCGGTGGAGCCAGTGGAGGGCTGTCAGGGGGATGACGCCGATGGGGTACCAGGTGACGTCGGTCCAGTCGAACTGGGCGCCCAGTAGTTGGCGGGCCAGGATGCTGCGGGCGGAGATGGTCGCCGGCAGGGACGTCAGCTGTGCGAATTCGATGAGCCAGCAGTATGCGATCGCTATGGCGCCGGCGAGTGGTGGGGAGATCCTCGGGCGGATGAAGATCACTATGGTGTAGACGATGGCGCCGGAAAAGGCGGCGCCCGAGTACTGCTCGATCGGGCCGTCCATGGCGGCGCGGACGGCGTAGGCCGCACAGGCGAAGCAGACTGCCGACACCACCATGAGTGGACGCGCTGGGAGCGACATCGGGTGATCATAAGGCCCGTTCGCGTGCTGCCTCTGGTGGCAGATGTACGGATCGGACGGACATAGTCGCCTGGCGCTCGGCCGTCGGCGTCCGTCGCCTGGTTACCGTGAGGCGACCGACGACAGGAGGCGAACGTGTCCGCTCCCGATCTGTTGACCGCGAAGATCAGCCACGGGTTCGACCACCTCGACGCCGACGGGGACGGCAGGCTCACCGAGCACGACCACGTCCTGATGGGGCAGCGGACCGCCGCCTCGCTCGGGCATCCGCCCGGGTCGGACGCCGAGCGGCGGATCATCGACGCGTATCTGCGGATCTGGCGCGATCTGCATCTGCCCCACGTTCCCGGCGGTGGGAACGAGATCAGCAAGGAGCAGTTCGTCGGCTCCACCCGCTCCCTGGTCGCCGATCCGGACGCGGCCCGTGCGACGGTGGGGGCGCTCGCCGAGGCGTTCCTGGACATCGCCGACACCAATGCGGACGGCACCGTCACGCCGGAGGAGTTCCTCGCCTTCCAGCGCGGCCACTTCCCCGGGTTGACCGAGGAGGAGGCGGACGAGGCGTTCTCCCATCTGGACACCGACGGGGACGGACGGCTCTCGACCGAGGAGTTCGTCCAGGCCGTCATCGACTTCTGGTCCAGCACCGACCCCGACGCCCCAGGCAACTGGTGGATGGGCCGTCCGACCTATCTGCCCTGACGGGTTCAGGCGGTTCTGGTCAGCCGGGTGACCTGGGCGCCGTTGGCGAAGGTCCTGCGGTCGGTCGTGGTGAAGAGGGTGGGGTCGAAGGCTCCGGAGAACATCGGGATGCCCGTGCCCGCGACGACGGGGTAGGTCTTCAGGACGATCTCGTCGATCTCCGGCAGCAGGGCGCCGGCGAGCGTACCGCCGCCGCAGAGCCAGATGTCCTTGCCGGTGTCCTCCGACTTCAGGTGTCGGACGAGGGCGCGCGGATCGTCCTTCTCGATGTGGACGGCCGGGTCGTCGACCGTCAGGGTGCGGGACACGACGTACTGGCGCAGGTGCGCGTACGGGCTGGTGATCTGGGCGTCCAGGCCGGGCTCGTAGGTGCCGCGGCCCATGATCACGGTGTCGAAGGTCCGGTGGGGGACGTCGGTCAGGCCCATCGGCTCGCGCATGTGGGTGGGGATGGTCTCCGGGAGGGAGTCCTTGATCCAGGCCAGCATCTCGTCCGACAGGGGGTAGAAGTCGAACTCGCCGTTCGGACCGGCGATGTAGCCGTCGAGGGAGGCGCCGACGTAGTAGGCGAGCTTTCGCATGCAACCGCTCCTTGTGTAGTACTCTGCTTGCAGTGGTTTGAACATAGTACTACGAACGGAGTGGTGTCAACATGCGCGAGAACCGGGAGCGGCGCCTGGCGCTCATCGACGGCGCCATCGAGGTGCTGGCCAGGGAGGGCGCGCGCGGGCTGACCTTCCGGGCCGTGGACACGCAGGCCGGGGTTCCGGCGGGCACCGCGTCCAACTACTTCGCCAACCGCGACGACCTGTTCACGCAGATCGGAGGGCGCATCTACGACCGGCTGCTGCCCGACGAGGCGACGATGGCCCGCAGCCGGGAGGGGACGCAGGACGAGGCGCACTACGCCCGGCTCATGCACGAGGTCGTCGATCGGGTCACCGCGTTCAACTCCGGATATCTCGCGCTGCTCGAACTCCGCCTGGAGGCCACGCGGCGGCCGGAGCTGAGGGAGGTGCTGACCCGGCGCATCCGCGCGGACATCGACGCCAACATCGCCCATCAGGCCGGCTCCGACCTGCCCGGGGACTCGACCTCCGTGGTGCTGCTCTACCTCGCGCTGAACTGGCTCATCCTGGAGCGCCTCACGCTGCCCGGCGTCTTCTCCGAGGAGCAGGCCCACGAGCTGGTGGACGCGACCGTCCAGCGGGTGCTGCGCGGGAGCCGGGAATCGGGGTGAATCCTTTCGCGGTCCGGCGGCCTCTTATGGGTGTCGGCCGACGAGGAGGAGGACGCCGTGCCGCGTGATTGGGCGAGTGCGCAGCTGATCAGGGACGCGCAGGCCGGGGACCGCGAGTCGATCGTCGCGGTGCTGGACGGCGCCCACGTCCATGTGCGGCGCTTCGCCGCGCACCTGTGCGCGTCCCCGCAGGACGCCGAGGACGCGGCCCAGGAGGCGCTGATCATCCTGTACCGGAAGATCGGCACGCTGCGCGCGACCGGGGCGCTGGCCTCGTGGATGTTCCGGATCGTCCGGAACGAGTGCCTGCGGCGGGCGCGGTCCGTGGTCGTCCCGCCGGACGGGGCGGAGCCGGAGTCCGTGCGGTCCGCCGAGGACGAGGCGCTCCGGCGGCTGGAGGCCGAGAGCGTCGCGCGGGCGATCCAGGAGCTGCCGGACGTGCAGCGCCGGGTGCTGATCATGCGGGACGTCCTGGGGCATCCGGGGCGGACGGTCGCGCAGGCGCTCGGGCTGAGCGACGCGGCGATGAAGTCCCACCTCCACCGGGCCCGGACCAGGCTGCGCCTCAGCCTGGACGGCCAGGCCGGCTCCGAGTCCGTTCACGCACGCTAGGGAGTTCACCCATGCTCGAAACCGGTTCGCCCGCGCCCGACGTACTCCTGGAGGACGCACGGGGACGGAGTCTGCGGCTGCCCGCCCTCGGGGACGGCGGCGCGGCGCTCGTCTACTTCATGCGCTCGACGTCGTGCCCGGTCTGCAACAGGCACGTCCAGGACCTGGTCCGCTCGCGCGAGGAGTTCGCGGCGAGTGGCGTCACGGTGTTCCTCGCGGTGCCGGAGGACCGCGCGGCGGCCACCGCCTGGAAGAGCAAGCGCGGCATCCCGTTCCCTGTGCTGGTGGGGAGCGCGGGAGCGCCGCATGACGCGGTGGGCCTGGGGACGAGGGTGTTCGGGGCGATGCGGCAGTCGGGCAGCGTCCTCATCGACGGGCTGGGCATCGTCCGGCACGCGCACGGATCCACGCTTCCCACCAGCGGTTATGACAGGAAGGGCATCCTCGCGGCCGTCCGGGAGCTGCGCGCCCGGGTGTGAGCCGCCGGGATGATTGGCTCAAGAGGATTCGCGGATATTGGATCTTCTGATGGTCCGGTGCGGGTGCGTACGGTCGCGATCATGCGACTCCTGCGCTCGTCCTGGACCACCGGCCCCGCCGCCGACGCGACCGGGCCGCTCCTCGTCAGCTTCACCGCGTTCACCGCCGACCGCGCCCTCGACCTCCCGGGCATCGCGCGGGCCGGGCTGCGCCTCCGGCGCGGCTGGCCCGAGCTGGAGGGCGCGGTCGGGCTCTGGCTCTGGACCACGCCGCGGAGGCGCACGGTCGGATCGGTCTCGGTGTGGACGGACGGGGCGGCCCTCCGCGGCTTCGTGGGGTGGCGACCGCACGTCCGGATCATGCGGGACTACCGAGGGCGCGGACGTATCGCGGCCGACACCTGGACCGCCGAGCGTCTCGACCTCCCGCGGATCTGGCGGGACGCGCGGCTGCGCATGCCCGCCGCGGACGCGTCCCGCGGGGCCGCTCGGGAAGACGGTCGCGAAGCCGGTCGCGAAGGCGGGCGCGAAGGCGGGCGCGAAGGCGGGCGCGAAGGCGGGCGCGAAGGCGGGCGTGAGGCCGATCGCGAGGGCGGGCGCGAAGGGGCTCGTGAGGGTGGGCGCTGCTAGTCGGCGCGGGTGGCCCTCGGGCCGGGCCGAGGGCGCGGGAGTTCGCTTATCCCCGCGAGCTGGCGCAAAGGCGATGAAACGGTTTTCGCGATGGGAAACACGGACCTGTCGGCAAGGGAAGTGTCGCCTGATTGTCAAGCCGAAATCGGCGACAATGTGAATAACACCTGCTATGAGAGGGTGGCCGGAAGCGGACGCCGCAGGTCAGGGCACCTATTGTCCGGTCGTCGGAGCGTGATCGGCGAAGGTCATGGGTGTGCGGGTGGACACCCTGCGCTACCGCGGGATCAAAAATACTCACCTCGCGGGTATAACCAAGGGCGATTTATCCGACATATCGCATTTGACGGCCCGGCCCTTCTGACAGCACTCTGGCGTCTGCCGCGCCCCAGCCCACACCCAAGGCGACGCCATGACCTTCGTCCACCAGCCCGGACGTACCCTGCCCACCCCACCCGCCCCCGTGTCCGTCCCCTTGCCCGTGCCCCCGCCCGTGCCCCTGTCCCTGTCCGTGCGCACATCCGCGCATTCCGCCGTGCACCCGTCCATGTCCCTGTCCGCGCCTCTCCCCCAGCCCCCTTCGACGCGGTGTCGGATCCCGGGAAGGCTTCGGTGATCCGCGTCATCCTCGCCGAGAACATCCATCTGTTCCGCAGCGGCCTGGTCGCCCTCCTGGACGGCGAGGCGGACATCCGCGTGGTCGAGACCGTGGACTGCGGACGCAAGCTGCTGGCCGCGACGGCGCACTGCCGTCCGGAGGTGGCGCTGGTGGACCTCGGTCTGCCCGATCTCGACGGTGTCGAGGCGGCCGCCCGGCTGCTCGACCTGGTCCCGCAGTGCGCCGTGATCATCATGGCCGAGCGGCGGCAGCCCGGCGACCTGCGCCGCGCCGTCGCGGCCGGCGCGGTGGGGTTCCTGCTCAAGGACACCTCACCGGAACGGCTCGTCCAGGCGATCCACGACGTCGCGGCGGGCGAGCGCGTCATCGACGCCGAACTGGCGTTCGCCGAGCTCGCCACGTCCCAGAGCCCGCTCACCCCGCGCGAACTGGAGGTGCTGAGAGAGACCGCGAAGGGCGCGACCGTCGCCGAGATCGCGCGGTCGCTGTTCCTGGCCACCGGGACCGTCCGGAACTACCTGGCCCGCATCGTGTCCAAGGTCGGCGCGCGCACCCGCCTGGAGGCGGTCGCCATCGCCGAGGAGAACGGCTGGCTCGGCGGCGCCACTCCGCGCGCCCCGCGCACGCCCCGCACCCGGTCGTCCCCCTCCTCCTGGCGGTGACCACCGGAGAGCCCGGGCCTCGGGACGCTGCCCTTCAGTGACCGCCGGACGCACCGCGCGGCGACCGCCGGACGCGCCGCGCAGTGGCCGTTCAGCCTCGCCGCGCGGTGGCGGTCGAAACTCGCCGCGCAGTGGCCGTTCAGCCTCGCCGCGCAGTGGCCGTTCAGGCCCGCCGCGCGGTGGCCGACGGGTCGTCTCGGCGGTCGCCGCCGGGGATCTCCCCGGCG
>NZ_QURH01001030.1 GCF_003428695.1 Actinomadura logoneensis
CCACCTTCTGCACCGAGATCGCGACCGGGATCGCCAGGCCGATGACGATGGCCTCGCACGCGAGGACGAGGGCGGGCCGCGCGCCGAGCGCCCGCGCCGTGTCGTCGCCCAGCGCGAGCGCGTTGAGCGGGCGGGCCAGCGCCGTCGCGAGCACCGCCCCGGCCAGCACGAACGGCGCCGCCATCTGCACGGTCGAGGTCTGCGCGGCGGCGAGGCTGCCGACCGTCCAGAAGCGCATCCGGTCGAGCGAGGCGGTGTCGAGCAGCTGGACGGCGCTGACGTAGGAGTACAGCGCGGCGTTGAGCGCCGCTCCGGCGAGCGCGAGCCGCGCGGGGGTCGCGCCGCGTCCGCCGCCGATCCCGTACAGCAGGACGGCGACGATCCCCGCCCCGGCGAAGGCGAACCAGACGTATCCGGCGAACGACGTGACGCCGAGGAACGAGATGGCGGTGACCACGGCCGCCGACGCGCCGACGTTGACGCCGAGCAGTCCGGGGTCGGCGAGCGGGTTGCGGGTGAGCGACTGCATGAGCGCCCCCGCGAGGCCGAGCGCGGCCCCGGCGACGAGCCCGAGCAGCGTGCGCGGCAGCCGCATCCCGTGGACGACCGTGTACGCGTCGGTCCCGGGCCGGGTGAGGCCGTCCCACACCTGCGACGGGCCGAGCGGGCGCGCGCCGACCGCGAGGCTCAGCGCGACGACGGCCGCGAGCAGCACGACGGCCAGGGCGGACCGCCGAACGAAGGACAGGGTCACGGGCGACTCCCGGGGGCCTGGACAAAAACTTAGGTTAGGTTAACCTAAGTTCCGCCTATCGGGCCGATAGGCGTCCCCGCACACCCCTGACCTCGGAGAACGCACGCCATGACGAACCTCGCCTCCTCCCGCCTGTCCCGCCGCGGCCTGCTCGGCGCGGGCGGCGCGCTCGCTGTCGGAGCCGTCCTCGCCGCGTGCGGCGGCGGGGACGGCGGCACCGCGAAAGCGTCCGACGACGGCGGGGCGTGGTCCTTCACCGACGACCGGGGGCAGAAAGCCGAGGCCAAGTCGCGTCCCCGCCGCGTCGTCGCCTACGTCGGGGCCGCCGCCGCGCTCTGGGACTACGGCGTGACCGACCGCATCGTCGGCGTGTACGGCCCGGCCAAGCGCAAGGACGGCAGCCGCGACCCGCAGGTCGGCGACGTGGACGTCAGCAAGGTCGAGATCATCGGCAACGCCTACGGCGAGTTCGACATCGAGAAGTACGCGGCCCTGCGTCCCGAACTGCTCGTGGACCACATGTTCGTCAAGCCCGACCTGTTCTACGTCCCCGCCGAGAGCAAGGACAAGATCTTCAAGCTCGCGCCGAGCGTCGGCGTCCAGGCGGGCGACACCACGCTCACCACCCCGATCGAGCACTACGCTCGGCTCGCCGCCGCGCTCGGCGCGGATCTGAAGTCCGCCGCGAACACGGCCGCGAAGGAGCGGTTCGACAAGGCCGTCGCCGCCCTGCGCGCGGCCGTCGCGGCGAACAGGGGCGTGAAGGTGCTCGCCGCGTCCGCCAGCCCGAACCTCTTCTACGCCTCGTCCCCCGCCAAGAACGCCGACCTGCGCTTCTTCCAGGAGCAGGGCGTCGGCGTCATCGTCCCGCGCAAGCTCGACCAGGCGGGCTACTTCGAATCGCTGAGCTGGGAGAACGCCGGCAAGTACGGTGCCGACGTGATCCTGCTGGACGCCCGCACGCAGGCCCTCCAGCCGAAGGACCTCGGGTCCAAGCCGGCCTGGGGCGAGCTGCCCGCCGTGAAGGCGAACCAGGTGTTCGCCTGGGAGCCCGAGCCGCGCTTCTCCTACGCGGGCTGCGCGCCCATCATCGAGAGGCTCGCCGCGACCATCCGGAACGCGCGGAAGGTGGCGTGACCCCGATGTACCGGTTCTTCGACCTCGCTGTGCTGCGCGCGGCCCGCCTCGGCCCTACCATGCTGCGGATCACCTTCACCGCCCCCGACGTGGACGAGTTCGTCTCCGGCGGACGCGACCAGCGCTTCAAGCTGTTCTTCCCGCACCCGCACCAGGACCGCCCGGTCATGCCGGACGTCCCGGACGCCGACTGGTTCGCCGCCTGGCGCGCCCTCGACCCGGCCGAGCGCGCCGTCATGCGGACCTTCACCGTCCGCGCGCAGCGCCCCGGCGAGGTGGACGTGGACTTCGCGCTGCACGGCGACCTCGGCCCCGCCTCCCGCTGGGCGTCCCGCGCCCGGCCGGGCGACCGCCTGCTCGCGCTCGGCCCGACCGCCCCCGACAACGGCGGCGTCGAGTTCGCCCCGCCGCCGTCCGCGCGGACGATCCTCATCGCCGGGGACGAGTCCGCCCTCCCCGCGGTCGGCGGGAACCTGGAGGCGCTGCCGCCGGGCACGTCCGCGCACGTCTACGTGCAGATCGCGCACGACGGCGACCGCCAGGACGACCTTCCCGGCGAGGTCACCTGGCTCGTCCGGCACCGCGACGAACCGCTCGCGGAGGCCGTCCGGAACGCTCCCCAGGTGGACTACGCGTGGATCGCGGGCGAGGCCGCCACCGTCCGCGCCATCCGCCGCCACCTCGTCCGTGTCCGCGGGATGCCCCGCGAGGCCGTCGAGTTCATGGGCTACTGGCGGCAGGGCTCCACCGAGGAGAACCTGCTCGCCGAAACCCTCGCCGGCGGGAACCCGCACACCGCCGAGGACTGACGCCCGCCTCCGCTCGTCCTCGCGCCGCTCACGCCTCGCCGTCTCACGCCTCGTCGTCGTGCGGCTCGGGCCAGGCTTGCGCGACCGCCACCAGCGCCGCGAGGACGAGCGTCATCCACAGCACCAGCCCGCCCGCGGCCCCGAGGAACAGCGTCCAGTTCTTCTGCACGCCGTCACCCTGCATGAACCGGCCGTAGAGCTCGGGCGACGGGTAGCCGGTGCGGACGCGCAGGAACGTCCGAGGCCGGTGGTCCCAGAGCAGCAGGCCCAGCGGCACCGCCAGCAGCACCGAACCCGCGAGCCGCGACCCCCGGCTCCCGCTCCGGCGCGCGACGAGCAGGAAGGCCAGCCCGACCGCGAAGACGCCCAACGCGATCCAGCCGTAGTGCCACGTCCGCCAGGCCGCCGCGAACCCCCTGGCAGGCTCGAACTCCGCCTCCGCGACCGCGTCGGCCGCCAGGGCGAGCCCCGCGAGAACCGGCAGGTAGACCGGAAGGACCAGGCGCCCTCGGGACGTCCCGCCGTGCAGGAAGGCCGCGAGCAGGCCGAGCCCTTCGGCGAGCGTGGTCAGCGTGATGCTCCACCTGTCCACGGCGCGCGGCGGAACCAGGGGCATGTACCCGAACCAGCGGTCGCGGCGGACATCCCCGGCGACCACGAAGACGAGCACCTGCGTCAACGCGGGCGTCGCGCACAGGGCAGCCGCGATCCGCAGCCGCGCCCACGACGCGGCCATCGCCACCGTGAGCACACCGGAGACGACCAGCGGAGCGGCGGCCTTGTCGAACGAGGGCGCGTTCCACAGGTCCCGGTCCTCCGACCCGTCCCGCAGCAGGACGAACCACACCGCCAGAAGAGCAGCCGCCAGCGCGAGGCTCGCACCGGCCGAAGCCAGCAGATGCCTCAGAGTCCGTCCCTCCGTGACGGACAGGGAGATGTCACCGCCGGTCATACGACGATGCTCGCCCAACATCCGGCGAACGCCCATGGCCGAGGCCGGGACCGGCCGGACGGGTCCGCCATGCCCCTGCCATGATCACGGAATGACCTCCCCAGCGATTCCCGCGCCCTCCATCACCGGCCTGGGACTCCGACTGCGCCCCTGGTACGAGGGCGACCTGCGCACCATGGTCGAGCTGTTCGACCACCCCGAGTTCGCCACCTGGACACCGCTCGCGTCGCCATTCGACCTCGACGCCGCGCGCGCCTACCTCGACAAGAGCCGGACGAACCGCGAGAGCGGCCGGGTCCTGCAGTTCGCCGTCACCACCGACGGGCGGACGCCGCTGGGCGAGGTGCTGTACGTCCCGCGGCCGGACGAGACGCCGCGCGCGGTGGAAATCGCCTACGGCATCGGGCCGCGGCACCGGGGCCGGGGGCTCGCCAACCGCGCCGTCCGCCTCATGGTCGAGCACGCCCGCCAGACGGACCCGTCCGCGCGGGTCGTCCTGCGGATCGCGGAGGACAACCTCGCCAGCCAGGGGGTCGCCCGGTCCGCCGGGTTCGTCCTCACCGACGAGGACCTCGTCACCCGCGAGTGCCCCGGCCGCTCCCCCGCCCTGCTGCGCACCTGGTCCCACCAGCCGGGCGCGTCATGACGGCTCACCCGACATGAGCCGGATGACCGCGCTGTCGGAACCGATCCGCTCCACATGGATGGTCAGCAGCGTCCCGCCGTCGCCGAAGGTGATCGTGCTGTTGGGACTGGCCTTCCCCGCACCCGAGCCGCCACCCTCGTACGTCCAGCGGACCGACAGGCCGTCGGGCTCGACGGCCGTGATGACCAGCGGCCCGGCGTGGAAGTGCGGGGCCAGCTCGATCTGGTCGCCCGCCCGGACCCGGACCTCGCAGCGCCCCTCCCGGCAGGCCGCGAGGTTCGTCCCGTCCTTCGGCGGGGGCGGCGGGTCGGACACCCGGGACATCAGGGGGAGCGACGCGGACGAGTCCGCCCGTCCGCCGTCGCCGCCGCTGCCGCACCCCGCGAGCAGGACGGCCAGGGCCAGCCCGACGACTCCCGCACCAAGAGCTCGTTCCCTCATGGCCGCATTCCTTCGTCCGGACCCCGCGGTACTCCCTCCCCCTCCACCCCGGCCCGACACGTACCGCAACCGTACGGAAACCCTCACGCCCCGAACACACGCGAGCCCTCACCGCACGCGAGCACGGCGAGGGCTCTCCAGTCCCGAGCACAAAGGTCAGCCCAGATCGAACGCCCCAGCCTTCACCCGCCGAGCGAACACCCCGAACACAGGCCCAGCGAACACCAGCTTCGGCCCGTCGGGGTCCTTGGAATCACGAACCGCGACATCATGCGGACAACCAGCCAGCTCCACACACTGCCCACCCGTGTCGCCACTGCGACTGCTCTTGCGCCACGTCCCCCTGAGCTCTACGCACTCCCCGCCGGTGTCGCCGCTGTGACTGCTCTTGCGCCAGTTCATCGACGCCAGATCGGTTGACTTCACCGGGCCTCCCAGACTTCTCGGAAGAGCGACGCTCGGACTTTTCAGCATCTAGGACGGCCGAGGACGACAACACCCCCGTGACCGCATCAAGACAGCGCTCCAGCACAGCGAGCCCTCGCCGCGCGTAGAGCACGGCGAGGGCTCGCAGGTCAGAAGACGAGATGTCAGACCAGGTCCAGCGCTCCGGCCTTCACCCGCCGAGCGAACGCCCCGAACACCGAGGCATCAAAGACCAGCCTCGGCCCGTCGGGGTCCTTGGAATCACGAACCGCGACATCATGCGGACACCCAGCCAACTCCACACACTGCCCACCCGTGTCAGTGCTGCGACTGCTCTTGCGCCACACTCCCCCGAGCTCTACGCAATCCCCTCCGGTATCGCCGGAGTGACTGCTCTTGCGCCAGCGGACGTTGGACGGATCTGGCTTGCTCATAGGCCCTCCAAGATCTCATAGAGGAGCTTGAGGGAGTCCTCCGCGGACAGAGCCACTCCTCTGATCAAGTCGAAACGTACCCCAAACTGACGAACAGCATCATGGTGCCGATGAAGCTGCCCACCGACGTGGCCCTCTTCATAAGCGACATCGACTCCATCGGGAAGGCCCAAGACGGTGAAGGCTCCCAGGGTGCCCTCATACGCTCCGACCGAACTCGGCACGATCTGCAAGGTCACGTTCGGCTTCTGGGCCATATCGATCAGATGTTGCACCTGCCCGCGCATGACATTGCGGTCTCCCACCGGCCGCCGGATCGCACCCTCGTCGTAGACGACGACCACATGACACGCGTCCTCGCCATCCAAGATCTCCTGCCGTGCCAAACGTGTGGCGACCAGCTCCTTCGCCTCCTCTGGCGACCAGCGGCGCTTGAGCATCTCGAAGGCGTACTCCGGCGTCTGGAACAGTCCGGTCACATGCATGGCTTCGAACTTGTGGATCAGGATGGCCTTGTCTTCGAAGATCAGGTACTCAGAGAAGCCTGGGGGGAGCAGCTCCAACTGAGTGATCTCCTGGATCCACTCCCAATCGCGATGGAACGACCCATTTGTCTTGAAGAAGGCGTCACAGTCCTTCGCGAAGTCCTCGGAAGGCGCGTCTCCGCCTTCGATCTGCCCGATCCGCTGAGGTGAGTAGCCGAGCTTCGCCGCGAGTCCGGCCCTGGTCAGGCCCAAGTCGTCGCGATACGCGCGCAACTCCCTACCGAAATGTCCGGCCGGGGTCGTAGGGATTCCGGGGTCACGGGGGCGACGGGGCATTCCGACCTCCAGAGGATGGAAAACCATCGGCTTTCGATGGGGGCTGCGGGCTTTCCTTCGCTGAACCTCACGCTCTTCCCGACCATAACTCGGTCACGGGATGCTGGGGAGCGATTACAGAGAGAAACCCCATCGTGAGGCGTTATCCATGTCGATACCATCCATAAATCCCGATCACATCGCGCTCGTCGCCCTTCGGGTGGATTTCCCCGGGCACCGCATCTGGCGCGCGCACCGTTCCGACGGACGGCCCGGCGACTGGGTGGCCACGCTGCACGATCCGTCCCAGGGCGTCGATCCGACGGTCATCGCCTCGGACGCCGACCGCCTCCGCGAACTGCTCGTCATCGAGCGCGGGCGCGCGATCGACTCCCGGGACGGCCTGTGAGCGACCGGGCCCGGGGACGCTGGCGGCGGCTCCGGAAACAGCCTCGGTCCCGGCTCGTGACCCGCACACAGACCGGCGTCGAGGTGCGGAAAGCGCAGTTGAACGACGCGGCGCCGCGCAGCCAGGCGCGGCTGCCGAGCGGGCTCGTGCGGCTGGACGAGGAGCTGCGGCGGCTCGGATGGGCCACTTCTCCGCGCTTCGGCGACTCCCTCCCCTCACTCCTCGTCTACTGCGCGCAGACGCCGCACTTCGGCGAGACCGTGACCGTCCGGCCCGGCACCCGCCCCGGACAGTGGTGGTACGTCGCGAGCGGCGGCGAACGGCTCGCCGACTACCCGGACGCGGCGCTCGCCGCCGCCAGGCTCACCTCGACGCTGCTCCCCTGGGTGCGCGCGGCGCTCGGGCATCCGCCGTCCCCGTCCCAGCCGCTCACGATCTTCGAGCTGCGCCGCCGCCTCCCGGACGTCCCCTGCTGGTGGGGCCACCGCACCCGCGAGTGGTGGGCCATGGTCGGCGAGGGCGACGACTTCCGCCTCGTCCACGCGGCCACCGTGGACGACCTCGCCCGAGCCATCGCCACCGCCCAGCAGCGGCACCGCTGAACCGCGACGCGGCCGGAGCCCGCCCTTCCTCCGGCCGCGCCGCCGCCCCCCGCGCTCCGGATTCGCGGCCGGATCATGCCATCGGTGTGTACACCAGACCCCGCGCACCTTGATCCTTCTCCCATGCCGGGAGAACGAGCATGGAGATGGGTCGCCGCGGGCGTCGGGGTCGTGGTCATCGCCGCGGCGGGCGTCTCGCTCGGCATCGAGTTCCGGCGGGGGGCCGACCGGCCGCGGGCCGCCGTGTCCGCCTCGCGGCAACCCACCGTGTCCGGTTCGCCGCAGCCCACCGCGCCCGGTTCACCGCATGCCGGCGCGCCGCTCCCCGGGCGGCGGCCCGCGCCCGGTCCCGTGGTCGTCCAGGGACGGCAGGTCGGGCAGATCGTCTCGGACCCGCCCGGGCCTCTCACCCTGACGTCCTTCTCGCTGCCCGCCGAGAGGGACCTGTCGAACGTGACGGCCTACGTGCTGGACGCCTCGACCGGGACGTTCGCCGCGACGCCCTACGTCGAGGCCGCCGTCTCCCCCGACGGGCGGACGGTCGCGGGCGTGCCGCGCCCGGACGAGACGTCCCGCCGCGTGGCCGTGCGCGACCGGCGCACCGGGGCCGAACGCCGCGTCTCGCTCCCGGCGTCCACGGGCCACCTGAGATGGTCCCCGCGCGGGCGGCGGATCCTGGTCTCGCTCTACTCGGGCGCCATCAACGAAGGGCTGCGGGGGTTCGCGGTCATCGACGCGGACACCCTGCGGGTCCGCGTCACCTGGGTCGGAGGCGCGGGTCGGCCGGAGCGGGTCCAGCCCGAGGCCCAGTTCGCCTGGGACGCGACCGGTCGGTACGCCGTGGCGCCCGGCGCGGGCTCCCGGCTGCTCCGCTTCCCGGCGTCGGGCGGCAGGCCCGAGCCGGACGTGCGGCTGACCGAGTTCCACGACACCCGGGAGCTCCTGTACTCCCCGTCCGGACGGATGCTGGCGTGCGACTACCTGCACGGCATGGGGAACGCGATCGTCCTCTGGGACACATCGGGACGCACGACGCGCGAGCTCAGACGGCTGCGCGACCTGACGCTTCTGGGCTGGTACGACGAGACGCACCTCCTCGCCGTGCGGATCATCTACCCCGACCGCATGGAGACCGTGCTGGTCGACCTCGACGGCAAGGTCCGCCAGCTCCTCGTGAAGGACGGCGCCCCCTGGCCGGGGCCGGGGAGCATGGGTCGGTACAGCGCCGTCCCCCGTTCCTAGGCGGGGCCCGTCCCGGCGTGGAAGGAGCGGACCGTATTGCATACCGACCGGTCGGTATGGTGATATCGGGCACACGCACCGGCCGGTCGGCTCCGGGAGGATGGTCGTGATCCCCAGCACCATGCAGGACTTCCCGCTCACCATCACCGCCCTCATGCGGCACGGACGGCTCATCTACGCGGACAGCCAATGCGTGACGTGGACGGGCGGCGCGACGCCCCCGAGGCGGGCCGGGTTCGCGGAGGTCGCCGAGAACGCCGAACGGCTCGCGGCGGCCCTGACCAGGCTGGGCGTCCGGCCCGGCGACCGCGTCGCGACGTTCGCGTGGAACAACCAGGAGCACTTCGAGGCGTACCTCGCGGTGCCGTCCATGGGCGCGGTGCTGCACACGCTGAACATCCGGCTGTTCCCCGAACAGCTCGCGCACATCGTGAACCACGCCGAGGACTCCGTGGTCATCGTGGACGACTCGCTCGTCCCGCTGCTCGCGCGGATCGCCGACCGGATGCCGACCGTCCGGCACGTCATCGTGGTCGGGGACGGCGACGCGTCGGCGCTCGGCCGGCCCGTCCTGCGGTACCGGGAGCTCCTCTCCGCCGAGGAGCCCGGCTTCGCCTGGCCCGAGCTGGACGAGCGGTCGGCGGCGGCGATGTGCTACACGTCCGGGACGACCGGCGACCCGAAGGGCGTCGTCTACTCGCACCGCTCGACGTTCCTGCACGCGCTCGCGGCGAACTCGTCGTCGCTGGTCGGGCCGCGCGAGGACGACCGGGTGCTCGCGATCGTCCCGATGTTCCACGTGAACGCGTGGGGCCTGCCGTACGCGTCGCTGCTGTCCGGCGCGACCCTGCACATGCCGGACCGGTTCCTCCAGCCCGAGCACCTGACCGCCTTCATCGCGTCCGAGCGGACGACGGTCGCCTCGGCCGTCCCGACGATCTGGCACGCGATCCTGGAGCACGGCGAGCGGCACGAGATCGACCTGTCGTCGCTGCGGCTGGCGAACTCGGGCGGGGCCGCCGCGCCGCGCGTCCTGCTGGAGCGCGCGCAGGAGCGGTACGGCCTGCGGATCGTCCAGGGGTGGGGCATGACCGAGACGAGCCCGCTCGGCGGCATGGCGTTCCCGCCACCCGGGGTCGAGCCCGGCACGCCCGAGGACACCGACTGGCGGATGAAGTCGGGCCGCGTCGCGCCCGGCGTCCAGATGCGGATCGTCGACGCGCTGGGCCGCGAGCTGCCGTGGGACGGCGAGTCGGTCGGCGAGATCGAGGTCCGCGGCCCGTGGATCACCGGGTCCTACCACCGCGTGGACGCGCCGGAGAAGTTCCACGACGGATGGCTGCGCACCGGCGACGTCGGCACGATCGACCGGCGCGGCTACTTCCAGATCACCGACCGCGTGAAGGACGTCATCAAGTCCGGGGGCGAGTGGATCTCGTCGGTCGAGCTGGAGGACCACCTCATGGCGCACCCGGCCGTGGCCGAGGCCGCCGTGATCGGCGTCCCCGACCCGCGCTGGGACGAGCGTCCGCTGGCCTGCGTCGTCCTGCGCGAGGACGCCTCGGCGACCGCGGCCGAACTGGCGGACTTCCTCCGCGGCCGGATCGCGAAGTGGCAGGTCCCGGAGTACTGGACGTTCCTGGACGAGGTCCCGAAGACGACGGTCGGCAAGTTCGACAAGAAGCCGCTGCGGGCGCGGCACGCCGCGGCCGAACTCCGGATCGTGCGGCTCTAGGCGGAGGCGCGGCCGGCGAGGAGGCCGTCGAGGAAGAGGCCGACGTAGTGCTCGCTGATCTCCTCGGCCTTCAGCCGCCCGCCCGGCCGGTACCACGCGCCGATCTGGTGGACGGTCCCGAAGAAGAAGTTCACCACGATGTCGGCGGGCGTCCCGGCCCGGAACGTCCCGTCGGCCTGGCCCTCCTCGACCAGCGCACGGAACCGCTCGTGGTACCGCCGGCGCTCCGCCCGGACGGCCGCCCGCCGCTCCGGTGACAGCAGGTGCGTGGAGCGGAAGAAGACCGTCAGGTCCTCCAGGTTGGCGAACGAGGTGTTCAGCACGTCCACGGCCGCCGCGCGGACCCGCTCCTCGACCGTCCCGGGGCCGTCCGCGATCTCCTCCAGCCGCCGGGTCTGCATGTCGATCAGCCGGTGGTAGATCTCGTAGAGCAGCTCGTCCTTGGAACCGTAGTAGTGGTACATCGCGCCCTTGGTGACGCCCGCCGCGGCCACGATCTCCTGGACCGACGTCGCCTCGTAGCCCTTCTCGGCGAACAGCCGCGTCGCGACGGCGATCAGCCGCTCTTGCAGCGTCACGCGGCCCCGCCTTCCCGGAAGAGGGGAAGCAGCACGTCGTCCACGACCGCCTGGATCTGCGCGTCGGTGCTTCGCGGTCCGCCCGCGAAGCAGTGGTAGAAGAGCAGCGCGGGGCCGGCCGACACGGCGCTCGCCCCCGCCGTGCCGCCGTGCGCGCGGACGAGGTCGGCGATGCGTTCCTCGCAGGGCCGCGTCACGGACTCGTGGAACAACGAGCGCAGCTCGCCGGTGCCGTCCGCTGCCTCGGCGGCGACGGTCTGGAAGGCCGTCCCGCGCGAGTCGTTGAGCGCGCGGTCGAAATGCCGGAGCAGGACGAGCAGGCCGTCGCGCAGCGGAGTGCCGTCGGGGATCTCGGGCGGCTCGGACAGCAGGTCGCGCAGCGCGTCGCGGACCAGCTCCTCCTTGTTGCGCCAGCGCCGGTAGAGCGCCGCCTTGCCGGTGCCGGCCGCCGCGGCGACCTTGTTGGTGCTCAGCTTCGCGTAGCCGACCGTGCCGAGCTGCTCCACGACCGCGTCGAGGATCGCCCGGCGCAGTTCCTCGCCCCGTCGCCGGGACGCCGTGACCGTCACACGTCCCCCTTCTCGAACCCGGGTCATCGTAGCGCGGGAAAATAGTGAACCATATGGTTCCCTAAAAGCCTCGCCCTCCCCTACAGTGAACCACCTGGTTCCCTATTGTGGAGGTCCGCGTGTCACGCGCCACGCTCACACTCGCCGTGATCGTCTCCTGCGAGCTGATGCTCATGCTGGACGGCACGATCACCAACGGCGCGATCACCAACGTCGCGCTTTTCCCCAGATCCGGGACGGCCTCGACCTGTCCCCCGGCGGCCTCGCCTGGGTGAGCAACGCCTTCCTGCTCGCCTACGGCGGCCTCCTGCTGCTCGGCGGACGCGCCGGGGACGTCCTCGGCCGCCGCCGCGTCTTCGCCTGGGGCACGGCGCTGTTCACCGCCGCGCTGTCCCGGCGCTGGATGCTGCTGGTGAACGTCCCGATCGGCGTACTGGTGGTCGCCCTCACCCCGCGCGTGCTCGCCGAGTCGCCGCGGGAGGGCGGACGCTTCGACCTGGCGGGCGCGCTGACCTCGGCGCTCGGCCTCGCCCTCCTCGCCCTCGGCCTGGCCAGGGTGGGGAACCCGCCGCTCGCCCTCGGCGCGGGCGCGCTGCTGCTCGTCGCGTTCGTGCTGGTGGAGCGGCGGGCCGCCCGGCCCGTCACGCCGCTGCGCCTGTTCGCCGACCGGGCCCGCGCGTCCGCGCTGCCGGCCCTGCTGCTCATCCCGATGACGACGATGAGCGCCCAGTTCCTGATCGTCCAGTACCTCCAGGAGGCCCTGGGATGGGGCGCGCTGCTCGCGGGCCTGGCCTTCCTTCCGATGGCGCTGGGCATGCTCGTCACCGCCCGGTACGCGCCGCGCCTCATGGGCACTCTGTCGGCCCGGTCGGTCGCCCTGCTCGGCACGGTGGCGCTGACCGGCGGCCTGGCCTGGCTGTGCTTCCTCCCGCAGACCGGCGGCTACGCCCTCGGCGTCGCCGGGCCGCTCCTCCTGATCGGCGCGGGACTGGGGTTCGTCGTCGTCCCGTTCAACATGACGATCATGTCGACGGTCGCGCCCGCCGACTCGGGCGCGGCGGCGGGCCTGCTGCAGACGGCGATGCTGACCGGCGCGTCCCTGGGCATCGCGGTGCTCTCCGGGGTCTACGCCTCGTCGGTGGACGGACGCCCCTCGCCCCCGTCCACCATCGCCCACGGGATGAGCGGCGCCTTCACGGTCGCGACGGGCATCGCCGCCGTCGCGCTCGTGATCGTCGCCGCAGCCTTCCGGACGCCCCGTCCCCCGGTTCCGGACGCGCCGCGCGAAGCCGCGTTTAGCGAGACCACGTCGCGGTAGGGGGACCAGGAGGCCCCTGGGAAAGGAGGGAAGAGATGAGAAGCGACGAATTCCTCGCCGAGGTCAGGCGGCGCGGCGGCTACAACGACCAGCGCGAGGCCGCCGACGTCGCGCGGACGGTCCTGTCCGTCCTGTCGGAGCGGATTCCTCCCCGCACGGCCTCCGGCCTGGCCGCGCAGCTCCCCGACGAGGTGGGCGGCGCGCTGGACACCGACCCCGACCGGCACGCCGGCGGCTTCGGCCTGGCCGAGTTCTACGCCCGCCTCGGCACGCCCGAACCCGAACGGGACGCGGCGGCCGTCCTCGGCACGGTGAGCGAGTCGGTGTCCGGCGGCGAGGTCAACCACCTGCTGGGCCAGCTGCCGTCCGGCTACGCCGTCCCGTTCGGCAAGCCCGACCTGGCCGGCTGACCGGGCGTCAGCCCCGCTGCCGGGCGACGTTCATGTTCACGAGCGGGGTGATCAGCCCGGCGTTCGGCGTCGAGTGGACGGCGACGGGCAGGGGCTTCTCCCGCCCGTGGACGAAGAGCCAGACCCGCCCGGCGTGGTCCTTCGCGCTCTGGACCTGCGTCCACGCGAAGGAGTCGCGGCCGACCACGACCCCGCCGGGGTGCACCTGCGCCCGCCGGCTGAAGTCGATCGACTGCCCGCGCCGGAGCCGGGCGTCCATCCGCGCGAGGATGTCCGGCTCGACCCGCTCGCGGAGCAGCCGCAGCAGCGCCGTCCACGCCTCCGGGTCCTCTTTGTCCTTGTACCGGCGGTAGAACTCGGCGCGCACGTCGCCGCGGCTGCGGGACGGGTCCGTGCCCGCCTTGAAGTGGTACTCGAAGTTGCCGCGCGTCGGGTCGTTCAGCCCCGAACTCCCCTGGACCTTCCGCACCACCCAGTGGGAGACCCACCGGATGTCCGCGATGGGGATCGTCCGGCCGTTCACGCCGAGCGTGTGCTGATCGGCCCAGACGTGGAACTTCCGATACTCCAGGTTGAAAACGGGACCCGCCACGACGGGCTGGGAGGGCACCGGCTGGGCCGGCACGGCAGGCGCGGGCGCGGGCGCGGCCGGTGCGGGCGGGGCCATCGCGACGGGCGGCGCGGGGGGCGGGGGCGGCGCGGGTCTGGCGTGCTCGGTCCAGACGTTCCCGTCCCACCAGCGGAGCCCTCCCCCGCCGTACGGATCCGCGTACCAGCCCGGCTGACTCATGCCGCCCTCCCACACATATCGGGCAACAGGCTACCGACGCCGCCAGCAAGATCGTTTCCGCGCGCCCGGACGCCCGGCAACACGCCTCGACGCCCCTCACGGCCCCCGACACGCGTCAGGGCCGCCACCGAGATCGGTGGCGGCCCTGACCTTGGCCTTCAGAAGGCCGGTATGGCTCCCGCGATTGGACTCGAACCAATAACCTGCCGGTTAACAGCCGGCTGCTCTGCCAATTGAGCTACGCGGGATTGTCCCTGGTCTCCGGGGGTTTCGCCCCCTGGCGACAGGAATAGATTAGCGCATCCGGAGACTGCTTCGCGCATCGAAATCGGCGGGGGCGGCGAGGCGGACGGGCGGGAGAACGGCGGCTTGCGGCCGGACGCGGCCGGTCAGAGGCCGGTCTGGCGGCGGAGGTCCTCGAGGACCTGCTCGGCCTGGGCGCGCAGCCCGGGGTCCTTCGGGTCGAGGCCGGGGTCGAAGACGAAGGTCCAGCGGACCTCGCCGCCGCCGGGCGCCCTGCGGCCCGCGATGCGGACGCCGCCGCCGTTCGGGAGTTCGGCGTGGTGGGAGACGGCGACGGTCGAGGTGACCCGCTCGCGGACGGTCTCCGGGACCGAGCCGGGCTCGGTCAGCCGGACGTGGTGCTCCGGGCCGCCCATGGTCTCGTGGACGTGCAGCCAGCCGTCCTTCCAGGACGCCTGGTCGACCTGCTCCCAGGGGACGCGGGTCAGGCCGTCCACCGTCGGGACGTAGAGGGCGCGGGCCGTCGCGACGACGTGGGAGCCGCCGCGGGTGGGGGCGGCGGCCAGGACGCGGTCGCCGCGCGGGAGGTCCAGGGCGGCGCGGACGTCGGCGGGGAGGGCTCGGTTCGACCGGAGCAGGCGCATGATCTCAGCGTAGTCGGCACGGCGGCCCCGGGCCGCCGGTCGCGCCGCGCC